>JAYSPI010000038.1:0-15192 GCA_043722215.1 Prosthecobacter sp.
GCGGCTGGTGCGGCTGGTGCGGCTGGTGCGGCTGGTGCGGCTGGTGCGGCTGGTGCGGCTGGTGCGGCTGGTGCGGCTGGTGCGGCTGGTGCGGTTTCGACCGGAGCGCTGTCATCAGCAGGCAGCTCGGTGCTGAGAGATTTGGGCTGGGTGGGTTGTGGGGCGTCAGGTGGAGCGGCCTCCGCCTGGGTTGCGGGTTTTTTTGGAGCGAGCAGGCTGGTTTGCTTGTTCTTGTGGCCGATGAGCACGGCGAGGGTGAGTGCCAGAATGAAGAACATGGACGCGAGATAGACGGTGCCGCGTTGCAGGACGTTCGTCGTGCGTGCTCCGAAGACCTGGTCGGTGACGCCGGCTCCGAAGGCAGCGCCGAGGCCTTCCTGTTTTGGACGTTGCATCAGGATGAGTAAAATCATCAGCAGGCAGCCAATAACGAAAACAACCTCCAGGAGGTTGATACTAATGCGGAGCCAGTCAATCGCAGCTAAAGTCATGGGCGCGGGACTATGGGGGGCGTCCGCTAGCTTGTAAAGGGGCGAGTTGGGTCAATTTTTCGGGTCAATGGCCTAGCTAAGAATAAGGCCGACCGGGGGTGATCCCGGTCGGCCCTGAAGGTGAAACCTCGGGACTCAGGGCTTTGGCTCTTGGATGTCGAGGGCGGCGTATTCGCCGTCTTTCCGGCGGTACACGATCGTCAGACAATCGCGGCGTGCGTTCTTGTAGAGCACGAAGGGCCGGTCGGAGAGTTCGAGCTGCATGATGGCGTCTTCCTTGTACATCGAGCGAATCGCGTAATGGTCGGGATAGATGATGTACGGGATTGGGTCGGCTTCAGCGTTTTCTGGATGATCCAATGCTTCGGCGCGGAAGTGACGCTCATCCAAGTGCCGGATCGATTCGTTGCGATGGGGCCGGTGGGTTTTGAGCAGGCGTGTCTTGTGTTTGCGCATCCGCCGCGCAATTTTTTCGATCGTTTCGTCGAGGGCGGCATACATGTCCTTCCCTTCGGTGTGCGCCTCGATGGTGATGTGGTTGGCGCAAAATAGAATGATTTCAGCGACGTGGCGGTTTTTTTGCACGTCGAGGATGGCCTTCGCTTCGATGATCCGCGGGTAGTCGAGATGCAGGCTTTCGATTTTTCGATGAGCGTGCTGGCGGAGAGCATCAGTCACTTGTTCGTGCCGTACGGTGACGGTGATCGGCAGGTTGACGTTGGCGGTTTGCATGGTGTTATTGGTTGGTATGAATGGACGGCAAAATCATCTGCCTATCCGTAGGAAACGATGAACGAGGACCATCGAAAACACCATGTCCATCTTCAATCATTTGCAAATTTTTTAGCGCCACTCCCCCGTCGCCGATAGGGGATTCAGGGGAGGTTTATTTCGGCCGGGTGAGTTCCTCGAAGGTGGGGACTTGCGCGTCGGAATTGGTTGGGATGGCTGGCACCGTCGCCTGGAACAACTCCTTGAAGTTATCGGTTGGGGCGCTGGCCGTGCCGCCGATTTTCAGCGTGAGCCAGCGGAAATTTTCTGTTGGCGGGCTGAACAATGAGTCCAGGATGCGGTGACTCTTGGACGCTTGGATCATCGCGGTGGCGACGCCGATATCGAGCGTGCCGCTGAGCTTGCGGTCGGAGGTCATCGTCAGCGCGCCCCGCACCGCCAGGCGGTCCTTGGTTTCAATCGCCAGATCGCGGAGGACCACTTGCCCGTTGGTGATTTGGATCGCGCCACTTCCTGCGTTATCAAACACTGGATGCTCAAACCAATCGTCTCCAATCGTCTGGGCGAGACCAAAGAGAAATGGAAATCCACTCAGTTCAAGGGCCGATGCGGGCGAGTTGTGAAACGCTGCAGTGAGCGTTAGGCTCGGCTCGTGACCCAACCTCAAGGTCAGTAAATTGCCCGTATCGTCGGCGTGGGTATCGATCCGCCCTGTAATCAATCGTCCTAGCTCAGGGCCAGCAAGGCCCGAAAGCAGGTAGGATTCGAGGTGGATGGCGAATCGCGAGGTGTCCTGGATGGTGTGGGGGACCACGGTGCCGCTGAGCTCAAGTGTGCCTTGGCGGTCGTTTGGGTGACGCAGGCGCATGCTGACAATGTCCATCTCTGAGCCGCGAAACTCGATGTGCGAACGGTCCATTCGCAATTTCGGCCAGCCGCGAATCGTCACGTCACCCCCGCTGAGCAGCAGCTGTGCGCGGTCATTGACTGTCACCGGCGAAAACGAGGACTCGGCATTTTGCATGTGGACGAGTGGAGCCGTGGACTCTCCCAGCAAAACCTGAGTTTTGGTGATGGCGTAGCGGTTGAAATTGATGGGTCGGTGGCTCGCGCTGGGGGGCGTGCTTTGCGAGGTGGCGGGTGCTGGGTTGGTGCGCAGAATCAAGCTGCCCTCAGCAACCGTCACGTCATCCCCACTGAGCGATTGGCCCAGGAAACTTGAGGGTGAGATTTGGGCGGTGACGGTGGTGAGCGTCAACTGCTGGAGTGCGCTGGCTTCCGGCCACGCGAGTGTGACGCGGCCGATGTTGGCGCTGGTTGGGTTCATCCGGAATTGCTCCAGTTCGGCGCTAGCCCCGCTGCTGCGGGTGATTTGCTCGCAGATTTGCTGGCGGAAAGGCGCACTGTTTGCGAAGACGATCGCTGCGCCCGCAAGCACGATCACGAGCAGCAGTAAGACGAGCACCCCGGACACTTGAAGCATCCGGGTGCGCAGGGACTTGCGGCGTCTGTCCTGGTGCGGTTGTTCCGACCGCCGCTTGCGCTTGCGCACGCGGATCGCCTGACTGCCATCCGCTCGGGTTACCAACTCATGATCCGCCGATGAATCCTGCGCCGCTTGATTTTTTAGGCGCTCCATCATTTCATCGATGGAGTATTTTTCAGGTTCGCTGGGGGCGGACATGTGGGACATGAATAGGTAGGCGCGGGTCATCAAATCTCAGCGATCGCGATACGGGCGACCGGTGGGGTCCACGAGTTCAACGTGAACCAAAAAGACGATGGCGGTGGTCACTGGTTGCTTGGCCGTGGACTGGAATAAACGCCCAAATACCGGCAAACTCCCAAAAAATGGCACCCGATCGGCCACGTTTTGCACGCGTTCCTGCATCAATCCGCCCAGCACAATGGTCCCGCCATCGGCCACCGTTAACTGGGTGGCGAGTTTCTGGACATTGAAGATGGGCATCAGAATCTCGTTGGTGGAGATCTCCGTCGTCTTGGTGCCTAAGAGCGTGTTCTGCGTCGAGTTGATCGGACTCCCGTAGTTGACGAACCCGTTGAAGTCGCTGAATGACGGGCTCAGGGTGATGTCGATGTAGCGTTTGTCGGCGTCTGCCACCGGTAGAACGTCTAACGTGATGCCCACGTCGCGCTTTTGGAAGTCGGTCGGCGTGGCCGGCGTGACGGGAGAGGTCCCAGTGGACGACGTCGTTTGTGGGACTTGTGCGGGCTCATATTGCGTCGGGTAAATGAACTCCCTCACCAACTCAACTTTCGACGCCTGACCGCTGCGTGTGACGACCGATGGCCGGGCCATGACGTCCACGGATTTTTTCTGATTGAGACCGCGCATCACCATTTGCACTTGGTTATCAGCGAACAGCCCGGTCACAGCCATGACTCCCGGGGCCACCGACACCTGCTGCTTCCCGCGATCCGGGTTGTTGAGCATTTCGTCGATCCCGGCGGGGATGATGGCGGTGTCCCCGGATCGCAGACCGTTGGTCATCACTCCCGGGTTGACCGGGGCAGCTGGAACCGTCGGTACGCCGCCGATCGGGGTGCCTTGAACCGGACTGACAAAGTCGGCATTTGTGCGACCTTGCGCGTTGCCCACCGTGCCACCGCCCGCAAAAACCGAGTGGTCGGCATTGATTGCCATCGGGGTGACCAGCCAATCGAAGCCCAGTTCCGTCAGGTTCGTCTGCTCGGTTTTGATCATGGTCACGCGCACCGATATCATCACCGGCTCGGTTTGGGTCATGGCTCCGACGATCTGCTCGATCACATCCTGGTTGGTCGCCGTGTTGACGACGCGCAGCGTGTTGGTGGCGGCGCTGTAGCTGGCGCTGGCACCGGCGGGAAACTGGACGCCTTGCTTCGCGAACGCGTCTTGCGCGCTGAGCCGTGTCGTGAGCAAGCCCCCCTTGGTGGGTGCTGCTGCAAACGGGTCATCCTTGGTCTCGCTGGCACCGCTATTGTTGTTTAATCCGGAAATAAAATCCGGGGGTACGCGGTAGCTTCGTGACACCAATTCTCCGGAGCTGGCGCCTGCCGCCGTGATGAGCACCGAGTATTCGTCGGTGGTGAACTCGGTGTGAGTGATGTCCGTAAGGTATTTGAGAACCTCAGAAAGTGGCACTTGCCCTAAGCGGAGGTTGAAGCGGGCTGCTCGAATGCTTTTGGCGATCGCCGATTCAGGGGGCCCCAGATTCACCGTGAAATTCACCCCCTTGCGTGCTGGGTCGCTTTCCTGCGTGTCGTATTCCGCCGCGCGGGCACGTAGAAACTCCAAGGATTCCTCAAGAGACGCCTGATCCAGGGCGATTTTTGGAATCATGATGCGCGCTAACTTCGCCGCCACAGTCGCCTGATTCAGGCGACTGGTCACACCACCCAGTTCGCCCAGGCCAGCGCCGAGTTCCGCTGCCGGTACTTGGGTTTCCCAGCTCGCGTCCACTTGGCTGAGCATTTCGGCGCGTGCGTGATCGCGGGCGGCGTTGTGATACCCGTGCTGGGCTGCCGCCACTTGTTCCATCCCTCGGCGCGCCGCCGTGTTGGTAGAATCAATCCGCAACACCGCTTCGTAAGCCTTCTTCGCTTCATCCAATTTACCTAGATTGCTAGCTCCCTCGGCGGTGTAGAGCAGACGGCGCACGTGATCCACTTGCTTCGCGTGTTCGGCGGTGAGCGCCGGATTGGTGCGAATCGGATCGTCGAGTTGGTCGCGCATCGCGAGGGCGGCCGGATCGTGAGGTGCGACGCTGGACGTGAGAGCTCGCTCGACACTGGCCTTTGCTCCAGCGATATCGCCATTGACGGAAAGTCGCCGCGCTTGTTCGACGCAGGCTTGCACGTAGCGCGTCGTGGTGGCTTCCCGTAGTTCAGCCGCCTCCGCCGTGTCTGCGATCATTTCGCGCGCTCCTGCGTACGCTTCCGCCGCTTCAGCGTAGCGTTCTGCTTGGTACGCCTCGTCTCCTTTGCGTAGGAGTTCCCGAACCTCCTCGCCGGTGGTGGCGCTTGGCTGGTGGTGCGGGGGTTCACCGGCAGTCAGCGTGCCTGCTAGACAGGCGGTGGCCAGCAAGGCGACCCGGCTGAGGATTGAAAAACTAGGTTTGAAAGTCTCCATGCGAATGCTTGCGTGGACGTATAGGAGGGTTAGGCGGCAAGCGTAAGCGTAAAATCCAGAAAATTCATCTTTTGGAATGCCAGGTGAATTCGAGTTGGGTTTCCGGGGTGCGTGGGCGGGTGATTCTGCGGCGGAAGCGGGTCGGGAAGGTCTGTTCGAGCAGTGGGAGGATGCGGTCAACAATGGGTTTGATAATGTTCACGCGAAGAGTGTTCTCTTGAATAGTTACCCTGTCAAGATGCGTTTTGATGGCGAGGTTATGCCAGGGCCTCGCGGGCCACTGCCATGTCCTTTGAAATCTGGCTCCGCAGTGCATCCAGCGTCGGGTACTTGATTTCACCCCGCAGCAATTCGGCAAATTCAACTTCGAGCGAGCGCCCGTAGAGGTCGCCACTGAAATCGAATAGATGCACTTCCAGTACGCGGGTCGAGCCGCCGAGGGTCGGGCGCACCCCTAGGTTGGCGACTCCCGCCCACGGCTGGCCATCGCTGTCGCTGACGCGTACCGCCCACACGCCGTCGGGAGGTAATTGGCTGTCGCCAGTAGCGAGATTGGCGGTTGGGCACCCGAGTGAGCGTCCGAGGTGTTGGCCTTGGACGACGGTTCCGCAGACCGAGTAGGGACGGTTGAGCATGTGGGCGGCGGCCTCGAGGTTGCCATCGCGGATCGCCTGGCGGATCCGAGTGCTACTGATGCGCTCGCCATCGACCATCACCGGCGGCACCGCATCAAGGCGGAATCCGTGCCTGGCCGCCGCACGCATCAGCAACGGCACATCACCACGCCGCCCATGACCGAAGCGCCAATCCTCACCCACTACCAGCGTGCGAATCGGGGCGGTCGTCAGACGCGCGATGAACTCGGACGCCTCCATGGCGGCGAACGTCGCATCAAAGTGCAGCGGAATGAAAACGCCGATGCCGAGGTCGCCCACGATGCGTGCTTTGTGATCGAGCGTTTCAAGCAGTGAGGCCGGCGCCTTGCCGGGCGCGCAGATCCGGATGGGATGTGGGTCAAAGGTGAGCATGCCTGCGAGGCCACCGTCCCTGGCCGCCGCCCGCACCGCACGGGTGATGAGTTCCTGGTGGCCGGCGTGTACACCATCGAAAACACCCATCGCTAGATGCAGCGGCTCCCCGAGCGCGGCGAGTTCATCAAGGCGTTTGCAAGTCAGCACTCGCTCGCGATAACCGCCCACGCCCAATGATTCAAGCCCAGAACCCACCCTCGCTGGGATTGCCGCCGACCTGCCACCGTCTAAAAACCTAGCTCACGCCACGCTGGGCGCGCCAGCCATCCCACGCTGAGTCGCACGCCGAGGCTTGCATGATCCGGCGCCCGGGTCATGGTGGCGGCCCGCTGATTTCGGCGGGGCATCCACTCACTCACACCTTGAACACATTCCAAGCACTCGGGATTTCCGCAGATCTGATCCAAGGCCTGCATGAACTCGGCATCATCACGCCGACGGAGATTCAGGCAAAAGCGATCCCTTTTTTGCTTCAGAACGGCGGCGATTTGATTGCCCAGGCGCAGACCGGTACCGGCAAGACCGCTGCCTTTGGTCTGCCCATGCTCATGAAAATCGACCCCAAGATCGAAGGGATCCAGAGCTTGATCATCGCCCCCACCCGCGAGCTCGCGAAGCAAATTGGCAAACAACTTTTCCGTTATACCAAGTTCGCTGATAGAAAAATCTTTGTCGAGGTGCTTAGCGGTGGCGATAACATTGACCGTCAGGTACTCGCCCTCCAGCGTCCGACGCAGATCGTGGTTGCCACGCCAGGGCGGCTGCTGGATTTAATCCAGCGCAGAGCGCTCACACTGGTCGGGGTGAAACACCTGGTGTTGGATGAGGCGGATGAAATGTTGAGCATGGGGTTTAAAAAGGAATTGGTGAAGATCTTTGCGTTGACACGCGCCCGCCGTAGCACCTGGTTGTTTTCCGCGACCTTTCCCGATGCGATACAAGTGTTGATCAAGGATTGCATGTCGGCCAAGGCGCAGACGCTCAAAATCGATAAAGGCCATGTGGTCAATCGCGATATCGATCACCAATTTGCCATTTGCAGCCGCGATGAAAAGACTGACTTCATCGCCAGATTCCTCAAACGACAGCGCCAGGATCGCGGCTTGATCTTCTGCCGTACCAAGGCGGGTGCCATCATTCTCGGCAAGCAATTGACCAAGCTCGGGTTCCCGGTCGAGGTGCTGCAGGGCGACCTCACCCAGAAAGAACGCGATACCGTGATGCGCTCATTCAAAAAAGAACGCGTCCAGTTCCTCATCGCCACCGATGTCGCCGCCCGCGGAATCGACGTCGCCGACTTGGCATTTGTGATTCAGCATCAACTCCCCGAGCAGATGGAATACTACACCCATCGCAGCGGTCGCACTGCCCGCGCCGGTAAGAAGGGGATATCCATCACCTTGATCGAGCCTCGTGAGCGCCCAAAAATTACCCGACTAGCCAACGAGTTGGGCCTCACCTTCAGTGAGTCCCGCAGTTAGACTAGTAGAGCGCGCGCCGACCTGGCGGCGCCCCCCCCCGAGGATGCCGCGGATGCGCCGGCCCCCAGGGAATTGGGTTGTCGGCGGGCGGTGAGTGTGGATGCTCGTCACGGGGATGCATCATAGCCCCGCTTCATTACCATGTCTGCGATCCGTATTTTGTTTCTAGGTGATATTGTTGGTGAACCCGGCCGTAAAGCGGTGATCGAGCAACTGCCCCTCCTCAAACAGTTAGAGGAAATCGACTTCATGATCGTCAATGGAGAGAACTCCGCAGGTGGCAAAGGGATCACTCCCAAGATCACCATCGACCTACTGCGGGCCGGTGCCGCCGTCGTCACCACGGGCGATCATGTCTGGGACCAAGAGGAAATCGTGAGTTATTTTCCCACCGAGCCGCGGTTGCTGCGGCCACTCAACTATCCAGAGGGCACCCCGGGCAACGGTAGCGTCGTCCTCGATACCGCTAAAGGCCGCGTCGCCGTGATCCAACTCCAGGGCCGCACGTTCATCCAGCCACCACTCGAAAACCCATTTGTGGCCGCTGAACTCGAAGCGGCTCGCCTGCGCGCCGACGGGGTGGCCGTGATCATCGTTGATATGCACGCTGAGACCACCAGCGAGAAAATCGCCATGGGTCGCTTGCTCGATGGCAAGGTCTCGGCGGTGCTCGGCACACACACCCATGTGCAAACCGCCGACGAAACAATTTTCCCCGGTGGAACCGGATATCTAACGGATGCGGGGATGTGCGGCCCCTCCGAGTCCGTACTCGGCCGTAGCATCGAATCGGTCGTGTGGCGGTTCAAAAGCGCAATGCCTACCCGCTTCCCAGTCGCCAAAGGCCCGGTCCGCCTGTGCGGTGCCATCATGGATATCGATACCGAAACTGGCAGCTGCTTGGCGATCAAACGGTTGTCAATCCTGCTAGATGAAACGCCAGTCGTTCCTGCCTAACTTGTGATCTGGGTGCTTTCAATGAGTAGTTCGATGGCGGCATCGGGCGAGACGAGCTGCCAGAGGGTTGCGCGCGGGGATTGCGGCGTCTATGCTGCCGCGCGTGGCGAATTTATCATTAACATTGCTAGGCACTGGCACCTCAACGGGCGTGCCCGTCATCGGCTGCCAGTGCGCGGTTTGCCTATCCAACGACCCCCGCAACCAGCGCCTCAGGTCCTCGGCCTTGGTCCGGGCAGGGGAGGTGACCGTGCTCGTCGATTCCGGGCCGGACCTGCGGGCCCAAGCGTTGCGCGCGGGCCTGAACGCGATTGATGCCGTGGTTTACACCCATGCGCACATGGATCATGTGGTGGGATTTGACGAGTTGCGGGCCTTCTGTTGGAAAAAGCACGGACCCCTACCGCTGCATGCCACGGACGACTGCCTGGCCACCCTGAAGACGATGTTTGGCTGGGCGTTCGCGTCCGAAAATATCCACCTCGGATATGTGAAACCCCATCCGTGCACGATCACAGGACCTTTTTTCTATCAGGATCTCAAAATCACCCCGCTACCCGTCGAGCACGCTGCCGTCACCACTATCGGGTTATTGTTTGAATACCCCGGTGCCCGTAGCATCGCCTATCTGCCAGATGTAAAGCGCATCCCCGCCACCACGATGCAACGGCTCCGTGGGGTGGATGTGTTAGTCGTCGATGCGCTAAGGCCGCAGGCGCATCCTACCCATTTTTCGTTAGATGAGGCGCTCGCAGCCATCCACCAGGTCGAGGCGGGCGAGGCTTGGTTGACGCACCTCGGTCATGAAAACGACCACTCCTTGCTTGACGCACGCCTGCCTGCAGGGGTGCGGGTGGCATGGGATGGTCTGTGCATCGACCTTTGACACGCTGTAGTCTTGCATGTCAGGCGGGCTCACTGCATCTTCCCGCGATGCGTGTTCTTGTTCTGGTCATGGCTCTGCGGGCGCTGGTGGCACCGCTGGCGGCGGATACGCTGCCGCCCTCTGCCGTGGCAATTCTCTACAACTCCGCCGTCCCGGAATCCCGCCAACTCGCGGAATTTTATTGCGCCGCACGCGCAATCCCAACCCAAAATCTCATCCCCCTAGCGATGCCGGTGACGCCCGATATTTCCCGCGCGGACTACGAAAAATCGATCCGCAAGCCGCTGCAAGCGGAGTTTGACCGCCGTGGGTGGTGGCGGCGCGCGCGCGATGCCGCCGGCCTCACCGTGCCGGTCACCAATCAAATCCGCGTCCTAGTCACCCTGCGCGGCGTGCCACTGCGGATTCAAGCGGTTCCGCGGCCTGCCCCCCCCCCGCCGACCCAAGCCACCGCTCCGGCCCCCCCGCCGAACCCGTTTGTCGGTCGTGACGAGGCATCTGTGGACTCAGAACTCGCGATGTTCGGCGTGGACACTCTGCCGCTGGATGGCGTCCTGCAAAACAAGTTCTATCAATCGAGCCAGCCGCTCATGAAGACGGATTTACCGTTCCTCGTGCTCACTGCCAGAATTGACGCCGCGTCCATCGCCACTTGCCAGCGGATGATCCGCGACGCCCTGGAAACCGAAAAATCCGGGTTGTGGGGGATGGCGTACGTGGATATTGCGAACAAATTTCCGCTAGGTGACCAATGGCTCGAGGCGGTGGTCACCGCCAACCAACACGCAGGGATCCCCACCGTGGTCGATCGGTTTAACGACACCCTGCCAACGAACTATCCAATGGGGGACGCCGCGCTTTATTTCGGTTGGTACGATTGGCATGTGAGCGGCCCATTTCTCAACCCCGCCTTCAGGTTCCGTCCAGGGGCCGTGGCCATCCATCTCCATTCGTTCAGCGCCCAACAACTCACCAACCCGACCCAAAATTGGTGTGCGCCACTGCTCGAAAAGGGTGCCGCCGTCACGGTTGGTAATGTTTATGAACCGTATCTTCACCTCACCCATGACTTCGGTATCATTCAACAGCGGTTGTTAGCTGGCGATTGCTGGGTGGAGGCTTGCTGGAAAGCGATGCCGGTCACCTCGTGGCAAGCGGTGGTGCTCGGCGATCCTCTCTATCAGCCGTTCAAACACCTGGATGGCGGTGGCCTGCTCCGGCCCGCAGATAATGACTTTCGCGCCCTGCGCGCCGCTTCCTTGCGCTGGCACGATGATCCCGCCCAACTCCGGAAACAACTCGACCTAGCCGCCCAACGCACCGCCAGCGGCGTGCTCTTCGAGGCTCTGGCCCTCGACTTCCTGCGTCAGGGGCTCACCGCCGAGGCCGCCGAGCGGTTTCACAGCGCGCAGGCCGCCTATCTAACGCCCACCGACAAGCGGCGCCAGGATTTTAACCTGATTGCCATCGACCGCGCCGCCGGTCGCAAGGAGGTGGCCGCGCGCGCCCTGCACGACGCCCGCATCCGCTACGGCGGAATCCCCGAAGCCGACGCCCTCCAAGGGTGGCTCAATATCCTAGAACCTCCGCCCGCACCACCGGCCACGCCGACCCCCACTAGCAAATCCACCGTGTCCCCGCGATGAGATCACCCTGATTTCCCTGAACCGCCCACATGACTTACGGATATTTGTTAGAATCAATCTGGCACCCGCCGCTCGCCTTCGCTGAAACCTCCGTCAGCGCATTGCCTACCGAGTTGGAACTCCAGGCACTCTGGTTCGCCGGAGCCTTCGGCCGCGAGTTCCGTACCACCGCCGGCCAGGCAGTTCGTATCGTCCAGTTCGGCGAGTGGAACCGCTGCGCCGGCCCGGATTTTATCCACGCCGCCGTGCAAATCGCCGGCCATTTACATGCCGGCCCGCTGGAGATTGACCCAGCTTCCGGCGCGTGGGTGGCCCACGGCCACGCCACGAATCCGGCGTTCCGTGAGGTGGTGCTCCACGTGGTCTTCACCGCCGACGCTCGCCGCTCATTCATCCACACCTGCGACCATCGTGAGGTCCCTCAGGTCGTCATCACCGCCACACAACTCGCCGACGCGCTCAACCGTCCGCCGCGCGAGGTCGCCATCGCCCATCCCGGGCGCTGCCTCTATCCGTTGAAACATCTCACCGCCGCAGCACTCACCAGCCTGCTCAACGAGGCCGCCCACTATCGAGCCAGCCTGAAAGCTGCTCGTTGGCTCAAAACCGCCGACGCTCATGGCCGCGATGCCGCCTTGTTTCAAGCCAGCGCCGAAACCCTCGGCTACCGCGGTAACGCGCTCGCCATGCGCCTGCTAGCCCAGCGCGCGCCGCTCGCGTTGTTGCGCGACGAGGGGGATGCCGCCGAGGCCGTCCTGTTTGGCACCGCCGGCTTGCTCGCCCCCGACCTCCACGAACACGCACCCGCCGACACCCGCGAGTATCTACGCGACCTCTGGGACCGATGGTGGAAAAGCCGCGCACGCTTCGAAGTCACCGGCACTCACTCGATCCCCTGGCAAACCCACGGCCAGCGCCCAGCCAACCACCCCCATCGCCGCGTTGGTGCCCTCGCTGCCCTCGTTCACGCTTGGCCCCACTACCGCCACCTGGCCTTCGCTAGCCCGTTCGCCGTGACGCCGCTCGTCGATTTTTTGCACTCCCTCGACCATCCGTTCTGGGCCACCCGCCACACCCTGACGTCCGCCGCCGCTGCCCGGCGCGTGGCCGTCTTTGGCCGCGCTCAAGCGCTCGAACTCGTCGCCAACCACCTCGCCCCGCTCGCCATCCTCGAGGGCCGCATGTCGTCGCGCGATTACCAAAAATTGCGCAACTCCGCGCCCAACGACAAGGTGAAACGCTGCGCCCTACGCCTCTTTGGCTCCCTCAAAGCCGCTCAACCCTGGACCCGCCGCCTCTGCCACCACCAGGCATTGCTCCAGGTCTATCAGGACTTCTGCCTCGAAGATCGCTCCGATTGTGCCGACTGCCCGTTCCCCGAACAACTCACCCAGTGGAAATGACCATCACCCTCAACGGCGCTCCCCATCCCATCCAGGACGCCATCCTGCTCGACCGCCTGCTCGAACACCTCGACCTCGCCGGTCAACCCGTCGTCGTCGAACTCAACGAAGTCGCAGTTTTCCCCCGCGATTACACCAATACCTGGGTCGTCCCAGGTGCCAAAATCGAAATCGTCACTCTCGCCGCGGGTGGCTGAATACCCACTCTGTCTACGCAATTTTAATCTGCCATGACTTTTTCCTTGCCACGCAACCAGCTGCAATCCCATCTTCCGCCCGCGTCTGCAAAGATGCCAATTCCGGTGTAGCTCAGCGGCAGAGCGGGTGACTGTTAATCACTAGGTCGTAGGTTCGATCCCTACCGCCGGAGCCATCTAAATCCCTTATTTACAAGGGTTTCCGTCAAACGAGGGTTGCAGATGTCTGCAACGGAATGACGAAAAATGCAGGTTTCTGCAACGAAAAGTATCCGTAAAGTATCAACGGTTTTCGACTCTTGCCGCCTCCTCCATTCTGGATTGCTTCATCTTCTCCGCCCAGCTCTCCTTTGAAACCTCCACGCTGCGGTCATTTTTTGGGCAATCCGGTCGAAATGGAGCCCAACAGCCTTAGTCGCGGGGCAGTGTGCATCGCCGAAGCTGCAATGTTGGTTTATGGCCATGAAAAAGCCGCCCCCTTTCGGGGACGGCTTGGGTTGGGGTTATTTACTTTCCTTGCGGACGCCCTTGAACGGGGTGCCATCGGACTTTACATCCATGAAGCGGCCCGTGTTCGTATCGCGTTTGACGTATTGGTCCGTGCGGGGATTTAACGTTTGCGAACGCTCGCGAACTTGCCCGTTACGGTGTCCGTCTCCTTTGGGTGGATTCGTTGCCATGTTGTTGTGTTGCCTTTCTACTCAATTTGGGGTTGTGCCTCGAAGCGGAATTGCTTGACGGCCCCCGTCGGCATTTGCTGTTCATGACTCGTCAGAATGACGAACAGCCCGATAGGTGACGCCCCGGAAACGGAGGCCCGTCGATCCAGAGGTTGGGAAGAGCGGAGTCTTGCAGGACTCCGTTTTTCTTGAGATGAATCTTTACAGATTATGAAAAAATGTCAATAGTGTAAACGCAGCCAGCAAGCGATCCCAGACTGGACCGGTGTTGCCGGGAGAGTCCCGCTCCCCGTGACGACGAGCCAGCCGCTTCCCCATCCAACCATGCCTATGAAATCCGCCTCCGCTTCATCCGGGAAGGATGGAGCGAGTGATGCTTCTGACACGTCTTCCCCGCCCGCCCGGATGGGCGACCGCATTCGCCGGGCCCGTCTGATGGCCGGGCTGTCCCTCCGTGCCCTCGCCGACTTGCTCGGTGGTGAACCCTCGCACACGCAGATTGCCAAGTTTGAATCAGGCGAGGCCTGCCCGGACAGCAAGCAGCTTGCCCGACTCTCCCGGCTGCTGAAGCTGCGCCCGGATTACTTTTTCAAGAAAGACGGGCTGAAGCTGGAGACGGTGGAATACCGGAGCCAGACGAAGCTCGGAGAAAAGGGCCGGAAACGACTGGAGGAGCAAGCCTACGAGTTCTTCGAGCGCTATCTGGAAATCGAACGGATTCTCGGCATGAGCGCGGAACCTCTCGGCTGCGTGGATTTAAGCGAAAAACCGGTGGAGATACTGCCGGACGCCATCGAGAAGGCGGCGAAGGATCTGCGCGAGGCTTGGGAATTGGGTATGAACCCGATTCCCAATGTCCATGTGATGCTGGAAACCCACGGCGTGAAGGTAAAGACCCTGGCGCATGAAGAGGGTTTTGATGGTTTTTCCGCGTTTGCAACGGACGGCGACAAGCGCGTGCCTGTCATCGCCCTGTCGAAACGCTGGCTGGATGGAAAGAATCTCGACCTGCCACGCTTCCGTTTCACCGCTATCCACGAACTTGGGCATCTTTATCTGAAGTTGCCGGATTCACTGACCCACAAGCAGAAGGAAGGATGGTGTCATTGGTTTGCCGGTGCGTTTTTGATCCCCCGGGAGCCATTCGAGGAACGTTTTGGCGTGAACCGGATCAAGATTTCCCTCAACGAACTGATTGCCATCAAGCTGGAGTGGGGCATGTCCGTGGCGGCCGTCATGAAGCGTGCCAGCAACCTCGGGCTGGTCTCGCCGGGGCGGTACAAGACGTATTGCATCGTGGCCAACAAGAACCACTGGAACATCAATGAGCCGGGCACGTGGGTAGGCGATGAGAAATCGAGCCGCTTCGAGCTGTTGGTGTTGCGGGCCTTGGCTCAGGAGCTCATCACGCCCTCTAAAGCGGCGGGATTGCTAGGAATCTCGCTTCCCGAACTGGGAGAGCTGTATCAACCGGTGGATTGAAGCATGAAAGTCGCCGTCAAGGATGCCAACGTGTTCATCGACTTGGAGTCGATGGGGCTCCTTGACCTCTGGCT
>JAYSPI010000039.1:0-12508 GCA_043722215.1 Prosthecobacter sp.
GCCATGGGATAGGGAGTTTAGGGAGGGGGTGAGGGGCCGGCATGATGAACGCTGCGGAGGCTAAACCGCGCCGGCCCCTGCGGGCCGAAATCAGGCGGGGACCTGGTCAATGGGTTTGGCGTTATCCCAGGCGATGATGGTGCGGCTCTTTGGGATACCGGCTTTGTCGCGCTGCAGACTCGCGGAGATAAATGCCGGAGCCGTCGAACCGAGGATCTCGCGCGCGGTTTTTCGGTATGCCTGGCCGTCCTTTTGGATACGGTCAAACTTGGGAACGTAGCTGAAAAACTTTGGCAACTGTCCTAGTGAGAACTGTTCGATTACGCGATGCATATCGCTGTCTGGTGAGAAGGATGCCACGATCTGGTCGCTCTCAAACACGACCGGCACGATCAGGTTGAGCTTGGGCGAGCGGGCGAGGAACTGGCGGCCCTCGCGTTCCTTTTCCTGCAGCGGGATTTGATCGCCTTCCAGGCCGGCCGATTCGAGTCGCTTCTCGATGGCTTTGAGTTCGACCTGGGCGGATTTGATCGAGGCGCGGAGGTCGAGGCCGCGCTCGATGTCCTGGGAAATCTGTTGGGGTGTCATTTGGGGATTTAGGATTATGGATTGATCAGAGGCGGCCGTTGAGGATGCCAAGGCGGTGGTCGATGGCGGCGGTTTCGCGGTCGGTAGCGCGGATGGCGCGGCTGTGGTCGGAGTTGAGTTTGCGCATGGACTGGTTGATGTGTTTGATCTCGCGGTTACAGTCCGCGATGATTTTGCGGCGTACGGCGGTGATGGTTTTGATTTCGGCGTTGATGACGCGCTTTTCGGCGGTTGCGAGGGTGGTGTTCTTTTTCATGGTGGATACGATTAGAGTTTGGTCACACCCAGGGAGATGTCTTTAAGGATCATGGTGATGGTGGCCTTGGTGACCCCATCCCCGCTCGGGTGATTGGCGTTGAGGATGGCAACGGTGCGATCAGCTATCAGGCGCTCCTCGGGAGTTCCAACCGGTCCGCCGTAGTTGCCGCGGCTCACCGGATACCACTGATTTTCGCCAGGTCCGATGATAACGACCTGGATGATTCCGATATAGACTTCCCACGTCTTGCCCGCGGCGGTTTGTTCTGGGCGCAGGCGGTCCGCGGTGCAGCGGGCATTGCGGTGCTTGTATTTGTCTTGCAGGCGGGGCTTAGTAGTGGGCATGGTTGGCATGGTATGGGATTGTTATGGATGCAGGATGTCTTGGACTGAGAGGTGGTTTTTCAGCGTCCCGGCTAGGCGGCTATCTCGACTCGGCTGCGGGTTTTCCCTGGTTCCAGGGTGGCCCCGGAAATGGCCAGGCCGAGGGCGATGCGTGGGCTTAATTTCATGGGTCAGGCAATGATGGAGTGGGCGCGGCGGCGCAGGCGGATGGAGCGCGATAGCATCGAGCGGGCCTGCGAGCGCAGGGTATCGGCGATGTGGGCGAGCTTCTCGGCGGGGCAGTGGTCGATGTAACAATAGCCAGGTGATCCGGGACCGGAAACGATTAGGCCGTCCGAGGCTTCAGCGAGTTGGCGGATCTTGCGGTCGGTTAGGTTGAGAGCTTCGCAGAGCACGCGCGCGGTATGAAATCCTCCATGATGGCGGAGCCAGGCGACCAGGCATTCGACTTCCCCCACCGGCGCTGCCGGTTTGGCGGAGAAGTCGAATAGGCCTTGGTTACACATAGATCAATCGGAGGGCAGGGCGTAATCGCTGACCAGGTTGCGGTGGGCGGTGCGGAATGCGGCGCGGGCGTCCATCTTGGGGTTCTTGGTGCGCAGCTCCTGGGTGAGGATCACGTGCATGCGAACCGCACGCAGGCGGCCGGGCTTGCTGGCGACGAAGGCGACCAGGTCGGAGATTTCCTCGGCGGTTTCCTCGTTGCTGAGTTGGGCGGCGATGCGGCGCGAGACCTCGGGCAGTTCGGCCTCGGACAGTCGCAAGTCGGTGTAGACACCGATGCGGCTGTGCTGCTGGTCGTTGCGCTTGATGAGTTCGAGGATTTCCGGGTTGGCCAGGAAGATCACCGGGCAGCCGGTGTCCTCGCTGAAATCAAACAGGGCGTTGCGTCCCGAGGTGTCGAGCCGGTGCGCGTTGTCGCAGATGATAGCGCGCTGCGAGCCTTTGACGGCATCAACCATGACGGTCCATCGCTTGACGTTATCGCTCCAGTCGCTCTTGCGCAGCGTGTCCCACAGGTGCGAGTTGATCGCGCCGCTGTCGCGGTCGGTGCCGGACAGCTTGAAGTAGATACTGCTGGGGTTGGCGATCTGGTAGAGGATGCCACCTGAAGTCTTTCCCTCGCCGGCCGGTGAGCCGAACAGGCAGGAATGGCCGGTGCGCCGGGCGATGTCGATCCGGCCGGCCATGGCGCGCGATACTGAGGTTTCGAACAACTGCGAGGCGAGATCCAGGCGGTTTTCAATCGCACGGATGGTGTCGGTGGCAACGGACTCGAAATCCTTCGGATCGTGATCGAGGCTATCGTTGATGTATTTACTGATGAACGTCGTCGAGACTCCGAAGAGTTTGGCAACGGCGGGATTGGTCAGCTTGCGCTCGGCTCGGAGCTTGGATAGAGCGGCGCGCAGGTCGGGGTTGGTATTGTATTTGGGCATAGTGTTATGGGAGAGTTATAGGAAAGGGTCAGCTTCGGTTTCGGCGGCGGCGGCGGGTGCGAGCGGAGCGGAAAGCGGATCCACATGCGACGTGCGATCGCGTTTGGATTTCACCAGGGCGGCGGCGGCGGCCGGGGGTGTTACATAACGGGCCTGGGAAATCAGATCGGAGTTGATCTGGCGCACCGCATCGCGGCGGTCGGCTACCGGCTGCATGGCGCGGCGCACCGGAGCTTCCATGGCTCCCTTGAGGCGGGCGCGCTGCCTGAACATTTCCTCAACCTGATTTTGATCGCGGCCATTGCGGATGCTGCGCACGATGGTTCCGATGAATTGGAACGACTGGTCATAGACGAGAACGCTTTCCGGCATCAGCGGATTCAGCAAAACCATAACTTCGTCGCCGGGCTGAAGGTATTCGGTTCGGCCGCGCGGTGTGGTCAATTCGGGCAGATAGATCAGTTCCTCGCCTGGAAGCAGATCTTCGGTCAGGTGGATTTCGTGGCGGTCGCGGACCGTGACCGGCTTCAGCCAGGTGGTGGGAACCAGGTGGACGGCTGCGGAGAAGTTGAGCTTGGCAATATGCGGGTCTTTAAGCAGCGAGGCGCGGGCGATGGCGGGCGACCATGGAATGATGGTGGAGAGCATCGGGTTTTGCTTTTGCTGGTGCAGGGCGTGCTCGCGGAGGTTCTGCGGGAGGTCTGCAAGCTCGCGGCGGGAATGCCAGATTCCGGCGGCCTCTTCCGCCCAGCGCCAGACGGGTTCGACAAATCCGCATTGGCCCCACCCTTCAAACTTGTGGTCATCCCGGCTGGCGAGTGCCTGGCGGATCATTTCGGCAGCGGTCACAAACTCGATGCCGGTGCAGTAATTGGATTGCAGGCCATCGCGGAATGATTCGGGCATATCCTTGGCGATTTTGAGGATCCGCTTTTCGTATTTTCCGATTCCATGGTTTTCCTCTGGCATCATCTCGGCGCTCAGTCCGGTCTGGCCGATGAGGTGTTGGCTGTAAATGCGCCACAGGTGGAAGGACGATTCGATTGGGGCTTTGAAGCGCGGGTTGCCGGACGACTGCGGGCCATAGAGTAATTCCGCGAAGGCGGGTTTGTTGAACAGGCCGGACGAATCCATGCGCACGCCGGTCAGGGCCAGCAGCGCGTCCTGAAACGAGTGGAAGCCATCCGGCGTGGTGAGTTGCTGGTTGTTCCAGGCGCAGGCCGTGCCGTGCTCCTGGATGATCGTGGTGCCTGCGGCGTCGGTTCGGTAGCCTTCGGTGCAAAGCAGGTAGATCAGGTAGAACACATATTCTTTTTGGGTCAGCGCTTTATGGGTTTTTGTGTCGACGTCATACCAGCGCAGCCGGACATGCGGCCGGAATGGGAAACGGGTGAGGCGGTCCAGGGCGTGGAAGCAGAGCGGGACCATCGGACGGTCGAAGCCGAGGACGCGGATATTCACGTCGGGCTTTTCATCGTCGGTGAAGATATATTCGAGATACTGGGTGCCGACGCAGGTGCTCAGGATCGAGGGCAGCGAGCGGTAGGCGCTGATCGTTCCCTGGCTGGCGAGGGTCTTTTGATAGTTGGTGGGTTGGCAGCGGCGGAATGTTTCAATCGAGAAACCGGCCGGTTCGCCTTTTCCTGCATCCGGCGGCGGGGTGATGAATCCGGGGATCGCCCACTTCGGGTCGCCGGTGCGCCGCCAGCAGTTCCATTGGGCGATGACCATGCGGTGAACCTCGGCGACGGCATCGCGCCGCTGGCAGCGCAATATCTCGTCCTTGATCCACTGCTTGGTCACGTCGGGCAGCATGCCGCGCCCGTGGGCCGCCGCGCGCCGGCCGTCGACCAGGCCACGGAATCCGAACTTTTTGTATAGCGCCAGCCACTGGTTAATCGCCTGCTCGGAAACGTGCAGCGTGCGCGCCTGGATTTTGACAATCTGCTGCTTGGTGCCGTAGGCCGCCTGCAGGATGAGCTGCACCGCTCCCAACTTGGCGAACAGGTTCGACTTCTGGCCCGGTGTCAGGCTGTTAAGGTCAGCCAGGCCGCCCTCGCGGACGATAATATCTAGCAGGGTCGCCGGGGTTTGGGTGAGCGTTTGCATGGTGGAGAAAGGAAGAATTCAGAATGCTGGACGGCCGCCTGGAACGATGATGGCCTCCGGCGATGAAACTTTCGTGGAAAGCTCTAACCCTCTTGTTGGAAGAACTGGTAGAAACGCTGGGCAGAATCCCGGCTCCCTGCGATGATTCCAAACTTGGAGAATGGATTGCCACGCTGTCTTTTGCCGAGGTGACTGAGGTGGATGCATTGATCCGATCCATGCTGGCCACGCGGCAGTGGCCGGAGATGACCCAGAAGCAACAGGCGCAGATACACCTGCGCTTGGCGATGGCGCTTGAGCTTTGCTCTGCCGCGCGCAAGGGCGCGTTTGGGTCAATGCGGGGAAGCACTGGCCGCCCGCCGTGGAAGGATGGGCATGAGGCAAAGTCGATATTGCTGACTGAGTTTTGGTGGAATTCGGGAGTTTCATGGGCGTTGGGTAAAGTTTCGGGTTGATCAATGAATGACATGGCCCTTGGCGGGCTTGGCGTTTGAGCGCTGGACCTCCTCGATGTCGGCCAGCATGGCGCGGCACTCGCTTTCCAGGGTGGCCAGCGACAGCGGGTGATCCTCGGTTGAGAGGGTCGGCAGCGCGTAGAGCAGCTTTTTGTAGTCCGGGTTGCAGCGCGCGTTGATCACCGGGGCGATCATCGCCTCGAAAAAGTGGAACGAGAGCTGGCCGGCGGTGGGTTCGTCCTCGGACGGGCCGTTGCCCTTGGTGGCCTTGGGCATCGCTTTGGCCTTGGGGACGATTCCCAGCTCCTGCATCAAGCTCGCCTGGGTCTCACCGGTAGTGAGAGTGCCGATGACGGCATCCACCTGCTCCCATTGCGAATCACTGAGCGCCATTGGGTTGACGGCGTGGAACAAGGCCAGCGCCTCCTTCCGCATCGGCGCGGGTAACGTCAGCGTCTTGCTCGTCTTGAGCTTGTGCTTGGCCGCCTCGTAAAGACGGATGAATTCATCGCAGGATTGCCGGGAATAGCTGGTTTCCTGCTTCACCAACTCGGCCCAGGAAAAGTATTTGCCAGAATCTGGCACTTTGTTTCGGCGGCCAGATCCAATCGATCCATTCTCCTTTTTAAGGATGGAGAGCAGCAGTCCCAGGCGGACTTGGCCGCGCAGAAACAGGCGGCCCACGTTGCGCAATTGGGCGGCCAGATCGCGCACCTGGTCCCAGCGCGGGTCCTTGGGCGATTCGGCCGTTACTTCGGATTTCTCAATTTCCCCCGGATTTTGACGGTCACCGGATGGTAAACATGATGTTTCAGCTTGGGTAAGTATTTCTGAGACCGGCTTTCCCTTGCAGCGGTGGGCAGAAAGCCCGCGGGGAGTGAAGTTCGGCGTCAGGCAGGTCGGGCAGGTGAGTAATAATTCGGACATGGCGTTAGGTTGTGATAGGTTCGGTTGGGAGATTTGGGGATTTTGGCGGGCGGATCAGTCCGCCTCACCGGCCAGCAGGAGCACGTTGTCGTCGAGGTCATCGAGCAGCGGGTCGCCCTCGACCAGGTCGGACCTGGTCACGAATGATGCGCTCTCCATCTCGCCCCAGGGCGTGAGGATGAGCAGGTTGGTATCGGGATCGAGAGAGGCGGTGGCCTCGCGGAATTGTTGTAGGGTCATGGGACGGAATTAGGATTGGGGATTGTAGATTGCAGAGGGTTAGCGGGTGCGGCGGACCAGCGAGCCATAGGAGCGCTCGTAGCGGCGGATGATGGCGCTGGACCGGCTCCAGGCGGCGGCGTAACCGCAGGCAAAAATGATGCAGCAAAAGACGGGAATCAGGATGATGGGATCGAATGGGTCGTTCATGGGGTGGATGGGGTGGATGGGGTTAGAGCAGCTCGGGATACTTTTCGTGGATGGCGCGCCAGGCGCGCGTCAGGGCGCTGTTGCGCGTCTCGGAAATGCGTTGCGGGGCCTCGCCGAAATAGGCGGCCAGCTCGCGGTCAGTGATGCGCCCTGGCGAGCTGGCCACGCCCGCCGCCTGCTCGACGTAGAGTTTGACCAGGCCGCGCCGCATCCGGCTGGTGGCCGTGGGGTGGCAGGCGCACACGCGCTGGGCAATTTCGTCGGCAATTCGGTCGTCTAGGTGGTCGTCGGTTAGGTCGGTGGTAGGCATGAGAGGCGTTTCGGTTTGTGGTTTGGGCGGCGGCTGGTGGAATCGAGGAATGGACATCATTGGAATCCGGCAGTTAGCAAAGGCATGGGATGCAAAGTCATTGGAGGATCTGAGGCTGGCCGCAGTGATGGAGGAAACGGGAGTTGCATATGACGCCGTGAGAGCAGGAGCTGGGAGACCAAGGATGTGCCTGGCAGTTTGCGCGACTGGCTACGATCAGATCCGACTGCTCCGGGAGGCGTGGCGGTTATCAGAAGCGGAAGCATCCGCAGACTGGCACTTGCTATCCGCTGGAGACATGGTGGAGCGGGCATTCAATTCACCCGCTGGCTGGGCCTTCGCCGCATTGGAAGGCGAGGGTGAGTGGCTGGCGTTGTATCTGGTGGGCGTGGTTCCTGATTCCATCAGGATTCTTGAATTGGGATTCGGCATGGAGGCGATTTGAGCTAGCAGCCAGCGGTGGAAGAATGAGCGTTTCATGGTGGTGGTGGGGTTGGTTTAGTGTGCGGAAAAAGCGGATTCGGCGGATGAGCGGCTGGTGTGCAGCGCGTCCAGGTAGGCGCGGTTGAGCAGGCCGCAGCGTTTCACCAGGTGGGCGGTGGCGCGGCCGTCGGCGCGGCGCATGACATAGAGGCGGTGCAGCCGGTTGATGGCGCGGGCAATGCGGATCTCGCGGGATCGGGAATGGCGGTGGGTGCACATGGAAGGCGGTGGGTTGTTGGGAGCTGTTAGCAACTCAGTTAGGAGTTCTGTATGATTTCGATTAGGCGTAGCTGATATTCTTTGGGGATAGCGTTCATGGGCGTATTCCGAGGGTGGCTAGGACAAGCAGCAGGGTGCCGCCGTTCTCGCCGTGGTTGATGGCGCGATTGACAGTGTTGCGGGCGCGTCCGATTTCGTCGGCGAGGCGATCCTGCCTCCAGCCGCGACGGGCGAGTTCGACGTCGATGCGGCGGCGCAGAGCCAGTGTCGGCTTTGGTTTTAATTTGACGGAGGACGGCATAGGATGAACAATGTGTTCAGACGCAAAGATGAACAAAATGTTCATATCGTCAAATTAAATGTGAACGCCAATGAAAATATTGTTCAGAGACTAGCAATGGTCTCAGCCGCTCTGGGACTGCGGAAAAAGACGGATCTGGCCAAAAGGCTCGGGATAGGGCGGACAACGCTCTATTACATCGAGTCAGGCGAGACGCCGCCTAGTGAACAATTCATTCGGGCGCTGAAAGCAATCGAACAGGAGGCCGGGACCCGTGGTGAACAATTCGTCCAAAGGGCGCAAGTTGATGCCACGCCGGGCGCTCCGCCGGGAACAACCCGGCATGTGCCGGTTCTGGGATGGGCACATGCTGGCGACGCGATGAATTACGATGAGATCCCAGAGAGTTGGCAGGAACGGGTGCCCACAGAGTGCCGCGATCCCAAGGCCTTTGCCATCCGGCTGGAAGGTGAATCGATGAAGCCGGAATACTCCGAGGGCGACTTGTTGATCGTGCAGCCCAGCGAGGAGATTTACAACGGCTGCCTCGCGGTGATCAAGCTGGCCGCTGACGGTTACATTTTCCGGCGCATTGAACTGCGTCCTGAATATCTGCGGCTGATTCCGCTGAATCCCCTATGGGGATCGGAGGCTTTACCCAGGGAGCAGATCGCGTGGGCGTACCCGGTATGGGGGATGTGGCGGCAGGTATGGAAGCGCTAACGATCAGTCCAGCTTATAGGTTGCGACATCTCCGTCATCATATGCGGGTTTCGCATGACTTTTAACGGGAGGCTTAATTGGAGCGTTCATTTTGGCGAGCTGCGCTTCCAGAGCTGCGATCTTGCGCGCTTGGTCTTCCGCCGGCTTAGCCGACGCCTTGGCCGTTGGGTTGGATGACGGGATGACTGCTGCAATGATGCATCCAATCGGGCCAAGGAGGAATCCCAGGGCAAATCCGGTGTTTCCGTTCTTTTTGTCACCAAGATCGCCGATGGCCATGCCGATGAAGCCAAAGATCACACCGCAGATCATCAAGACGATAAGAGTTTCCATGGGGTCATTCTGCCCCCGGTGATAGATCGGGTCAAACAAAACTGGCAGGTAGAAAATTTCCGGGAGAACTGAAAACCCGTGGTAGGATGCGCGCATGAGCGCGACGCAATGCCACGAGCTGCCCGGCCTGAGCTGGACGGAAGACGCCACGGTGACGGCGGGCAAGGGCGCAGATGAAACTGCTCAACGCGTTGGTTAACCTCCAGACCAGCGAGGTCAAGCTTCGGGTGAAGCTTGCGGCGATGCCGGAGGGGGAGGAGAAGCAGCAGCTATCCGGTGAGCTAGAAGCTCTAGTTTATCAATCTGATCTTCCACGATCAATGTCACGGCTGATAGCTCAGCACGAATCGTTGCACGAGAGGCTCGAACTTCAGACGCAAAAGACGAGAACTGCGATTGAGTCGAGCGAATGAATTCGGAGTTGTCCATGGCGCGATGCTAGCACGACTTTGGGGATTCACCGGAAATTTCCGGTGAAAAATAAATCCCGTGGTAGCATCGGGCATGCCCGCGCTCGCTGCCCTCGAACTCCCAGGACTGAGCTGGACAGAAGACGCCACGGTGACGGCGGGCAAGGGCGGCAAGCTGCGGCGGTTCGGGAGCGTGAAGAAGGCCTGCCAGATGCTCGACGACTGCGACGTGAAGGCGATCTACTGCCTGGTCAAGGTGGGCTCAATCCGGGCGTACAAGCTGCGGCCGCACCGGCCCAACAGCCATTTGCGGGTTGACCTGGTGAGCGTGTGGGAGTTCAAGCAAAACCAGTTGAGGCGGGCGTAGGTCCTAGAAGAGATAGGTCTTATCGGGCCTATAGGACCTATCTAGCAACCGCCGCGCCCGAGTACGCCCGGCTGAGGGCCAGTGATGGCCGGTAAAGCGCTCTGCGCGGTGGGTTTGCAAATCGGGTGCAGGGTCGTTGCACATCGACGGCAACACCTCACCTACCACCATGCAAAACTATATCGCCTCACTGCTACGCCATGCGGCCACCTCGATCGCCGGACTCGGCGGGTTGCTGCTGGCCCACAATTTTATCCAACCCGCCGACGTGTCCCAGGTGGACGCGGCCGGCGTGTCGCTGGGCACGGCGCTGGCGGTCATCGGCACGGCGGTGCTGGGCCGGGTGCTCATCACGCTGGGCGGGAAAATGTTTGCCGGCGGTGCCGGTGAATCCAGCGGCACGTCCGGGGGGGCGTTGCTGCTTTGCCTGCTGGGCACGGCGGCAGTCATCATGGGTTGCCTGCCGTCGTGCTCCACGGCCACCTGGGCCGCGCTCAAATCCATCCCGATCCACACCACGGTGGTCACCGATCTCGGTGCGGCCAGCTACAGTTCCAACTCCGGCTTGTCCGTCGAGGTGGACGCGCAGTCAGGCAAATAATCGCCCATAGGGCCAAAGGGGCGAGCGGAAAGCCTAGATCCGACATGACTGGATCGCCCGAAGCGCCGCCGCCCCAACCCACTCTAACAATAACACACACCGCACCCAATGACCGCCGCCGACGCAGGATTGATGATCGCAGTATCCGTGGCGCTGCTGTGCCTGCGTCGGCACCGGGGTGATGCCACACTCAAAACACGCTCACAATGGAGAACCAGACCATGACTCTCGACGCCCGCAGCGCGCGCAACATCGCCACCCTCGACCCCAAAGCCCAGGCGGCCTTCACGCGCTTCACATTGGCCGCCAAGGCGGTCGCGGCCACCATGGGTTGTGACTATATTGCCATCGCGGGCAATCGGTCATGGGCCGCTCAGGACGCTCTCTATGCCGTGGGCCGCACCAAGCCAGGCAAAAAAGTCACCAACGCCCGCGCCGGTTACAGCAACCATAATTTCGGCATCGCCATCGACTTCGGAGTGTTCTCCGAGGGAAAATACCTGGACGACAGCAACCCTCGCCTGGCGGATAAGGTACACAAGGCATGCAGCGAGCACGCCGAGGACAACGGCCTGGCCTGGGGCGGACTGTGGGAAGCCTTCCCTGACACGCCACACTACGAAATGGCCACCCTGCTCACCCTGGCCCAGAAGCGCGAACGGTTCGAACAGAAAGGAAGCGTGCTGTGAAGTCGGGCAAGAAAATCCTCATGCGCGCCTTGCATGAGAAGGAAGGCGATGAGCCTGACTTCATGCGCCGGCTCAGCCATGGAGACCTACGCTCGCCGGCCATCGCCGCAACCCCGCTGGCCCACCATCGCGGCGCGGAGCGAATCCTGCACCATGCCGTGGTCGAAAGCGCGCTGCGTTTCGTCTATGGACGCAACGCTAAAGGGAAAGGGTTGTTTTCATGATCTCGCTGCTGGCAGAAACGGCGGCCGCCACCACGAGCACCGGCATGGACCCAATGACGGTTGGCACGCTCATCGGCGGAATTCTCATCACGCTTATCAGCGGCGGGGTGCTTGGAAAAAAGATTTCAGACGGCACTAAGATCACGCTGACCAATCCCCAGGTGGATGTGGCGTTGCGTGAGCAGCTCGTCACCCGCGCCGAGTGCATGGCCTGTAAGAACGATGCCAAGTCCGAGATCAAGGAGATAAAGGGTCTCTATGACAAGACCGTCACCCTGCTCCTGGAGCGCGACGAGCGCCAGTCGCTGCGGACCAAAGAGCTCGCCGATCAAATGCACGCCCAGATCCAGGAAATGGGCGAGCGCGATCTGGAGGGCCGCCGCCGCATCCATGACCAGGTCAATGCGCACGACAAGTTGATAGCCCACATCGACGCACGCACCGATGTGTCGAAATCCATCGGCAATGCCGCCGGTGCCATCATGGCCCTGGCCAACAAGCAACCCTCCTAACTGATTATGTCCGACCAACCACCCGCCCCCAAAGCCATCGTCCGCCGCTATGTCCGCGAGGTGCTCAACATGCGCCCAGGCTATGGCAAGAGCGAGCCGCAGATGCTGGTCTATGTGAACTCCCTCAATGGAGAAGGGATTGAACTCCAGGACCTGCGCGATGCCATGGAGTGGAACCACGAGCAGGATTACATCCGCCGCGAGTACGACCCGCAGGCCGAGGAATACCTGTGGTTCATCACGCCAAAAGGAATTGCCCAACAACGCATCAAGTGAATGAGCGACAAACTAGTACGGGCCGACGCCAAATTGAAGAACATGCCCGAGGGCACGTTGCAGGACCTTTGGCGCTTCCGTCACCCGGAAGAGGGCGGCGAGTCGATGACGCTCGAAGCCGTCGCGGTGGAGGTCAAGCAGCTTTACGATATCTCCATCTCGCTCTCCTCGCTGTCGGAATTCTATCGCTGGCTGGATGTCAAGCGGCGCATCGATTCGAAGTGCGACCTGGCGGAACAGCTCAAGCTGGAACTGGCGCGCAACCCGGAAAATTCCGAGGAGTCGATCCGCAAGGCCGGCCAGGTGTTGTTTCTGGCCGAGGGGGTCTTGGAGCGGGATTTCCGCAAATTCACCAGCGCGGCGAAGATGACGACCGAAGCGGTCAAGCTCAAGCAGGCCGACCAGAAGATCGCGCTGCAGCGGGAGGTCGTGAACCTCGACAAGAAGAAGTTCGCGCTATTGGAAACGGCGGCGGCGGATGCCAAGGCCAAACTGATCGCGATTTCGTCACTGTCCAAGACCAAGGGCGGG
>JAYSPI010000040.1:0-11465 GCA_043722215.1 Prosthecobacter sp.
CCGCCCGCCGTTCAATGGTGGTCGTAGTTCAATGGTAGAGCCCCAGATTGTGATTCTGGTTGTTGCGGGTTCGAGTCCCGTCGATCACCCCATCTTTCCTATTGGGGTTGCAGGTGCAGCCTGAGCAGGGGAGACGGAACTACACGCCACTCGACCATGCAGCCGCTGGAAAGCCGGATTCACTACAAGTTTCGCAATTCCCTCCTCTTAGCGGAGGCGTTAACTCATCCAAGTTTAGCGTACGAGTCGCAGAAGCCACATTTTGACAACCAACGGTTAGAGTTTTTAGGGGATGCGGTTTTGCAATTGATCGTGACCGCAGAGCTGTACAAGCGGTTTCCTGATTACCCCGAAGGCCGCTTGACCAAACTGCGCTCACGCGTCGTTTCCCGCCGTGCTCTCGCCCGCTTCGCCATGGCCATCCATTTGGGCGATTATGTTTTGTTAGGTAAAGGCGAGGAGTCCACCGGCGGCCGTCGTCGGCTGTCCACCTTGGCGGATGCGTTTGAGGCACTCATCGGCGCGGTCTATCTGGATGCGGGGCCGATTCCCGCGTGCGAGTTGGTGCTGCGCTTATTTGAGGGGGAAATCGGCAACATGATCATCGATCCGGAGGAGCGAAATCCAAAGGGGGAATTACAGGAACGCCTGCAATCGATTCACCCGCTCGCGCCGGTTTACCGCATCATCTGCGAAAGCGGACCGGACCATCGGCGCGTGTTTCAAGCCGAGGTATCGTGGAAAAATCAGGTTCTCTCGACCGGCAAGGGCAAGAGCAAGAAGGATGCGGAGGCACGCGCGGCGGCCGAGGCTCTACGCTCGCACCTGTGGGAATCTTAACGCCGCCGATCCAATCTTTGGGCGCTCATCGATTGCCCGGCTTTGAGCATGCTGGCATCGTCCACGGGCCGCAGCCCGGTTACGCGCGGCGGATCATAAAAAACCCCCGCCGCGAACGATTCGGGCGAGGGTGGTTCTGATAAGCGATGGGCCGAATCGGCTCAGACACTTTGCTGCACCTTCTCGGCTGGCGCGAGGGGTTCGACTGCTGCGGCAACCGGTGCTTCGACGGCAACCGCTGCGGCAGGCACCGTTTCCAGAATCGTTTGAATCTGTGGCTCAGAGGTCGCGATCACCACGGGTGCAGGGATCGGTGCGTCCACTGCCACTTCGGGTGCCGCGACTGCCGGTGCGGCGACTACGGCGGCAGCGGGGATCGGGGCGACCACGACGGGGCGCTGGGCGCGTTCAGGGCGCTCTTCGCGTTCTTCGCGTTCGTCCTGGCCCTTGGATTTGGCACCGGAGACGGTGAGTTTCCGGCCCATGAACGGCTGATCGTGGAGCACTTCGACGGCGCGCATGGCCTCATCCATGTGGAGCATTTCGACAAAGCCGTAGCCTTTTGAGCGATGGGTACTGCGATTGTAAACGATTTCAACGTTGCGCACGCCGCCGATTCCCTTGAAGAGTTCCTGCAGGTCTTGTTCGGACACGTCATACGACAGGTTGCCGACATAGACGCGCGGTGACTCCACCGTGGACCGGTCGCCACCGCGCGCACGCTCGTTGCTGCGGGCCGCCCGTTGCGGGGCGTCGCCCGTCGCTGGCTCGCTGCCTTCGTTGGTACGGGCGTTACGGGTGTTGGATTTCGCTGGGCGGGCATCCGCCGGTGACTTGGCGCTCGCGGGTTGACGGTCGTTGCGCTCGCTGCGGGCAGGTGGCGTGGGCGCTTTGTAGAGGCCGACGGCTTGCAGGAGTTTTTGCCACCATTTCAGTTTGACTGGGGTGGCGCGAGGGGTGCGCGGACTCTGGGGCCGGAACTCTTCGGCGCGGCCGGAGTTGCGATGGTCGTGTGAGTCATGATCGCCATTGCGGCGGTTGTCCTGTTGTTGGTTGCTACGGTTTCTGCCGCCGCGTGAACGGCGGCGCTGGCTATCTCCCGACTGGCGGGAATGTTGTGGTGCGTTTGACATGGGTCAATATGGGTCATGGTTTCAGGCGGCCTGGCGCGATGGACATGGAATGCCCGGCAATGTGAGAAGCACATGGTGCCAACCAGCATGCATCCGACAAACCGGCTTTTTGGTGCCGGGGTGGAGCAGCGCAACGGTATGCGAAATGATTCTCCATCCTGTCGGAACAAACTGGCCTGCGCCGCCGCCCGTGAGACAGGAGGTTCCGGCCTCCTTGGCCGTCGGTCGATTGCGCCGCCCGCAAGATAGGCGTGGATCAATAAGCACTCGATCGGATCTGGGCTCTGGAGGTTGGAATTACCTGCTCGCGGGGCAAAGTATGGAGTTTTAGCCGTTTGGCAAGACTGGAACGTCATCCCGGGCAATTCTCGAAATATCACCGGCGGTGGGTCTGCCTCGAGTCCCTCAGTCCAAGGCGGCCTGCCACTTGGCGATTTCAGTGCGGACGTTGGCGATCGAGGGAGATCCCGGATTGGTGCGAGCCGCCAGCGCTCGTTCCAGGCAGAAAACCTCCTTGGCGTCCGGCCCGTAGGCCGGGTCGATGGCGCTCAGGTCGATTTGATCGAGTGGGATGCGTGAGCGGATCGACTCGGCGACGGCTTGCCCGACGAGTTCGTGGGCGTGGCGGAATGGGATCCCGGATTTGACGAGGTGATCGGCGAGATCGGTGGCCAGCAGCATCGGGTCTGCGGCGGCGGCGCGGCAGTTTTCCTCGCGCAGTTCCATGGCACCGATCATTTCGGTATTGACGGCTAAAATCATTCGGAGCGTATCCATGGAGTCAAACAACGGCGGTTTGTCCTCTTGGAGATCCCGGTTATACGTGAGTGGCAACCCTTTGAGTGCGATCAGCAGGTTCATCAAATTGCCGACCAAACGACCAGTTTTACCCCGCGTGAGTTCGCAGACGTCGGGGTTTTTCTTTTGCGGCATGAGCGACGAACCGGTCGTGTGGGCGTCGGACAATGCCGCAAAGGCAAACTCGGCCGTACACCAAAGGATTAGGTCCTCGCTGAGCCGCGACAGGTGGACGCCACACAGCGCGATGACAAACAATAGCTCGGCGATCGCGTCCCGGTCCGCAATGGCATCCATCGAGTTGTGTGTGATGCCATCGAATCCCAGTTCCGTGGCGATGGCGTGGCGATCCAGGTTGATGGTGGATCCCGCCAGTGCGCCAGACCCCAGCGGGCAGACATTCACGCGCTTCCGGCAATCCCTGAGCCGTGACTTGTCGCGCTCGAGCATCTCCAAATAGGCGAGCAAATGGTGGCCAGCAGTGACCGGTTGGCCCCGCTGCAGGTGGGTGTACCCTGGAATCACTGTGGCCGCGTATTTCTCGGCGCGGTCGAGTAGCGCACGCTGCAAGCCAGTCACCGCGCCAAGTAATCCATCGATTTGGCTGCGGCAGTAGAGGCGGGTGTCGGTGGCTACCTGGTCGTTGCGCGAGCGGGCGGTGTGGAGTTTGGCTCCTGGTGGGCCGATGCGCCGGGTGAGCTCGGCCTCGATGTTCATGTGGATATCCTCGAGCGAGGTCTTAAACTCGAAGGTGCCGGCCACAATGTCCGCCTCGATTTCCCTAAGCCCGCTCTCGATTGCACCAAACTCGGCCTGGGTGAGCAGGCCGGCGACGAGTTGGGCGCGGGCATGAGCGATGGAGCCGGCGATGTCGTGCGGGTATAACCGCCAGTCATACGAGATGGATTCGCCAAATTGCTGGACGAGTGACGAAGTGTCTTGGGAGAAGCGGCCTTTCCACATGGCGGTTGGTTGGTTGTGCCGCCCTCGGTGGCGCGGCCCGCATAGTTGAACCCGGACCCGCCCGCATGGAAACGAGAAAACACCCCAGCCCATGAATTCCAGTCAGCTCGCCCGGGTTTCGCCCGCGCGCCCGATGGCGGATCGGGGCGCGTGAGCGACGACGAATCGCCGCAGGTGGGCGAGTTGCAACTTTACTGGCAGACGCGACCTTGCAAGCCAGAGGTCCACAGATGGGCCACAATCGTTTCCTGGGCGGCTTCCATCGTCGCCCGTTCTGCGGGATTTGAGTCTTCGTGGCCCGCCAGATGCAATAGCCCGTGGATGAAGTAGCGAAGGATCTCGCGGGCCAACGGTTCGTCGTATTCCGCAGCCTGGCGCTGCGCGACTTCCGCGCCGATGACGATTTCTCCGTGGTGAAAGGTGATCACATCGGTGGGCCCCTCGATGTTCATGAAGTCCTGGTGAACTCGGCCGCTGGTCACATCATCCACCAGCGCGACTTCCAGAGTGGCGAGATGGCAGAGCGGCGAGTCCTCGCATGCTGCGTGATCGAGCGCGAGTTGAGCGGCCTGGTGCGAGACGCCTTCCAACGCGGTTAGCCAGTGTTCTGGGATCTCGGCGTTGGCCTGATAGTTGCCAATGATGACTTCGAGCGACATGGGGTGGGTGGGTTAGCGGGATGACGCTGATCTAGGCATGGGGATGACCCGCTCGTTGTAGGTGCTGTCACGCTCGGTGGTGAGCCGTCGTGGTATGGCTGATGGCCGGTCATCGTCCTTCGGATAGTCGATTCGACTATGCAACATGCTTCGAAGCGTGGCCGCAAAGCTGTCCTTGACGATCGCCAATTCCCGCAGGGTGAGCGGACAATCGTCGAGCTGTCCGTCGAGAACTCTGACCCGCACGAGGTCATCGACCATCGCCCGAATCCGCATCGGCGTCGGCTTCTTCAAGGTGCGCGAGGCGCTCTCAACCGAATCCGCCAGGGCGATCACGCCGCTCTCGCGGGTGCGCGGGCGCGGCCCGGGGTAGCGGAAGGTTTTTTCATCGAGGGTCGGCAAGTCTTCCGGGTTTTCAATCCGGCGATCGACTTTTTCGAGTTCGAGTTTTTTTTGATCTTGGGCTCGGCGGTAGAAGAAATAAACGAGGGAATCGGCGTGGTGCTCCTTGATGACGTCGATGATCCGCGGGTTGAGTTTGTGCTTCACGGCCAGATCCACGCCGTCCTTCACATGGGCGATGATGATCAGCGCGCTCATGGTGGGGGTGAGCGAGTCATGCGGGTTGTCACTGCCATCGTGTTGGTTCTCAATGAAGTAGCCGGGCTTCGTGAGCTTCCCGACATCGTGGAAATACGAACACACTCGGCACATCGGTGCGTTGGCCCCAATTTTCTCGGCGGCAGCTTCCGCGAGTGCCGCGACCACCAAACTGTGGTGGAACGTGCCGGGGGCTTCCAGCTGCATTTGGCGCAGCAGTTTGTGGTTTAAATCGCTGAGTTCGAGCCAGCTGATATCGGTGGTGAGGTGGAACATTCCTTCAAAGAGCGGGAGTAACCCGCTAATTAACAGGGCGGTGAGAACCCCTGTCCCAAAGGCCGCCGCGCTACCGGCGGCGAGCTCTTGCAGGTGATCCATGGTGTTGGGCCCAAAGCACGAGGCAATGTCCAGTTGCCCGAGCAACACCCCAAGCAGCAAGGTCACCGCTCCAGCTGAGATCCCTGCTTGCAAGAGTTGCAGCCGCTTGCGGACTTGGTGCGCAAGCAGCACGCTCGTGATGCCGCCCACCAAACTCAGAATGATGTAGCCCAGCGCCTGGCCCTGCGGCACAAACAAGCAACCGATTAAGGTGACAAAAACTGCGGAAAATGCCCCGACCGCTCGACCGAGCAAGACCCCGTGGAGCATCGGCGCGAGCGCAAAGGGGACAAATAGAAACCGGTAAATTTCCGGGATGTATTGCGCATCGGCCAGGCGCATGACCTCCCGGACCAACACCAGATGGCCGATCAGCCCGCCGAGCACCAGCACCACCCGGCTGTTGCGGCGGCAGGCGGATTGCAGGCTGACGTGAAACATGACCACCGCCGTGATCGCGACGATGAACCCGTAAAGTGTGCCCTTGAGCAGATCCTCGGCAAATGATGTGCCGGGCGCGGAGTGCATTACCATGACGGCACAGATGACCGTGAAGGCGGCATAAAGCGCGAATTTCACCGAAACGCTGTCTTCCAGGATCTGGACCACCCTTAACTCGCTGTGAACTCGGCGTTTTTTGCCCGACGAGAGTCCCTGTTGGGCCAAGCGCCAGCGTTTGATCTCATCCAAAAATCCCACTGTGGTGAAGAGGTCGATGGCTCGGCAGCTCCCGGATTGGGCGACTGCGGGGGGCGACGCTACACGCGATCCGCTCCCTTGGCAATCCGCAAATCAGCCCGCCAAATACTCGCTGAGTGACTCGCGCAACGATGTGCGCGCCCGGAAGAGCAGGCTTTTGACGGCTGACACCGAGAGATCAAGGACCTGCGCGATCTCCTCATAGGTGAGTTGCTCGTAACGCCGGAGCACGACTGCCAGCCTCTGGCTCTCGGGCAGTCCGGCGATGGCGGTATCGACCGCCTGTTGGAGTTCGCGCTGCAGCAGTTCAGCGTCCGGTTGGCGGTCCGGCTGCTCAGCCAACCGGTGGCTGGTGTTTTCTTCGCGTTGGTCTGAGGAAACTTCCTTTTTGCGGCCCCGGCGGCGGGTTTCATTGAAAACCAGGTTGCGGGTGATGGTGAAGAGGTAAGTGGTAAACTTGGCGTCTGGACGGTAGCGCTTGGCGTGGCGCCAAATACGCAAAAACACCTGCTGCGCGATGTCTTGCGCGTCGCTGGCATTTCCCAACATCTTGGCCACCGTCCCCATCACCGCATGCTGGTGGATTTCCACCAACTGCCGAAACGCCTCGTGGTCGCCCGCGCCGATGCGTTCCATCAACGCGAGGTCCAACGCGTTGTCATCGGATTGAGCGGGCGTGGGTGATTCCTCCATCGGTAGAAAAGCAGATCGCGCGGTGGCTGCTGGGCTCAATATCGGTCATTCAACCTTGGCGCACTCCAAAAGTTGCGGCACCCAATCACGGTCATCATAGGGGGGCCGCCTGCGCCCAGTCCTCCACCTCAGGGTCTAAAAATACTTCGTCAAGCGCTTGTCGGGCCCAGTCCTCGCGCTTCGCCAGCTCGTTGAGCATCCGCCAAGCGGCCACCTGCACGACGGGGGTCTCGCTCCAGACGGCTTCCACCAGGCATTGCCACGACCGACCGGCCAGGCGGCTCGGGTGGTCGAGCATCTCATGGCACTCGCCAGATACCAGCAGGGTCCGATCCAGGGCTGGATCGTCGCCCACTGGCGGCACTTCGTACGCACGCAACGCCACGCCGGCGGCACCGGTGAGCTCGCACTTGGATTTGGCTCGCCGCGCCAGGTCCTTGCCCAATCCCTGTAGGGCCAGCATCCGCGCCTGGTGAAGTTCGTATCCCTTGGCCATGGGCCATGAAATACCTGAAGAATCCCAGCCGTGAAACCCTGAAATTAGGGAATTTTCCTCCTGCCGGGTTACTCCAGCCCTTCGGCGTCCGCCGACAATCCCACTCGACAACAAATCGTAGCTCGCACAGGTTTTTTGCGAAATGAAATACTTTCCGTGCGCTCTTACCTGTCTAAGACTCCTGCTAGGCCCAGTGGCCTTGCTGTGTGTGTTCAAGGATGCGCCTCGCTGGATTTATCTTCCGTTACTGGTTAGCGGAACTCTATCGGATATTTTCGATGGGGTGCTCGCGCGTCGGCTGGGTGTGGCCACACCGGCGCTGCGCCGTTTCGATAGCATCACCGATGTGATCTATTATTTATTCATCCTCGGGGCTGCTGGGTCATTGTGCCGTCCGATCATCGCTCACTACTGGCTGCTGATCGCTCTGATGCTTTTGTCAGAGGTTGCAGTCGTCCTCACCTGCTATGTCAAGTTTCGTGCCTACCCGGCCACTCATTCCTACCTCGCCAAGTTTTACGGACTGTGCCTGCTCGCTGGCATCATCGCGCTGCTCGTCTTCGATGCCGGAAGTTGGGCGATCCCCGCGCTGGCTGTCGTTGCGCTCGCCGCCAACTCGGAGGCCCTGGCCATCCACTTGCTCATGGACAAGGCACCGGTGGATATCAAATCCATTTTTTCCCGCCCCAAAACCAGTGAGGTCGCCGACGGGTGAGCGGGTGGAAATCATGATCGCGTTCTCACGGTGGATCACAAAATTCTTTTCATCACGTTAAGTACGGCTTCGCCAGCGCGGAATAATCTAATTCGCCCAATCCTGCGGCGCAAAGGTCGGCCATGCGTTGCGAGACAGCAAGGAGTGCCGGGGTTTCCAGCTGGGCGGCGGCTGCTAGGGCAAGCATATAACGCGAGTCCTTACTCATGTTAGAAAGTGAGAAGTGGGTCTCGAAGTCGCCAGCTACCATGGTCGGAAACTTCATAGCCGTCAGCGGCGAGGCGCTGACATTGTGCGCGACGGCTGCCATCAAGCAATCGGCGGACACACCGTGACCGGTGGCAATGGCGAGCGCCTCGGCCATCGCCTGCACGCTGCAGGCTGAGATCAGATTGGTGGCCAGCTTCACCACCGTGGCCGCACCCACCGGACCGCAATGGAGGCGGGCCTGGCTGGTGGCAGATAGATAGGATTCAAGCTCGTCAGTGAGGGCTGGGTCGCCACCAAGGTAATAGACGAGTCGGCCGCCAGCGGCGGCCACCTTGCTGCCGGTGAATGGCGCGTCAAGAAACCGACAGCCGCGGCCCAGGGCCACTTGCTCTAACCATTGGGTCGTGACCCAATCCACTGTCGAATGGTTGAGGATGATTTGTCCCGGCTCCAGAAAGGGTTCAATCCGCGCGACGACCTCGCGCACGGCGGGCGCATCTTTCAGATAGATCGCGATGATGGCAGCCCCTGCCACCGCTGCCTCTGGGGTGGGGGATTCGCCAGCGAGTTGCTTGGGGGTTCGGTTCCAACAGGCGACCGACCATCCCGCGGCAATGAGGCGCGCTTGCGCGCGTGAACCGATGATGCCCAGCCCTAATACGGCGGTGGATTCAGGTGAATGGGTTCTCATTGTTTCCTTTTGAGTGCGAGTTCTACCAGTTTGGAGGCTTGTTTGCGAATCTCCTGCATGATCGCCACCGTTGGCTGCTCGCCGTCTTTGAGCGTCATTTCCTCGCGTAAACCGGCTAACAGGTTACGCATGGCCAGGTAATTGGCCCGTTCGGAGATGCGCGGTTCTAGTCCGGCCACCGATTCGGTGTAATAGTCGGCGATGTCCTCGCGCATCACCTTGCGCGCACGCTCAACCGAAAATTGCTTGTCCACCGCCACGGTGGATACCTCCAGCGCGCGAATCCAGCCGCCCAGTGAGATTAAATGCGCTAGGTCTGCGTCGCGCAAGGTAACCAACTCCGCCTCCACGTCCCGCTGGGTCGCCGCTAACTCCTTCTTCAATTGGGTGACGTTTTTGCTCTTCGCGCTGTCTAATAAGCCAGCCGCGTGGCGGTTGACCCGATCCCCCGCTCCCAGGGCCTTGCCGTAACGTGTTAGATCCTGGGCCATGCTCTCGACTTTTTCCAATTGCTCGGCCTGCACGACTAAGAACCCGTCGGCGATGAGGAACCCGAGCTCGATGGCCAAGTCTGCGCGATCCATCGGCATGCGCGCCGGCATTTTGCGCTCGGTTTCCACTACTGGCAACGGCATGAGAAATTGCAGAGTGTCAAACAACTTGGCGATCGACGGTGCTGTGAATTCATTGACCGCAAGCTCCTCGCGCACGTGGGGGTCATCCAATAGGTCGGCAGGGATGGCGCTGTTGTCTTGGATCTTGATGGGGGGCTTGGGTTCATCGGCGCTTGCCACGGGTAACGCGAAGCCAGCCAGCCATCCTAACGTGCATGCGAGACGAAATCTCATGGAGCAACCGTGACAGTTCGCGAGCCGTTGGGCAACCGACAATCGCCGTGCTGGCGGAATTCATCCTCGTGGCGTTGAGCGTCGAAAATTTTCGGTTGCCAAGAGTGCCTGTCTGTTCCACTCTCCGCGCGTTGGAACGACGGACTGGTGTTTCGAGCTGAATCTCTGAACCGCCACTCGGGTTGACGTTTCCCTGCCCCACCGGGCGTAGCAGGCCAAGCATGGCACATGGCACCGGTTGACCCCAGGATCGCCCCTTCCCATTCCGTCCGCAATCGTGCGAGCGCATTCCGCTTGCACGCCCGCGCCGCTACACTCACCTCAACCCTCATTCTACCTATTTCCCATGGCCGGTCACAACAAGTGGTCCAAGGTCAAACACATCAAAGCGAGAGTCGATGCCATCAAGGGCAGGGTTTTCAGCAAGTGCGCTCATGAAATCGCGCTTGCGGCCCGTGCTGGTGGCGGCGATCCCTCGCTCAACAACCGTCTGCGCAGCGCGATCGACAATGCCAAGGCGATGTCAACGCCCAAAGATAACATCGAACGCGCGATCAAAAAAGGCACGGGTGAGCTCGGCGGCGAGGCCATTCAAGAGGTCGCCTACGAAGGGTACGGCCCGGTAGGTATCGCCTTCATTGTGGAAATGGCCACCGATAATCTCAACCGATCGGCGGCTGATATTCGCTCGATTTTCACCAAAAATGCCGGCAGCGTCGCCACCCAAGGCAGCGTCTCCTACCAATTTGACCGCAAGGGAGAAATCCGCATCCCCGCGGCCGCCATCGCCGAAGATCCACTCATGGAGATGGCAATCGAGGCCGGAGCCTCTGACATCCAGAGCGAAGATGACGAGCACTTGATCTACACTGCCCCGAACGAGTTGGGAACCGTCGCCAACGCACTGCGCGCCGCCGGTCTCACTCTCACCTCCGAAAAGCTCGTTGCCATTTCCCAAAACCCTTGCGTGGTCACGGATCTGGCGATGGCTCGCCAAATTTTGAAACTTCACGACCAACTCGATGATTACCCCGACACAATGAATATTTTCACCAATTTCGAAGTGTCTGATGAAATTCTTGCCCAACTCGATGCCTGAGCGGATCCGCTCGTCACGCCACCTTTCCAGTAACTGATCCCAGATGAGCACTACCACCCACCAGGATAACCTGCCACTGTTTCCGGCAGGCACCCAAGGAGATCGCCCACCCGCCCGCAAGCGGGCGGTCAAAAAATCTGCCCCCGCCGCTAAAAAATCCGCCGCTAAGAAAACAGCGGTGAAAAAAGTCGCGGCTAAAAAATCCGCCATCAAATCCACCGTCACTCCAGAGGCGATCCTTCCCCCGCTCGCTGTCGAATCCACACCTAAGCCGAAAACCATCCGCGCCAGGAAGACGGCCATCGCTCCCGTCGAGGCAGCCGTCGCCTCGGCCCAGCCGCCTCGCTACGAACCATCCCCGGAGGAGCCGGCCACCGCTCCTAAAGCATCGAAACGCTTTGGCCGCGTACCCGGCGGCGGTCCTGTCGTCCAGCGGGATACTCCTCCGCCAGCACCCAGCGCACTACCCGCCTCGTATCCCCCGACCGAGTCGCCCTCTAGCTCACCTCCCGTCCCACGCCAGGTGCATCCCCACGGCTCCTCCGAACCCGGCAACCCCGGCAACCCCGGCAACCCCGGCAACCCCGGCAACCCCGGCAACCCCGGCAACCCCGGCAACCCCGGCAACCCCGGCAACCCCGGC
>JAYSPI010000041.1:0-10491 GCA_043722215.1 Prosthecobacter sp.
CGCCCGCCCGCACCCACTTCCAGCCAACGCCATCCTCGCTGAGCGCCCCGCCATCATGGTCGAGTGGATCCGCTCTCACAAACCCGCCAAACTGGCCGGCCTATGGCAAGCTGTCCTGCCGGAAGGTAGCACCGCCCCACCCTCAGAGTTCGCCGCCGACCTCTTTTGGCTGCTCCACCAAGGTCACATCCTGCTCTTCACCGACGATACCCTCCACGTCCAAGAACAGCGCGAAGCCCCAGAACCCAAAGCTCCCACGGCCAAAAAACGCAAACCCAAAAAAAACCCTCCTAAGGGCCTATCCGATTCTAGCGAATCCGAGGCCGTCAGCACTCAATCTAACGAGGCGACTCACGAGGCGACTCACGAGGCGACTCACGAGACCGCTAACGAGACCGCTAACGAGACCGCTAACGAGGCGACAGTGTCGCCCGCGTTGGCGGATGGGTTGGCGCATGAGGCCCCCAGAGAGGAAGTCATCACGGTTGCGAGCGAGGTTTCGGTCACCGTGGGCGAGGAATTATCAAAGATTCCGTTGACCGGGGTTGACGAGAGTCCCGGGCTATGATTGAACCCTCTCGACCCGCTTCCAGGAACGGTGGCTGAGTGGTCGAAAGCACTCCCTTGCTAAGGGAACGTAGCGGTAACGCTACCGAGGGTTCGAATCCCTCCCGTTCCGCCACCCCCCTCCTGCCGCAACGCGCACCGCCCAATTCAGGTCATCTCACGGGTCGGTGGTCACCCAGTTGGCGCGGCGCAGGTGCCAAGCGTCATTTTCCAACTGCCAGCAAAAGGTAACATCATAGTGCCCATCGATCGGGCGAGAGTTAGGCAGAGCGATGAGAGCATCCACCGCGAACGCGACCTCCGCCTTATCGCCATCGAGGGTGATCGAGTGGAGCTTTTCTAACACGAAGTGGGATTGGCGGGCTTGGTCACAGAGCCATGAGAAGGCCGACTCCACTTCGGAACGATCGTAGGTTCCGTTGGCGGCGGTCAAGGGATTGCAGTCGAGTTGGACGGTGGACGAGAGCAAAGCACCCAAAGTATAAATCCCCATTTGGCGGTTAGTCCGGCCGCTATCAGGAGCCAGCGTGAGCGTCTTGAGAATCATCTGCGACCGGCGCTTGAGTACCTGCGCAGGTAAAAACCACCAGTAAGTGAGCGCAGCGAGCAGCGCGAGCAATACCAACGCTAGACCGAGGCGTTTCATGAGGTTCGTGGTTGTTGGCTAGGATCGTAGAATATCCGGATATCCGCTTTGCGAGTCCCGAGGAGTTGTTGGGCGCGCTTGAGTGCCCCGCGGGTCGATAGATTCGGATTGCGGGGGTTGCTGAGGAATAAATTCGATTCACCCGCCTTGCGATCACATCCATCCTGCAAGGTGGTCAATACCCCAGATTTTTTCAGCACCCGGTACACCTCACGCGACGCGCCCGAGATGATCAAATGGAGGCCCTTGGCACGCATGAAGCGAATCAAATCCTCCAGTGCCATCACGCTGGTGGCATCCAAATGGCGGGCATTTTTGAGCCGCAGGATGATCACCTGAATCGCCGGATCGGACACGGTGCGCTGGATTTGGGTACGAAATAACTCGGCCGCTCCGAAAAACAAATCTCCCTCAACGTGGACAATCGAGATGGCGGGGATCGGGCGTTGGCGTTTTTCACCCATTTCGCGCAGTTCGCCCGCATCGCTGAATTCATATTCCACCAAGTGCGGGCGGCTCGCCTTGCGCAAAAATAAAGAAATTGAAACCGCCACCCCAATGAAAATCGCCACATGCAGTGGAGCCAGCAAGGTCGCCACGAACGTCGTCCCTAACACGACCGCATCATCATTGGTCGATCGCAAACAAATCCGGATGTTGCGCAAATTGAACAATGAAAACGACAGCGCCATCACCAGCGCTGCCAACGCCGCCTTGGGAATAAAATCGATCAAGGGCACTCCCCACCCACTCGATCCTGCGATCAACACCGCAAACCCCAAACTGAAAATCCCGGAAAACATCGAGGCGAAGCGCGTGCGGGCACCGGATTCAAAGTTGAGCGCCGAGCGCGTGAGTGACCCGGACGCGGGCATACCCCCGGCAATGGCACTTGCGAGGTTGGCCATGCCCACTGAGAACATATCCTGGTTGACATCGGCATGGTCACCGCTGCGCGACGCCAGCGACTTGGCCATCAGCGTGTTTTCTAGCGATGCCAAAAACGCGATGGCCAGCGCCACCCCTAACAGCGCCGAGATATCATTGAATATCCCCGCGCGAAATAAGTGCGGCAGATGCGGCATCAATTCCTCAAAGCCAAATGTGGCATACGTCGCCGCCGATTGAAATGGCGACACGTGAAATCGTATCAATGAGCCAAAACACGCCGAAGTGATCACCAGCGTCATGGCAAACCCCGGCAAGTTAGGCCGCCATTTGCGCAGCCCCCCGTAAACGACTAGAGTCGCAGCCCCAATCCCTAACGAAACCCCGTCGGTGTGGGGCAGCGACTTCACCAAACCCATCACCAAGCCCGCAAAGGACGCCGCAGAATTCGGATCCATCCAGTGGCCCAGCCCGAGGAGTTGCGTCAATTGGTTCGCCACAATGAGCACCGCCGCCCCGGACATGTAGCCGACCAACACGCTGCGCGACACAAATTGCATCAGATCCGCCACCCGCAGCAGCGAACCGCACGTCGCCATCAACCCGACCATCAGCACCAATAACGGCACAAGCTCACTCCACCGCCCGGCCAACGCCGGATTCACCGAAAAAAAGCTGAATAACATGAACGCCGTGGCATTGGTCGGCCCCATGATCGTGTAGCGTGAGGCCGAAAAGCATGGGGCCACGATCGCCGCCACCGCCGTACACAACACCCCGTACACCACCGGCAAACCGGCAATGGCCGCAAACGCAATGGCTTGGAACACCGCTAACAGCGTGACGTTGGCTGCGGCGCGGGTATCATGCCGCAGCTTGCGCAGATTGTAGTTCCGCAGCGGCGTGAGAAACGGCAACAACTCAATGTGCTCCGAGGCAAAGTGTCCTCGAATATTCCGGCTGGCCCGGGAAAACTCACGCAGAAATTTCCAGAACCGTGGCATGTTATTTGAAACGAGCCCTGTAAAATAGCCAGACACCTAACAAAACGCAAACGACGTTCGGGGCCCACAGCATCGCCGTCACCCCGACGTCGGATTTAAATTGTTCGGCGATCATCGTCACCAGGAAATAGGCCGTACCGATCAACAGGCTAATGATGATGCCGCCCGAGGTATCGCGGCGGCGCGAGCCCAGCCCAAGGGGCACCGCCACGAAGGAGAATGCCAAACACGCCATCGAGAACGAATAGCGCCTCATGATCTCGGTTCGGAGCTTCACCTTGCTCGACTCGGTGAGCAGCGGGTTGTTAGCGATTTCGGCCCGAATCGCGTCGTTCGTCATAGTGCTGGAGCGCATTCGGCGGTGATTCGGGTTTTTCAGATCGATGAGTAGCGGTTCGGCCTTGCTGGCAAATGCCATTTCGACCCGCCCATCTGCTTTGTAGGTTTCAAAGTATGCGTCCTCAAGCTTCACCCGCAGCTGGCTATGAACGTCATCGACATCGAGCGCGGCGCGGGACGCCTGGACATAGGTTCGGTCATCGCCAGGAGCGGCGGGTAATTGATAGAAGTGGAATCCCTCGACCCATGGGCCGCGTTTGCCTTCAATGAGGACTTTCTGGATATCGCTGCCATCGCCCTTGAAATTTCCCTGCACGACGCCGGGGCTGAGCAACGAATCGGGGTCGCGTTTGGCCTGCTCGTAAATCAACTGCAATGAGGTATTCTTCGATTGAGGGACGATATTGGTATTGAGCCAGAGACTGGCCAACGACAGGACTGCGCCAATCACAAACACAGGGGCGGCCAAGCGCGCCAAACTCATCCCAGCTACCCGAAAACCAGTGATTTCCTGGTCCGCCGACAAGCGCCCAAACACTAACAGTACCGCTGATAAAAACCCCCACGGCACCGTATAGATCAGCGACATCGGCAACACACTCAATGCAAACCGCAGCACCAACTCCAACGGTGCCTTCTCATCCACTAACAACGGTTGGATTTTCTTGAATAGGTTGCCCAACACCAACACCAACCCCAGCGTCAGAACCGCATACAGGGTGCCTTGTAGCACTTGTTTACCAATGTAGCGGTCACAGATTCGCATGATGTCGCCGCACATTGAAGGAGACCATCACCCCTGTCCAGACAAGAGAACAGGCGCCGACAGAGACCTGCCACCGGGCCCCATCACGACGGCAGAGCGGCGACCACCCGCTTGAGTTCCCGCATCATGCGGCGCGTGTCCTGCTGCCATGCGCGCAGCGCGGCACGCGATAAATCGACGCAGTCGTGGATCGCCTGTTCGAGTTCGTGGTAATTGGAGGTCAAGCGTTCGATGCGTTCGTGTACCGTGACCGATGCGCGCTGGGCGGTGGAGGACCCATGAGCCTGGAGCTGAGCGAGGTGTTGCTGGGCGAGCACCCGGGCTTGGCGCATCTCGGCGAGCAGAATCCGGCTGTCTGGGACGCGGCGCAGCCCATCGGCCAGGCCCATTTTGGAGAGCATCCAGATCGTCCACTTGGTGGGATCCCACTGCCACGGTTTCACGCCGTTGCGGTAATCATGCTGAAACTCGTGGTGGTAGTTGTGATAGCCCTCGCCGAAGGTGAACACCGCCATCAGCGCGCTATCGCGTGCACTGTGTTTGCTTGAATACGGCTGGCGCCCCACCGTGTGACATAGTGAGTTGATGAAAAACGTGCAGTGCTGGGCGACCACGATGCGCGCCACCCCTGCAATCAAAAACCCACCCAAGGCACCGATCCACGGGGCCAGTCCGTGGGCGGCATTCCAGGCGAACCCGAGCAGCGTGGGGATGAGGATGCCGACCACCAGGCCGATCCACTGGACGTAGCGCAATTGCCACATCACCCACTTATCTTGGCGCAAGTCCTGAACATTGTCCATCGGGGGCACCGGATGCAGCTTGAACATCAACCATCCGATGTGCGCCCAGAAAAACCCCTTGGAGATGTCGTACGGGTCCTCGTCATGATCGACATGCTTGTGATGGCGGCGGTGGTCAGACACCCAATCGAGACAAGCATTCTCAAACGCGCAGGCCCCAAAAACCAGGGTGAACACCCGCACCGGCAGCTTCGCCTTGAACGCAATGTGCGAAAACAACCGGTGGTAGCCCACCGTGATGCTCAGCATCGTCGCCACAAGGTAAAACCCGAACATCCCAAGCTGAAACCCGTCCAATCCAACCGTCACCAGATAGATAGGCACCCCGATCAAGGCGATCAGGGCGGTGCCGATCAAAAACGAACTGGTCGTCCAGTTTACACGGTCGAAGGGGATGCGTGACATGAGGGTAGTGGCTTGATGAATTCAGTGGTCTGCCACAGGCGATCGCGCCGACTCGCCCGCACCATGACCTACAACCAGTCGCCCAGCACCGGCCACCACGCAACCGCGCTTTTTTTCCACCACCTAGCGGGATCATTCTTGACAAGAGCCGCCCCATCACGCAACTAACCCGCCCCGACCAACCGACGGAACCAACCAAACCAACCAAGATCATCGCATGCGTGGAGTGACTATGAAAAAAGGCGAGCCCGTCGATCGGGCTCTCAAACGTCTCAAAACCAAACTGGACGCCGAAGGCATCCTTGAAGAAATGCGCCGCCGCCGCGCATTTGAAACGCCTACCGAGCGCAAACAACGCAAGCTCCGCTCCGCATCCAAGCGCAATAAAATCCGCTGGCGCTACAGCAACGCCCCAGCCGCCGATCGCTCGCTCACCGCTGAATAACCTCTTCGGTTCCGCCACCCGGGAAATCAACGGATGCCAATTGGCATCCGTTTTTTTTGGTCTATCGGCTCAGCTACTGAGCCGACGTGTCACCACTGCCCACCGGGCGTCAGCAAGAAACCTCTCAGCATACGGGCGATACCGGTTACGACCGGTACACTCGCCGAGGCTTCGGGTGAGTCCGCTCATAGGGAGATTCACCTGCGGCCAATCGGTATAGCCGTTCAGCCCGGATACGCATCGCTTGTTGAATCATATACGCCACGTAAACCGTGGTCACCGTCATCAGTGTGATTTTTTCGAGATATTTCATAAACCGTGGTTGTTGTGAGTCTGCTGCCCTGCCGGAAAACCACCGGCAATCGACAACGACTGACCAATGCGCCAAAAGCATCGACAAATTAGCCTTCCCACCCCCGATGGCAAGACCAAATCCCCCGCTAACAACACCCGCGGCAACTGCCAAATGCGATAGCTCGCTGCGAGTTCACGCTTGGCAAACCGTCGCCGACGGTCATCTTATCAGCATGTACAATCCTGCTCGCTACGATGGACAGATGCCCTACCGGCGCTGCGGCGATTCCGGGTTGTTCCTTCCCGCCATCTCGCTTGGCTGCTGGCACAATTTTGGCTCCGGTGACAACCACAAGGAAAGCCGCCGAATACTCCACCGCGCGTTCGATCGCGGCATCACCCACTTTGATCTAGCAAATAACTACGGCCCACCGCCCGGCTCCGCCGAGGAAACGGTTGGCCGCATCCTGATGCATGACTTCTCCGCCCACCGCGACGAATTAATCATTGCCACCAAAGGCGGCCATGAAATGTGGCACGGCCCGTACGGCCAGAACGCCTCCCGCAAGCACCTCCTCGCATCACTCGATCAATCACTCAAGCGCCTGCGTCTCCACTATGTCGATATCTTCTACTCCCACTGCCCAGACATCAACACTCGCTTAGAGGAAACCGTCGCCGCCCTCACCACCGCCGTCACCAGCGGTAAAGCTCTCTACGTCGGATTGTCAAAATACTCGCTTACACGCCTCCAACAAGCCGTCTCGATGCTCGCCGAAAGAGGCATCCGGTGCCTAATCTATCAGCCACCGTATTCGATCCTCCAACGCCAATATGAAACCAATGGCATTCTCCAGTGGTTAGAAACCGTTGGCCTCGGTTGCATCGGGTTCAGCCCGCTCGCGCAGGGCATGCTCACCCCGAAATACCTCCAGGGCATTCCAATCGGGTCGCGCGCCGCCCGGCCCGAGGGCTTCCTCCAACCTTCCCAGGTACTCGCCCATCAGGCGCAAATCCGCGCCCTCGGCCAACTTGCAGACGCCCACGGCATACCCCTCCACCATCTGGCACTTCGCTGGGCATTGCGCTCATCCGCCATGACCTCGGTGATCCTCGGCGCACGCACCGTCACCCAACTCGATGACTCGTTAAACGCGCTACGAACGGCAGAAATCCCTACCAAACTGCTAGATGCCATCGACGCCATTGCGCCCGCCGCATGACGGGCGCGGCGATGAATTACCGCCTACCCCGGCCATTGTTGCGGCGCTGGTCACCACTGCGGCCTCGGCCGTTGGATGGCTTCGGTGCCTGACGTTGGCCGCCCGTTTTCCCACGGGAATGGCGCGCGGCGAGTTCCTCTATGTGCCACGCATGGTCATCCCAGCGAGGAATCGGCATGCGGATGATTTTTTCGATTTCGCGCAGGAACTCGAGTTCTTCCTCGGAGCAGAATGATACGGCCCGGCCTTCCGCGCCAGCCCGTGCGGTCCGCCCAATCCGGTGGACATACGCCTCGGGTTCGTTCGGCAGGTCATAGTTGACGACCAACCCGATCGCCCGCACGTCCACACCGCGTGCCGCCACATCGGTAGCAACTAACACCGGCGTCAGACCCTTCTTGAACCGATCTAGCGCCTTCTCACGCTGCGCCTGGCTCTTATTGCCGTGGATCGCATCGGCCCCAAAGCCGGCGGCGCACAGACTCTTGGCGAGTTTGTTCGCACCGTGCTTAGTACGGCTGAAAACGATGGTGAGTTTTTGCTCGGTGGCTGCGGCCTGCGCGCGCAACAGTTGTTCTAGCAGCGGGCGCTTGGCCTCGCGTGTCACAAAACACACCTGTTGCTCGATATTTTCGGCTGTGGTGGTTTCCGGGGTGATGCTGATATGGGCAGGATTGCGCAGAATCGTTTGCGCTAGATCAACGATATTGGGGGCGAGCGTCGCGGAGAAAAATAACGACTGCCGCCGTGCCGGCAACATCGCCACAATCCGCTTCACATCACGCAAAAACCCCATATCCAGCATCCGATCCACCTCGTCGAGCACGAAAAACTCAACCTGTGAAAGATCAATGTGCCGCTGGTCAATTAAATCTAGCAATCTACCAGGCGTCGCGACGAGCACATCCACGCCGCCGCGCATGGCATTCACTTGCGGCACTTGACCAACGCCGCCATAGACGAGCGTCTGACGGAACCGAATGTGCTGGCCGTAGGTGGCAAAACTCTTGCCCACTTGGCCGGCCAACTCGCGAGTCGGTGCCAGCACCAGTGTGCGGCAGCAGCGCGGGCGCACCTGCATCGGTCGTTCGTGTAGCGCTTGCAAGATCGGCAGGGCAAACCCGGCGGTTTTCCCAGTGCCAGTTTGAGCGCAACCGAGCAGGTCACGACCCTCAAGCAGGAGAGGAATCGCCTGGGCCTGGATCGGCGTGGGCACAGAGTAGTTCAGTTCGCGCAAAACACGTTGGATGGGCGCAGCCAGTGGCAGCGCCTCGTAAGCAATCGGGGTCATGTTGGTCAATTGCCAGCACCTCCGGGGACCCGGCGGCTGGCGGTGCGATGAGAGATTTCTGAAGAACCTCAAACAATCCATCTCATCGATGCAGACCGGACAAGGGCGAGACCATTCAATCGGCCGCGCATCGCACCGAAACCGGCGCGACGGGTTCTATAAACGTGATTCCCATGATAACAAGTCAAATAATGCAAATTATTCACTCACCGCACCCGCCGCGCGCAGCGTGTGACCCAGCATGGTGATAAGTTATGTTTTTGCAGCATGAATCGGAGTCACCAACTGCTAGAAAAACGCCACCCGCGAAGTCAATTCAGGATTGCTTATTCGCCGGTGCAAGCTATGCCTCTCGGCCGCATATGAAAATCGGCATCCCAAAGGAAATCAAGGCACAGGAAAACCGGGTAAGCATGATCCCCGGCACGGTCGCAGAGCTCGTCAAGCGGGGTCACCAGGTCTTCGTCCAACGGGGCGCGGGTGAGGGAGCGAGTTACGATGACGAACAATACCAAGTCCACGGCGCTGTGATGGTTGCAGACGCGGCCGCTGTGTTTGCGGAGGCTGAATTAATCGTCAAGGTCAAGGAGCCCCAAGCGTTGGAGGTGGCCATGCTCAAGCCCCACCACATCCTTTTTACCTATCTCCACCTGGCCGCAGACCAGAGCCTGACCGAAACCCTAGCCGCCACCGGGTGCACCGCCATCGCCTATGAAACCATCGAGGTCAACCACCGCCTGCCGCTGCTCGAACCGATGAGCGAAATCGCCGGTCGCATGTCGGCCATCGTGGGTTCCTATCACCTCGCCAAACACCGCGGCGGCCGCGGCTGCTTGTTAGGAGGCGTACCCGGCGTTGCCCCAGGCCGCGTCATCGTCCTCGGCGGCGGCACCGCAGGCGTCAACGCCGCCCGTGTTGCCACCGGGATTGGAGCCGACGTAACGATCCTCGAAGTGGATTTCGAGCGCATGCGCTTCCTGGACATCACCATGAGTGGCACCAGCACGGTCTATTCGAACGTCGCCAATCTCTCGGACCTCCTGCCGCGCGCGGACCTCGTCATCGGGGCGGTGCTCGTTCACGGTGCCAAAGCGCCCAAACTCATCACCCGCGAAATGCTCCGCATGATGCCCAAAGGCAGTGTCTTTGTGGACATCGCCGTGGACCAGGGCGGCTGCGCAGAAACCACGCGCGCCACCACCCATGACCATCCCACCTACGAGGAAGAGGGCGTGCTGCACTACTGTGTGGCCAACATGCCCGGTGCCTACTCGCGAACCGCGACCCAAGCGCTTAACAACGTGACTCATCCGTGGATCCAACTCATCGCCGACAAGGGCGTCGCCGACGCCTGCAAGGTGCGCCACGAACTGCTCGGCGGCATCAACACCCGCGCCGGTAAATACACCTGCAAACCGGTCGCCTCCGCCCACGGCTTCGCCTACACGGATCCCGCAACCTTGTTAGGTTAACGCCCCCCAGCGCTTGCCCACTCCATGACCCGCTTCCGCCCGTGCATCGACCTTCACCATGGCCAGGTGAAACAAATCGTGGGCGGCAGTCTGCGCGATCATGGCGCGGGCCCCGTCGAAAACTTCGTCTCCGACCGCCCGGCCAGCTGGTTTGCGCAAACGTTCCGTGACGATCATCTCACCGGCGGCCACGTCATCCAACTCGGACCGGGCAACCAGCAGGCCGCCCGCGATGCCCTCTCCACCTGGCCCGGGGGGCTCCACCTCGGTGGCGGCATCACTGCAGCCAATGCAGCGTCCTGGTTGGACGCCGGCGCCAGCCACGTGATTGTGACCTCCGCGTTGTTC
>JAYSPI010000042.1:0-18707 GCA_043722215.1 Prosthecobacter sp.
CGGGCCTGATGCCCGAGTCTGATTGGAACCGCCCTGTACGGAGCCGTACGCAGGGTGGTGTGGGACCCGGGAGCTAACTACTCCCGGGGACCCGATTCGGTGCCTGCTTTTTCTTCGACTTCAGGCGGAGTGGTGACATCCCGCGAATCCTGAAAACGCTTTGGACGACGCATGAATCGATCGCTCAGCTCACGGCATGCGGAGGGGCCGAACCAGATCGGATGGATCCAGTATTTGCTCTTCCCGGTGTCCACGCAATACCCGCCAGCATGCCATCTGTCAGTGGGATACCCATATGAACTCGCTGCCTTGACACGTTGAATGTCCGAAATAGGTATGGAAATGGTCCGCAGCCAACCATCGTACCGCATCGTCTCAGAGGAAAACCTCATTCTCCTGGTATTAAGCCTCGCGACCGAAATGACTGCAACAAAGGCCAAACAGAGGGCAAATCCGTATGCCGCTGCAAACACTAGTAGCCCCAGAAGAAACGCTGTCATGCTGACGACAAAGATGCCGAATCGTCGATTCGCGAAAATGGCAGCTCGATATTCCATGGTCATTTCTTCACCGAAAGTTTGAGTGCTCCTACGGGAGCGATTGGATGGAAATTGGATTGAGTTTGAAACGCTTATGGCCCGTTAGGAGGCACGACCTGTTCGGCTTGGGATCTCTGTGCTGGCGTCTGACCACGACCTTCCGCACGACGCTCCTCGTCTTCAATAGAGGCAACAACCATGGCGACAAAGAATGTGAGAGAATGAAGTGCTCCAAAGCGCATCAGACTTAGAGCCCCGGGACGCGATGTCAGCCTGAGAGCAATTAAGCCTGCAAGAGATCCGGCGAAGATGAGAATCATGTGTAGCACGTCAATCGCTGTGGCGCTCCCAAACCCGAATACTGTGACTCCGAGACCGCCTCCAAGAATCAATGTCCCGAGCGGCTCACGATTGCGGGCGAGACGGTCTGAAATCCACAAATAGGCCCCTCCAAATACTGTCGCGATCAATGGAACTATGAGGCATGCCACACCAATATGGGCAAACCGCTCTCCAGTGGTCGTCCGCAAAACACGAGCGATCAGCATGAGCACTCCGATGATCGCTGCCGCAACTGTGATCACGACAAGCCACTGAGGGATCGGCGGATCAAAGTTCTTTCGGATTAGCGCCGACGTTCCGAACGACCAGACGCCAACTAGCGCGATCGCTGGAACCATGGCAATATAGATGCCGTAGTTCCGTGTGCTTGCGGCGTCTGGAGTCTTCATTTACTTGCCGAACGTCTAGTCCTGCCGCCGGGTCATGGCAGGGTGGTTGGGTTTGAAGTTGTGGAGCGGTTGCCGGTTGGCAGCGACGCCTTGTGTGTGCCCAGCATGGGCACGTTGTAAATGGGGTTCAAGTCCCCTGTGGAAACACCAGTGCATGAAAAATGAAGAAACCACCATCTGAAGCCAACTCGGGAAGGGTGACCGACCCGGGGAAGGAAGGCTAGGAGAAAACCGCGAGCTGATGGACAAGAACCGCATAGAAGGCCGACCAACCCCGCCGCAAGCCCGGTCACTGACGCCTGGTGAAGCTCGCTGCCATCTTCAACCGGCATTGGGAAGCCTTTGCCGGAGCGAAACCGTATCTGCTCAACTCCGCGCATTACAGTGCGGCTGAGGCTCTTTGCGCCTGTCGCACGGCGGCGTTGGGCGCGGAGGTGTATCAATGTGCGTGCTGCCAGCGCCAGCGCTTGCGCTACCACAGTTGCCACCACCGCGCCTGCACGCAGTGCGACAAGCACAAGCAGCACGCATGGGCACAGGCGCAGGAAGCCAAACTGCTGGACACCGAGTATTACCTGCTGACATTCACCCTGCCCGCGGAGCTTCGCGACACCTGTTATAAACAGCAGCAGTGGTTTTATGGCATCCTGTTCGAGGCTGTGAGCGAAACCCTCAACGCCTTGGATTTGAAGCGCAAGCTCGTCATGCCCGATGGGGGATGCAATCCCGCGACCCTCGGGTTCACCGCCGTGCTGCATACCTGGACGCGCGAAATGCAGTATCATCCGCACATCCATGTCGTCATGCCGGGCCTGAGCCTGGCGCGGGATGGACAACGCATCCACCGCCCGGGCCGTACCGACTATCTGATGCCGCACCGCGCCATTGCCAAACGTTTCAAGATCGTGCTGCGGCGCAAGCTCGCCGAGCACGATGCAGAGACGCAACGCGCCGATCTGGCTGGCATCCCACAAAGCGGCTGGGACCAACGCTGGGTGGTGGATGTGGAAGCGGTGGGCAATGGCAGGTCGGCCCTGCGTTATCTGGCGCGCTATGTGCATCGCACTGCGGTGAGCGAGGAGCGCATCCTTGGAGAAACGGCGGATGGACGGATCAGACTCAACTGCCAGGACAGCCGCACCAAACAGTGGGGGGTACGGGTGTTAGGCAAGCACGAGTTCCTGCGTCGGTGGTGCTTGCATGTGCTGCCCAAGGGCTTCACTCGGTTGCGCCACTATGGATTCCTGAGTGCCGCGGCGGTGGAAAAACGCGGCAAGATCCACCACATCCTGCAAATGCCCGCCCCCGAGCCAACGCTCAAGCCAAAGGCCGCAGACCGGCCCGAAGTCGCTGTTGCAAGCGCCCGATGCAACTGTTGGGTCGCGTCACGCGCCACGGGCAATGGCGGCCCGCACCGTCTGCATTGTTCGATCTCGGACTGGCCCTGCTCCAGGCAAGTCGTCCCGCCGCCAGGCCCCCGCTCCCCGACACAGGATAGAATTTGCCATACCCACTCCCATTTATCTATCTGCGACCCGCGACTTGACGGCAATTTGCCACCAGGCAGGGCGGATCGCGCCCGTGGTGTGCAAAATCCACGAAATTCTCGCCATCTGCGGGATCACTTGCATCCAGAGGGCCACCATGGCCGGATGGGATGACCTGGAATCCGGCGCGCTTGGTTCACGCCGGCGTCTTACGGCTGGATCTAACATCGTGTCCGCGAAAGCAATGCAACTGTGGACGGGAGGCTCCGGGTCGGTCTTGTCCACCCCGCCGTGTCACTGCCCGTAGCACCCGGCTTCGTCCAACAACTGATAGCTTTGATGCGCTTTCATGATCAAAGCTATCTTAGGGGGTCGACAACAACGTCTCGTCGAGTGTGCTGAGCGTTTTGGTCTCGGGCAGGCCCGACTCGGACAGCAGGCGCACCGTGCGGTTCTGGCCGCGTTCGACGGCCTCGCTCTCGCACAGGTGGCGCAGCACCTGCCGATGGTTCCAGCCATCCAGCTGCGCATCGTAATCCGCGAGGCACACCTCCAAGGGCGGCCGCTCCCGCCACTGCCGTTGGACATCGCGCCAGGTGCCGATCAATCCCAGCACCTCCGCCGCCGAGATCACCGGGTTTGGCACTGCCAACAAAAGCACCAGGGCGTGTTCCAGCACCGTTTGGCCTTCATCGGAAGTCACCTTGAGGATTTCCAGATACCGCCGATCCGCTCGGGTGCTGACGCGTGTCAGATGATCGTAGACGGCCGGGCCTGCGCCCCCCCTAGCGCGGCGAATTGGGGCAGCCTCCGCTCCAGGCTCCGCACTCCACTCCGCTACGCATCGTTGCGTGCTGGGCCTTGCGCTGCGGCTGCCCAAATTCGAGTTCCTTCCCACTTCATCCATGATCTCCTATCCATTTCCCGTACCCCCGTCACCATAGCTTAGTTTAGTCACTGCGGGGCCAGATTTCAGGGTCCGCCTCACGGCGGTGGCGCGGCGGCGGCTGGGGTCCTCTGGTGTGTTAGGGATCTGAAGAAGGGGATCGGGTGAGCGCGCGGGTCAGCGAGTCAAAATGCTTGCAGTTCGGTGAATCGCCTGCCTAATTCCGACGATGACCCTTGAACACACGTTGATTTTATTGAAGCCTGACGCGTTGGAGAAGCAACTTACGGGCAAGGTGCTGGCACGGTTCGAGGCCGCCGGATTTGTGATCCGTGCGATCAAGATGATGCAGTTGGATGAGGTGATTCTGCGCGAGCACTACGCTCATATCACCCACATCCCAGTATTTCCCGCGCTCATCGCCTTCATGCAGCGCTCGCCGGTCATCGTCCTTGTGTTAGAAGGCGAGAATGCCATCGCCTCAATTCGCGAATTGATCGGCCCCACGAATTCCAAGGTTGCGGCGGCCGGCACCATCCGCGGCGATTTTGGCGAGGATATGATGGTCAACGTCTGTCACGCATCCGACTCGCTCGAGTCTGCGGCCGTGGAAATCCACCGCTTCTTCAAGCCCGGTGAGGTTTTCTAACGACATGTTTGCGCATGATTATGCGGCCACTACATGGCTGGGTTGGCTTGCGGTGGTGTTGTTTTACGTGGTGGGAATTCTCCATGTGTTGCACGCGCTGATGCACGTGCGCACCTCGCAAGGCACAATTGCCTGGGTAATTTCGCTCATTACCGTGCCGTTTCTAGCGATTCCGCTTTACTGGTTGCTAGGTCGGACTCGCTTCACGGGCGCAGTGGGAGGACGGCGGATGATGGATGAGCGCATGCGTCGGATAGCCGAGAGGATGCATGAGAGCTTGCGCCAGTTAGAGGTCGATATTCCTGAGGATGATGTCTTTGAGCGGGCCGCTCGGCTGTTAGGTGGTTTGCCATTCACGCGTGGCAACCAGTTGCGATTGCTCATCGATGGCGAGGAAACGTTTGAGCGGATATTCCGTGCGATTAGCGAGGCTAAGAGCTATCTGTGTGTGAATTTTTTTATTGTTAAAAACGATCGACTGGGGATGCGTTTTCAGCAGGCGCTTATTGAGCGGGCCCGCGCCGGGGTGAAAGTCTATTTTTTGTTTGACGAGATTGGTTCGCACAAATTGCCGGCTCACTATCTGCGTGCGCTTGAGGAGGCAGGAATTGAGTGTCATTCGTTCGGGATTAACCGGTATTGGTGGTCACGGTTGCAGTTGAATTTTCGCAATCACCGGAAAATTGTCGTGAGTGATGGCCGGGTGGCGTTGTTAGGTGGACTGAATGTGGGGGACGAATACTTGGGTCGCAACCAGCGGTTTGGCGAGTGGCGAGACACGCACTTGGAGATGAGGGGGCCGGTCGTGCAGGCGGTGCAATTGGTATTTTTGGAGGATTGGTTTTGGGCATCCAACCGTGTGCCGGATCTTCACTGGGATACCGAGCCAGAACCGGCGGATCAAGTGGCGGCGGTGATTCCCACCGGGCCGGCGGACGCGGCGGATTCATGGCAGCTGATAGTGGCGGAAGCCGCCAACTCGGCGCGGCAGCGGTTGTGGATCACCTCGCCGTATTTTGTGCCCGACGAAGGGGTGTTGACCGCTTTGCAGACAGCGGCGCTGCGGGGGGTGGACGTGCGCATCTTGATTCCGGAGCGAGCCGACCATTTGTTAGTTTGGTTATCGGCGTTTTCCTATTACGAGCAGTCGATCCCTTACGGGGTGAGGCTTTTCCGCTATCATCGCGGGTTTCTTCATCAAAAGGTGATGCTCATCGACGGGCGACTGGCTGCAGTGGGCACGGCCAATCTGGACAATAGGTCGTTTCGTTTGAACTTTGAGATCACGGCATTTTCGACTGACCGCAGATTTGTGGATGGAGTGTCTTGCATGTTGACGGAGGATTTTCAACAGGCGCGGGAAGCGCGGCTTGAGGATTTCACCCGCAAGCGGTTTTTGTTTCGAGCTGCATGCCGGGCGGCGCGGTTGTTTGCCCCGATCCAGTGAGGATGGGGGGGCGCTGGGAAGAGGGAGAGGCCACTCTCAAAGCCAGAGACTTAGCGCATTGCCATATGGCCGCCGAGATCGGGGCAGAGGCGGACGATATTGGAGAGCATTTGGCGGCAGTGGCCGAAGCTGGTGCGAGGTTTGAGCAATTCGGCGCTGCGTGGGAACGATCCCCACTGGACGATGGTGATCTCGACATTGCGTTTGCCCCAGAGATTCATGATCTCTTTGCTCGGTTTGTAGATATCGATGGTGCCGGTGCCGGTGAGGGCGGAGCCGTAATCATCGACCACGTAGAGATAGGGTAGGCCCTTGATGCGGAAGGTGGTGCCCACTGGGTAGAACGACCAGTCGGCGGCGGCGCTGCGCACGCGGTTGGTGTAGCGCAGGGTGGTGCCTGTGGCGTTTTTATCGCCGTAGATCAGGTGGTCGTTCTCGCTGCAGGTGTAGGCGGTGGTGCGGACGACGCGGGTGCGTTCGCTGAAGGAGTACACTGGCATTGAGTGTTTATCATGAGGCTTGGTTGCGGCAGCGGCGACGACGGCGGGTGATGGTCCGGGCAGGGCAAATTGCTCGTTACTGGCATAACCGAAGGCAGAGCGGCCTGATTTTGGAAGGATAGCGAGGCCGGAGTTGCCACAGCTGGTGAAGAGTGCTGCAAATAGGGAGAGGGCAACAAGAGAAACGAGTCGGGAAATCATGCGGAAGGGGTCGTGGAGTGCGAAGGAGGGTGGCGCGAGGGATCGCGTGGAATTACAAATTCGGGCAATCGAATAGTGCATTTGCTGGGCCAGGGCAAATGGAAAATTTGATCGTTAGATCATTTGCGCGTGTTGGGTGTTGGTTTTAAGTGGGTTACGCGATCTATCGATGGTGGGTGGAGGCGCTCGATGTATGGCGTATCCCGCGATGTGAGTGGTTTTGCCAAAGGACTCGACGGGTGCGTTCGGGGCGGATTAAGGTTTCGGGCATGAAGCCACGATTTTCGGCCCCGCACGGTGGGCAAGGCAAGCAGGCGCGGGAGAACCGTCACGTACAGGTGGTGGAAACCCTCACGCCCGCGCTGGACGAGGATGATTTGATGGTGATAGTTGCAGCGCAAGCCATGCCATTGGTGTTGATTTTGGATTGCGTGCAGGATCCGCACAACTTGGGTGCGATTTTGCGCACAGCGGACGCGGCGGGCGTGCATGCCGTGGTTGCGCCCAAGGACAAGGCGGTTGGCATCACCGAAACCGTGCGTCGGGTCTCGGTAGGTGCGGCAGATCACGTGCCATTTGCGCAGGTCACCAATCTGGCTAGGACGATGGAGAAGCTCAAGGCCGCAGGGCTGTGGTTGGTAGGCACCTCCGATCACGCGACGGCGAAATCGATTTATGATCTGGATCTCACCGGTCCGCTTGCTCTGGTGATGGGGGCGGAGGAAAAGGGATTGCGTCGCCTCACTGAGGAAAACTGTGATTTTTTAGCGTCGATTCCGATGGCAGGTAAGGTTGAGTGCTTGAACGTCTCGGTCGCGACCGGGGTGTGTGTGTATGAGGCGTTGCGCCAACGCCGAGTGGCTCTATGAATGAGCCTGTCCGGATTCTGTCCGACTTGCATCTTGGTCACAAGGTTTCGCGGATCGAGCGCGTGGCCGCATTGCGTCCGTTGATTGCCGGTGCGGGCACGGTGGTGTTCAATGGCGACACTTGGCAGGAGTTGGCTCTACCATTCCGCGAGCGGTCCGCCGCCATGCTTCAGGAGCTCCAAGCGATTTGCGCTGAGGAAGGCGCGGCGACGGTTTTTCTATCAGGTAATCACGACCCGGGGTGGCCGGGGCCGGGCTGGATTGAGCTGGCGGGTGGGCGGATTGTCGTCACACACGGCGATGCGCTGCTGTACGCGGGTTCGCCATGGAAGCGTGAAATTCTGGAGGGTGGCGAGCAAATCAAGGCGCTGTGGCAGCAGCACCCTGCGGCCGGGCACGATGCGGAGGAGCGCCTGCGGCTTGCCCGGGCGGTGGCCCGTGCCCTGTGTTCGGTGGAGTTTGCGCGCAGCCGCCATTCGCTGCTGCGTGCGTGGGACGCATTGCTGCCACCGCAACGAGCGCTCAAAATGGTGCAGGCGTGGCTGATGCAGGCGGCTTACGGGGCGCGGTTTTGTGATCGATATTTTCCGCAGGCCGAGGTCTTGGTGGTGGGTCATTTTCACCGTCACGGGTGCTGGGTACGCAAGGGCCGTCGGGTGATTAATACCGGTTCGTTCACCAACCCCGGCCGTGCCCACTGGGTGGAATGGGACCACGGGCGACTCACCCGCGGCGAAATCAATGAATCCCGAAACGCTTGCCGGATCGGTCGCTCACTCGGTAGCTGGCGGCTTGAGTAAGCGTGAGTTGGCCGCGGCGGGTGCCAGGCTCAGCCGGCAGGTTGTCCTTTTCGGGCCAGCCAGATCGGCAGCAAGCGCGATTTCTTGGCATCTGGTGAGGCCGGCACGGTGAACTCCGCCACCTCGAAACCCGACCGTTGGAGGCGAGTGGTGAGAGTGGGCACTGGGCGCGATCCTGCAATCGCCAGCAAGCCGCCGGCTTGCAAGGCCTCGTAAGCCGCGGCGACCCAGCGTCGGTCGTCCACCCATGGGCGGTTGCGTGGGCCGGTGGGTGATGCATCGAGGTGGAGCAGAATGGCGTGGAGCATGCCGGCCTGGCGGATCAGCGCGCTGGGACCGCAATCATTTTCGAGGATAACGCGCGAGTCGGTGAGCAGCGGGCTCTCAGGCAGGTGTTCGCGGTGCCAGTCGGCGATGGCAGTGAGCGGCTCTGCGACGATCAGTGAGGCGCGTTTTTGCCGGAGTTCGGCGGCCACCGATGCAAGTGCGTGGCCGAGCCCTAGACCGACGAGCCAGATTTTCGGTTGGCGGGCGGGCCGGAAGGGCGCGCAAGCGAGTCGTGCCAACTCTTCCTCGGCGCAGCGGGTGGCCGGTCCGCAGATTTGCTGGCCGTGAATGAGCAGGGCTTTCCGTCCGTCATGCTCTTGAAGGGTGAGCATGCTGCCGTCTGGCAAGCGGGTTTCGGCGAGTGTGATGCGTGGTTTCATGAAAGTTGAGAATGACCTTGTGGCACAGGTGGTAGTCGGTTCGTGGTCCGATGTCCACAGATCCCGCGCGCAAGTACTAGCAGATTCTGGTCGGTTGGATTGGCACAAGAAAACCCCGGCCTGGACTGGCCGGGGTTGATATCGGTTTTAGGTTGACGACCTGAGGCCAGAGCCTGCGGGAAATCAGAGCGAGTTTTTCAGTACGGAGGATGGCTTGAAGCCAACCGATTGGGAGGCGGCGATGGTCATGGATTCGCCGGTTTTTGGGTTGCGACCGATACGGGCGGCGCGGTTTTTGACCTCGAAGGTGCCGAATCCGATGATTTGGACTTTCTTGTCGTTTTTTACCCCTTGGGCGATGGAGTTCAAAACCGCATCGAGTGCTTCGTCAGCGGAGCGTTTGGTGGCGTCTTTCCCGAGAGCGGCTTGGATGGCTTCAATAAGTTCAGCTTTATTCATGGCAACGGAAGCTTGTGCGGGTGAGCCATGGCATTGGCAAGCGAAAACCCGTGATTCCAAAGAAATAGAAAAAACAGAAAAGTTTTTCAGAATAGAACTTGCGGCGCTGCGTAACATCTTTACATTCGCGCTCCGCGCCTGCCTGTGCGCCTACCCTTGGCATGACCCGTCGTTCGCTTACTCTCACACTAACTGCCTGGCTGATTGGCCTGGTGCCGTTGTTCGCGTCCAGCGAGGGCGAACACGAATTTCTACCCTTGGACGCCCAGCAAATCATTGGGCCGTTCACCAACTCCACGATCATGACGTGGCTAGCGGTTGGGTTGATCGTGTTATTCTGCCGGGCAGCTACCCGTAAAATGACCCTGGTGCCAGCAGGATGCCAGAACTTCGCCGAGTGGTCGGTCGAGACGCTTTATGATTTCCTAGGTGGACTCATGGGTGAGCGCCTAGTGAAGCGGGTGTTTTGGTTCTACGGGTCGATTTTCTTTTTTATTCTAGTTAACAACTACATGGGTCTGCTGCCCGGGGTTGGCACGATCGGCTGGAAAGACAGTCATGACCGGATTGTGCAGCCTTTGCTGCGCGGAGCCAACGCGGATATCAATCTAACTGCGGCGATGGCGTTTTCCTTTGCTCTGTTATGGTTCTATTGGGCGCTTACCGAGAATGGCCTGAAAGGGTTTCTGGCGCACATATTCGCCCCCAAGGGCGACTTCCATGGCGCGATGCGGGCGATCATGGTGCCTATTTTCCTGTTTGTCGGCTTCCTGGAATTGATCTCCATCGCGATTCGTCCGGTGGCCCTCACCTTCCGTCTCTATGGCAATATCTATGGTGGCGAGCAAACCTCTGAAGCGCTGATGCAGTTGGTTCCCAAACAACTCGCGTTCCTGCCGTCGCTGCCATTCTTTTTCATGGAGCTGCTAGTTGGCTTCGTGCAGGCACTCGTGTTCACCTTGCTGTGCGCGATTTTTCTCAAGCTCATCTGCGATCACGGTGAGGAAGATGCCCACTGAAAAATTTCTGCGGTTTGACCATGGCATGACCGTGGGAGCTGCTGAAAACCCCAACCAACAACCAACGAACCACCAACTCACATTATGACACTCCCATTCTTTCACGTCGCGCTGGCAGCTCTCGGAGCGGGCCTAGGCATTGGTATCCTCGGTGCGAAGGCGGCTGAAGCCACTGGCCGCAATCCAGGCGCAGCCACCCCGATCCTCGTGATTTCAATTATTTTTGCCGCCCTGATCGAAGGGGTATTCATTCTGTCCGCCTTCGCGGTCAAGTGAGTTATGAGCCGCACGCATCGCGTGATGCGTGCGGTATTTCCTATTGTTCTAATTATTTCCCATGATCACCCAGCTCGCCACTACCGTCGCAGAGAACCCCGGCACCTTTGAAACCATCCAGAAGACCTTTGGTCTTAACGGACCGTATTTCATCGCGCAGGTGATCAATTTTTGCATCGTCATCTGGGTGTTGAAGAAGTTCGCCTTCGGGCCAATTCAGCTGATGCTTGAACAGCGCCGCAGTCGCATCGCCGAGGGCGAAGATAAGCTCAAGCGCATCGAACAACAACTCGCCGACTCCGAGCAAAACACCGCCGCCGCCATCGCTCAGGCCAATGAGGACGCGCTGCGACTCATCAACGAAGCCAAGCAGGGTGCCAACGCCTTCACGGAACAAAAGGCCCAGGAAGCAATCGCCCAGGCCCAGCAGATTCTAGCCAAAGCAGAAACCGCCGCCAAAGCTGACCGTGATCGTCTCGGTGACGAATTGAAGCGCGAGTTTGGTCGATTAGTAGCGGCGACGACGGCGCAGGTGACCGGCAAGGTTCTAACGGCTGATGACCAACAACGCATCAACGACGACGCGCTTGCCCAGATGGAACGCTGAATCACGGTCGCATCTCCTCCATTCCCATGAAAATCTCCAAAACCGCCGCCGTCAATGCGCGCCGATTGTTCGGACTTTGCCAGTCCGGCGGGCGACTCGATGACGTGAAACTGCGGAGGCTCGTGGCCTGTTTGATCGAATCCCAGCCGCGCGATTACCGCGCCATGCTCGCAGCTCTCCAGCGCTTAACTCGTCTTGACCTTGCGCGCCGCAAGGTGACGGTCGAAAGCGCCGTTGAACTCGACGAGACGAGCCGCCAGCGGGTACTTGCGGGACTGGCTACGCCCTATGGCACGGGTCTCGTCGTCCACTATGAGATTAAGCCCTCGCTCCTCGGTGGCCTGCGCATCCGCGTCGGTAACGACGTGCTCGACGGTTCGGTCCAAGGGCGCTTGGACCGCCTTGCTAACGCATTTTAATTCGCACCTATTTCCGCTGAATCCCGCACCCTGATCTCCAGTCACCTTTCCCTATGAGCAGCATCCTCCAGGAACTCGAACAACAAATTGCCGGTATCACCGCCACCGTCGAAAAATCTAACATCGGCACCGTCCGCCAGGTTGGCGATGGCGTGGCCAAAGTTGAAGGCCTCTCCGACGTCATGCTCAATGAGATGATCGACTTTGGTGATGGCGTCATCGGCATGGCGCTCAACCTTGAGGAAAGCGAAGTCGGAGTGGTTTTGTTAGGCGATTATGCCGCAGTCAAAGAAGGATCCGAGTGCCGCACCACTGGCAAGCTGTTATCCGTGCCGGTCGGCGAGGCTCTGCTCGGCCGAGTCGTTAATGCGCTTGGTCAGCCGATCGACGGCAAGGGCGAGATTGCCGCCGCCGCGAACTATCCGATGGAGAAAATTGCGCCGGGTATCATCAAGCGCAAGTCGGTATCGGTACCGGTGCAGACCGGCATTATGTCGATAGATGCGATGATTCCGATTGGCCGAGGTCAGCGCGAACTCATCATTGGCGACCGCGCCACGGGCAAGACGACCATCGCGGTGGACACGATCATCTCGCAAGCTCAGCAAAACAAGGCTGCCGAGCAGGGCAAGCTCCAGAATCACAAGCCGCTCTATTGTATCTACGTCGCCATCGGCCAGAAGCTCTCGAACGTCGCGCGCATCCACAAGATCCTCGAAGATGCCGGAGCAATGGAATACACCACCATCGTCTCGGCCTCGGCGTCGGACGCTGCAGCTATGCAGTATATCGCCCCCTATGCCGGTTGCGCGATCGCTGAGTATCTAATGGATAAGGGGCAGGACTGTCTTATTGTATTTGACGACCTTTCGAAGCACGCCGTGGCCTACCGGCAGGTGTCGCTGATTTTACGCCGCCCGTCCGGGCGCGAAGCCTATCCAGGCGACGTTTTCTACCTTCACTCCCGCCTGTTGGAGCGCTCCGCGCGGCTATCAGATGCGGCTGGCGGTGGTTCACTCACCGCGCTACCGATCATTGAAACGCAGGCCGGAGACGTTTCCGCCTACATTCCAACCAACGTGATTTCCATCACCGATGGTCAGATCTATCTGGAAACCGACTTATTCTATCAAGGTGTCCGCCCAGCGATCTCTGTCGGTCTATCAGTGTCGCGTGTCGGTTCTGCCGCCCAGACCAAGACGATCAAGTCATGCGCCGGCACCACCAAGCTCGACTTGGCGCAATTCCGTGAGTTGCAGGCCTTCGCGCAGTTTGGCTCCGACCTAGATGCCTCGACCAAGATGAAACTTGAGCGCGGTGCCCGCATCGTTGAACTCTTCAAACAGAATCAATACAGTCCGCTAGGGATGGAGATGGAGGCGATCTATCTATTTGCGATGCAGAACGGCTACTTCGATGACGTGGCGGTGGTTGATGTGAAGCGGTTCCAAGCGGCGCTTGGCGAATTCTTCACCACGCGCAAGAGTGAATTGCTGGATAAAATCCGCAATGAAAAGCCTGATCTCAAGAAGGACATCGCGATGGTCGATGCCGTTAAGTTGGCCATCGGTGACTTCAAGAAGACGTGGCAATAATGTTAGCTTGGGTGGGGTCAGAGTAATTCGTAAGACACAAAACGCCCGCCCGCTAGCTACTGACCCTCACTGGTAATCAATCAAAAATCACATATAACTCCACCCAATGGCCAACCTCCGCGACATTCGACGACGCATTAAGTCGGTCAAGAACACCGCGCAAATCACCCGTGCAATGCAGTTGGTGGCGTCGGCCAAGATGAAGAAGGCGCAGGATCAGGCGCTGGCGGGTCGGGCGTATGCCCAGCAGCTTACCCAGATGCTCTTTGATATCAGGCGCGCCTTCAGCGAGACGTCCCACCCGCTACTCCAGCAGCGCGACGGCCACCGTGAGTTAGTGCTTGTTATTTCGACCGACAAGGGCCTGTGCGGGCCACTCAATACCAACCTAGCGCGAAAAATCAAGGCGCTGAGTGCACCGGACGCGCACTTCGTCACAGTCGGGCGGAAGCTGCGCATTCTGTTTGAGAAGCTTGGCAACCAAGTTGTTGCGGATTTTTCGGTGAAGGACCCGGTGCCGTTTTCCCAAACCCGTCCGATCGCCAAGTTTGTGACCCAGCAATTTCTGGATGGTCACTACGACAAGGTCACCATCGCCTTTACAAGTTTTGTGAACACGCTGCGTCAAGAGGCGGAGGTGGTCACGCTGTTGCCGATTCAAGGGCATCGCGTCGGCGAGGAGCAGGCGTTCGAGGCGATTGGTAAGGGGTTTTCAGTCGCGCAACATCAGCAGGACCCATTCCTCGACTATGCCTTTGAACCCAATGCGAGCGAGGTGTTCGCGAGCATTCTGCCACTCTACCTCAACTACGAGGTTTTCCAGGCCCACGTCGAAGCTCGGGCGTCCGAGCACTCCGCGCGGATGGTGGCAATGAAGGCCGCCACCGACAATGCCAACAAGTTCATCAAGGAACTAACCCTCGAATACAACAAACTCCGCCAGGGTGCAATCACCTCGGAACTGCTTGAAATCACCACCGCCATGAAGGCGATGGAATGAGCGCGTGTCCATAACTTCTAACTTCCAACTTCTAATCTTGTCCCATGAGTAACCAAGGAACCATCGTCCAGATCATCGGTGCCGTCATCGACGCCGACTTCTCCCAGGCCAGCAAACTGCCTGAAATTTATAACGCGTTGGAAATCCAATACGTCCTCAACGGCGTGGATACGAAACTCGTGCTTGAGGTCCAGCAGCATTTGGGTGATGGCTGGTTGCGGGCAGTGGCGATGTCCACCACCGACGGATTGAAGCGAGGCATGTTGCTGACCGACACCGGGAAGCCGATTGCGGTGCCAGTGGGCAAGCAGGTGCTGGGACGGATTTTCAATGTGACGGGTGATTTAGTGGACGACAACGTGCCGATTGCGGATGCGACCTTTCGTTCGCCGATTCATCGGCCAGCGCCATCGTTCACCGAGCAATCGGCGAACACCGAGGTCTTGGTCACTGGCATCAAGGTGATCGACTTGATTTGCCCGCTGCTCAAAGGCGGCAAGGGTGGCATGTTTGGCGGCGCAGGCGTCGGTAAAACCGTCGTCATCATGGAGTTGATCAATAACATCGCCAAAGCACACGGCGGTTTCTCCGTCTTCGCTGGCGTGGGTGAACGGACGCGTGAGGGCAACGACCTATACTGGGAAATGATCGAGTCGGGGGTGATCGCCACCGAGAAGGATGACAAGGGTCACCCGAAGCTCGACGCGAGGGGCAACCCTGTACTAACTAACGGGTCGAAGGTAGCGCTCTGCTACGGCCAGATGAACGAGCCTCCGGGTGCCCGTTTGCGCGTTGCTCTATCTGCTTTGACGATGGCTGAGTATTTCCGCGACGAAGAAAACCAGGACGTGCTGCTGTTCGTTGATAACATTTTCCGGTTTTCCCAAGCCGGGTCTGAGGTTTCTGCTCTGCTAGGTCGGACGCCCTCCGCCGTCGGCTACCAACCGACGCTCTCCGAGGAAATGGCGGGTCTGCAAGAGCGCATTACCTCGACTAACAAAGGGTCGATTACTTCGATTCAAGCGGTATATGTTCCTGCAGATGACTTGACAGATCCAGCCCCCGCTAACACGTTTGCTCACTTGGATGCGACTGTTGTGCTTGAGCGATCCCTCGCCGAGCAGGCATTGTTTCCGGCGGTGGACCCGCTGGCCTCGACCTCTAAGGCGCTGGCGCCGGACATCGTCGGAGCCGAGCATTACCGGGTTGCGCGCGGTGTCCAAGAGGTCCTCCAGCGTTACAAGGACTTGCAGGACATCATCGCCATTCTTGGCATGGACGAGCTTTCAGACGTCGATAAAACCTCGGTTTTCAGGGCGCGCAAGATTCAGCGTTTCCTGACTCAGCCATTCCATGTGGCGGAGGTCTTCACCAATGTTTCTGGGGTGCTGTGCTCGATTGAGGACACGGTGCGCGGATTCGCTGAAATCCTTGATGGTAAACTCGACCACGTCCCAGAAGGTAACTTCTACATGAAGGGTAATATTGACTCGGTCGCGCGCGAGTAAGCCCTTGGATATTAAACTTTAGAATCAGCCAGCATGCCACTCCACCTTGATATCGTCACTCCCGAGAAGAAGGTTTTTTCGGATTCTGTGGATAACGTCTATCTGCCAGGTGCAGATGGTGAAATCGGTGTTATGCCGATGCACGCCGGCCTGGTGACGGCACTCAAACCGGGCGAGCTGCGCTATCAATATCAGGGAAAAACGGCGATTCTAGCAATCGGCTCCGGCTTTGCAGAGATCACCCAAACCAAGGTGGTTGTGCTCACCGATATGGCATTGGGTGAGTCAGAGGTGGACGTGCGCAGTGCCGAAGAGGCGATTCAGCGCGCCCAGGAGTCGCTCCAGAACCCCGAGCACAGCTTGGATGCGGAAGAGATTGCCTACCTGCAGGGGATCATCTCGCGGTCCACTGCGGCGATTCACTTCAAGCGTCGGCACCACTCCTGACGCTGTAGGTGAAGAGAGCGGACTCTGCGCCACGTGGCAGTCCACCGCGCCGCTAGCAATCTGCTGACTGAACGCTTGTTTTTGGTTGAGGTTAGGTTAAGTTTTTCGCGCAATGAAAACCAAGCTTCTCTATTGTTTGCCTGTGGTGTTATGGTTCACATCCTGCGCGCAGGATAGCATGACGGGGAATACCTATTCGCGCAATGAGGCGCGTCAGTCGCAATCCGTGAGTGAAGGTCGAATCACATCGATTCGCACTGTGAAGATTGAAGGTGATCACACGGCCGGAACCCTCATCGGCGGGGTGGCGGGTGGTCTGCTAGGCAGTACGCTGGGCGGCGGCAGCAGTGCGCACACGCTCGGTGCGGTCGGCGGAGCGTTGGTCGGCGGAGCGGTGGGTTCGCAGGCCCAGCAAGCGATGGGGTCGCGCAATGGGATCGAGATCACGGTGCGGATGAATCAGGGAGGCAGCGTGTCTGTGGTGCAGGAAGTCAGTCGCAATGAGCAATTTCGTGTGGGGGACAGGGTTCGCGTATTGTCTTCGGGTGGTCGCACGCGGGTGAGCTTCTAACCGTAGGTGATTGCCCCACGCTCGATGATATTCCCGTGACCGCCACCGCCATCCAACATGTCCGCCCGCCAGGTCATCTGCTAGTCCCAGCCGCTACGATCTGTGGACTGTCAATGATCCTCGCTGCGGGTCTCGAATTGCTCGGCTTCCTTGACCGACTGAATCGCGGCATCGAGCAGTTTTTTGCAGTCCATGGAGAGGAATCGCTGCCGCAGCAGTTGCCTGATTGGAGTATTTGGCTGGCGGCGGTAGTCTTTGCCTGCGGGTTGGCGATTGCCATCCTGGCGAGTGCTGGCCACGGGCGACGGGTGATCTTATGGCTGACGGCGTTAGTTTTGGTGAGTGCCTGGGCACCGGTGCTTTGTCTGGCGGCGTACGCGCCGGCCATCGCCGGGCCGTGGATCGCCACCATGTGGTCGGGCATTTGCGCCTTGGTGTACACCACTCATCACTGCATGGCCTGCGATTCTCCACCTGCACTTCCTGATGACGCGCGCTGACTTCCCCGATCCTGTTAAAGCGCTGATAGGTGAGCTTAAGCGCCTGCCAGGGATTGGGCCACGCAGTGCGGAGCGGATGGCCGTCTGGTTGATGCAAAGCCCGAAGGCGGAACCGACGGCCTTGGCCGGGGCCTTACAGTGGGCCAAGGAATCGATCCGGCCGTGTCCGGGGTGTGGGTTTTTTGCCACCGCCACCGGTTGCGGCATCTGCGATGATCCCTCGCGCGATGATCAAATCCTGTGCGTCGTCGAGCAAGCGACTGATGTTCTTCCACTGGAGCGGGCCGGGGCCTTTCGCGGGCGCTATCACTGCTTGGGCGGTAAGCTTTCTCCGCTCGACCGGGTCTCGCCGGAGGATCTGCGGATTCCATCGCTGCTGCGGCGGGTTGCTGCGGCCAGCGCGCCAATTGAGGTGATTCTAGCGCTCGGTTCGGACGTGGAGGGTGAGGCGACGGCCAACTATCTGGCAGAGTTGCTTCGGGGAAAAAACTGTCGGTTGACGCGCATAGCGCAGGGATTACCGGCGGGTGGTGGTTTGGAGCACGCGGATGAGCTGACGTTATTGCGGGCGATGCAGGGGCGGCGCAACATGTTCTAACAATCACTTTGGTTTACGCGCGTGGATGGGCGGAATCGTATGCTTGCTTGAGGCGTTCCTTGGTGACGTGGGTGTAGATTTGGGTAGTGGAAAGGGAGGCGTGCCCTAACAATGTTTGCACGCTGCGGAGGTCGGCGCCGGCGTCTAGCATGTGGGTTGCAAAGCTGTGTCTCAGTTTGTGCGGGCTGATGGTGAATGGAATACTGCTAGATTTGATATACTTGCGGAGCAGTTGATCGATGGCCTGCTGGGTGATGCGGGAGCGGCGCTTGCTGAGAAACAACGGTCCTGAGGTGACCGTCGCGAGCTGGCGGTAGCGTTGGATCGCGCTGACGGCTGGCCCGCCCATCGGCACGATGCGTTCCTTGGAGCCTTTGCCGGTAACGCGTACGGTGTCGCCGAGGAAATCCATGTCTCTGACATCGAGTGCGAGCAGTTCGGCGATGCGCAGGCCGCACGAGTAAAACAACTCGAGGATGGCGGTGTCGCGTGAGGGCAGCCACGCCAGGCGCCTCGGGTCGGCGGGCACGCGCAGCGGCATCCCTAGCAACTCATCGATCTGTGCGACACTGAGCACCACCGGTAGGCCGCGTTCCGGTTTTGGCAATTGGACATCGGCGACTGGGCTGCGTGCCAGCCCGTGGCGGAGTACGAGGAACTTGTAAAACGACCGCAGCGCGGCAAATTTCAAACGGATGGTCGCCCGCTTGAGGTCGTGCTTCATCAGCGCAAACAAATAGTCTCGGAAATCATCGGCGGTTGCTGCGCGCCAACCGGAAAACTTGCTAGCCCGCCACGCGCGGTAGGCAGTGAGAGCATCCTGATAGTTTGTGAGGGTGCGTGGTGAGGCGCTGCGTTCGGTGGCCATGAAGGCGAAAAACGCGCATTCATC
>JAYSPI010000043.1:0-12720 GCA_043722215.1 Prosthecobacter sp.
GGCTATGCCCGCCAGGATCGCAAAGACCAACCACGCGTCCCAATCACCGCCAAACTCGTCGCCAACCTCCTGACCTCCGCTGGGGTCAGCCGGGTGCTAACGATGGATTTGCACGCGCCGCAGATTCAAGGGTTTTTCGACATCCCCGTCGATCACCTCTACGCCAAATCCGTGCTCATCGGCTACCTCCGCCAGCGCCACCCAGACACCTCAAACCTCACCGTGGTGTCGCCCGACGTCGGCGGCGTCAAGATGGCGCGCTCCTACGCCGAAGCGCTGGGCGCTGAGCTGGCCATCGTCGCCAAGCACCGGGTGAATGCCACCCGGGTGGAGGCGATGAACGTCATCGGCGAGGTCAGCGGTCGGGATGTGCTGCTGGTGGATGACATGACAGAAACCGCAGGCACCTTGATGGCCGCCGCTGAAATCCTCCATAAAGAAGGCGCCCGCCGGATTTACGCCGGGGTTTCCCACGCAATTCTCGGAGATTTGGCCCACCAGCGGATTCGTGATTCCAAGATCGAGGAAGTCATCACCACCGATTCCGTGCCGCAGGCCGCCGGCCCCAAGGTCCAGGTCGTGGGAATCGCCCCATTACTTGGCGAGGCGATTCGGCGGATTCACGACGGTCAATCGATCACCTCGTTGTTTGAGGTGTGAGGATAATTGCGAGCGACGCAAACAATTTTTTGACAAGCGGGCGATAGGTCGCTACACAGCCCGCCCCGCAGGGAATTTCTGGAAACCTCCAGAGTCCCATCACAACCACAACGCCCTCTCTGTCATGGCCAAGAAGACATCTCTCAAAGCAGCAACACGCGCCCGCACCGGTTCCGGCCGTCTCAATCAAATGCGCCGTGAAGGCTGGCTGCCCTCCGTGATCTACGGACGTGGTACCGAAAACATGAACCTCAAGGTGGACGCTAAATCGTTTTCCGACGTGCTGGCCAAAAGCAGCTCAGACAACATCATCGTCAACCTCGAAATCGAAGGCGAAGGAACCCGCTTGGCATTCCTGCAAGCCATCCAACTCAACCCACTCTCCGGCCTGCCCGTACACGTTGACTTCCGCGCAATCGACGAAAACACCGCCATCACCGCCCACATCCCAGCTCACCTCCACGGTGAAGCCCCTGGCGTCAAGGCCGGCGGCGTCGTGGAACAATACGTCCACGCCATCGAAATCATCTGCCTGCCCGACGATCTGCCCGAAACCCTGAGCATCGACATCAGCGGTATGGAACTCGGCTCGTCACTCCACCTGGGCGATATCCAATACCCCAAGGGCGTGCGCCCAACCCATTCGTCCAACGTCGTCCTCGTTCACATCGGCCGCACCGGTGCCGGCGCCGAGGTTGAAGCCCCCGCCGACGCCAAGGCCGCACCCGCCAAAGCCGCCAAAAAGGCTGCCAAGCCAGCGAAATAACCTGCGTTAACGCAGGGATTTTTCTCCACGCCCGGGTCGCTGATGCGTCCCGGGCGCTTTGTTATCGCTACCAAGCGCCGCTTGAGGGATTTCTTTGGCATGTCCTTTCACCTGATCATCGGCCTCGGCAATCCTGGGCGGCAATATGAAGCCACCCGCCATAACATCGGCTTCATGGCCGTGGATCGCTTGGCCGCCGCCGCTGGGGCAACGTTCCAATCGTCGGCAAAGTGGCAATGTCACGTGGCCAAGTTGGCCGGTAGCGGCACGCTGGTGGTGAAGCCACAAACCTTCATGAACCTAAGTGGTCGCGCAATCCAACAGGTGCTAGCATTCCACAAGTGGTCCGCTGAGCAGATGCTGGTAATCTATGACGACGCAGCATTGCCGCTCGGCTCTCTGAGGTTTCGGGAACAAGGCAGCGCCGGCGGCCACAATGGCATCAAGTCCATCATCCAACACCTCGCCACCAACGAGTTCCCCCGCCTCAAAATCGGCATCGGCGGCAGCCATCCGGGTGACATGATCGGCCACGTGCTAGGGAAGTTTTCACCCGACGAGCACCCACTTCTTGAAAACACGCTTGCCACCGCAGTGGAAGCTGTGCAGCTTGCCCGCTCGCAAGGGATCGCCACTGCGGCGAACCACTACCACACCCGTATCCACCCACCCCAACGTCACACCGATGAGTCGCAAATACCAGGGCCTGATCGTCCTTAACACCAAATCCCTCGAAGGCAGCGTTGATGACCTCGTCGGAGCCATTTCCAAGGAACTCGAAGCCGAAGGCGCCAAGCTCGATAAAATCAGCCAACTGGGCCGCCGCCAGTTTGCCTACAATTCCCGCCACCTGGAGGCCGGTCACTACGTGAACTATGTTTTTGAAGGAGCACCCGACACGGTCGCCAAGATCCAGGCGCGCCTGCGCTTGAATGGCCACGTCCATCTCCAGCATTTCCAACGTCTCGCCTAACGCTCGCACCCTCGTTGGAGCCGATTTCCAACTTGCATTTTCCCAGCCGCTACCACTCAATCCATCGCTATGGCCAATCTCAATAAAGTCATGCTCATCGGAAACCTCACGCGGGACCCCGAACTGCGATACACCCCGAAGGGCAGCGCCGTGGCCGAATTCGGCCTGGCCATCAACCGCGTCTGGTATAACGAGCAAAAACAAAAGCAGGAAGAAACCACGTTCGTCGATATCACGCTCTGGGCACGCCAAGCTGAAATCGCCCAACAATACCTCTCCAAAGGCAGCCCAGTTTACATCGAAGGCCGCCTGAGTTTGGACACTTGGGACGACAAGGCAACTGGCCAAAAACGCAGTAAAATCAAAGTCGTAGGCGAAACCTTGCAGTTGTTGGGCAGCAAAAACCACTCCGGTGGTGGCGGTTCCCAATCGCAAGGCGGCCCTACGCCACAGCAACAAGCACGCTCTGCCCCACCACAAGGCGCCTCCGCCGCCCCGGCGAGCGACTTCCAAGACGACGACGATATCCCCTTCTGATGGTTTTGAATGAATTCACTAGGCGGAGCCGCTCACGCGACTCCGCCTTTTTTATGAACCACCCGCAGCCCACGATGCCACCCATCCTCCGATCCTCACTCTGCCTAGCTAGTGCCGCGATCTTCGCGTCCTGCGCGGTCACTCCGGCCACCCACTCGTCGTACGGGCGGGACGTCTGGGGCCACCGACCCGGGCCGCGCGCATTCACCACCGTGATTTTAGATGCGGGCCACGGCGGCAAAGACTCGGGAGCCACCAGCCCATCGACCGGCCAGCGCGAAAAAGACCTGACCCTCGACATGGTCCATCGCCTCCGCTCCGAACTGCGCAGCCAATTCACCACCGTGCTCATGCGCAACGACGATTCCTTCGTCGATCTCGACGAGCGCGTCCACCGCGCCAATGAGCACCCCGACGCCATCCTCGTCAGCGTCCACTTCAACAGCGGCCCATCCAACGTCTGTGGCCCCGAAGCGTATTATTGGCGCCTCGATAGCCACGGCCTCGCATCCCGCCTGCAGCGCGCGATGGTGGCCGCCTGCCCGACCGCCCACGGTAACCGAGGTCTCGTTCGCCGCCGCCTCCGCCTGACCCGCAACCCGGAAATCCCCGCCGTCCTGCTCGAGGGCGGCTACCTCAGCAACCCAGGCGAAAACCGCCTACTCGCCCAGCCAGCCTACCGCCAGCAACTCGCAGTGGCCATCGCCGCGGCCATCCGCAGCCAAGCCGACCACGGCGATGCAGGCACTGGCCCGCTGCCGCCGCCCCTCTACAGCCCGCCAAGCCGCCCGGGCGACACGCATGAATGAGCACGATTTTCCGCTCATGGCCGTAAAATTACGAATTCCCGAGATTTCCCGGTTGACACCCAGAAACCCGCTCCCTAGCTTGCGTCCCCCTCCGCAAGCGCCTCGCCTGCGGAGTTATTTTTCAAGCACGCACATGAAGACGTTTTCCGCCAAGCCGCACGAAGTCGAGCGCAAGTGGTATGTGATCGACGCCAAGGGCAAAGTCCTTGGTCAAGTCGCCGTTGAGGCCGCACGCCTCCTCCGCGGTAAACACAAACCGATTTTCACCAGCCACATCGATACCGGTGACTTTGTCGTCGTGATCAATGCCGACCAAGTGGTGCTCACGGGCACCAAGGAAACCTCCAAGATTTACACCCGATTCTCGGGCTACGTCGGTGGTAAAAAGGTTGAAACTCCACGCCTAGTGCGCGAGCGTCGACCCATCTTGCTCGTCGAGCGCGCCGTCCACGGCATGCTGCCCAAGACCCGCCTCGGCAAAGCACAATACGGAAAACTTAAAGTTTATGCAGGCTGCGAACACCCGCATGAAGCCCAGGCGCCCGTCGCCTATGCCATCCGCTAATTCATCATCGCCCAGATTTTCCCAATGACTGCTACCATTACCCACAGCGCCACCGGTCGCCGCAAAACCGCCGTCGCCCGTGTCTGGATGACCGAAGGCACCGGCCAAATCGTCATCAACGAGCGCCCGTTCGAAGAATACCTTCCGACCATTGAACTGCAAAACGCCATCCTCGCGCCGTTTCAAGCGGCGGCGGTGACCAACAAGTTCGATGTCAGCGTGGTCGTCAAAGGCGGCGGCACTCATGCCCAAGCCATCGCTATCCGCCACGCAATCTCCCGCTCACTCACCCAGGTGGACCCAGAAAACCGCAAAATCATCAAGCCTCTCGGCTTCCTGACTCGCGACCCACGGATGAAGGAACGCAAAAAATCCGGTCAGCCCGGCGCACGCAAACGCTTCCAGTTCTCCAAGCGCTGATTTCGTATCTGCAAATCTCAAAAAAACCGCTCCTCTCACCGGGTGCGGTTTTTTTTGTGAATCCAAGGTGACAAATTCGCCTGGCCGCACCCGCGTCTCATCCCGGGCACGCCGAACTCCAGGTCGGCATCTTCGCCGACGATCAGCGCCGTCACGCGCCGAGCTTCATCAATCATCAATCCAGGTGAGAGGAGGAGGATTGAGGATTGTCGATCGGAAGAGGAAGAGCCGCGTCGCATCCCGAGAGCACCGAGACCCCAGCTCGTTCATCGAGTCATCGAGATCCGGATGGCGCGCGTTGTGATTTCCTGCACGATGATTTAGATTGAATTATGGACCGTCGTGCATCACCCTGCGAACGGCTGAAAAGGCGTTTTTAGACCAAGCGATCAGCCCCCCCCGGCAAATTTCGGTCGCATCACCGATTGGCCGCTAGCCGTTCACGAACATCCCCCAACAATTAGAACCATCGGAAAATGGAGGCGAATCATGAAAACTATGGCACTCTCGATTCAAGCAACTTCCCGCTATTCCCCGCTTGCAGCAGCCGCTGTGCTGACGGTACTCGTAGCCGGTCACGCCTTAGCCAGCGTGGCCACCTGGACCGGCGCTCAGAGCCCGGATTGGTATGACTCACGCAATTGGTCGCCCGCCAGCGTGCCCGGTGCCGGGGCGGATGTCGTCATCAACGGCGGCTATGCCAGCGCCAGCGGCAACAACCTGTCATTCAACACATTGACGGTAAACGGCGGCACTCTCACCGACATTGCCGCGCTGAATGTGCAAGTCATCACCGTGGCCGGAACCGTCGCCACTACGAACCTCGCTACCACCACCCTGAACCTGAAGGGTGGCACCGTCTTTGGATCAATTCAAATGACTGCTGGTGGCACTTGGAATGGCGGCACCCTCAATGGCGGCCCCATCCAAATCCCGAACGGCGGCATCGTTTCGATTCCATCCGGCAGCGTGCGCCTTGGCGACTCGGTGCAACTCATCAATGGCGGCACCGTGCAAATGACCGGCGGACACATCGAGGGCTACCAGTTCTCAACCATCCTCAATCAGGCGGGTGCTAGTTTTATCCTCGCGACCGATGGCGTGCCATTTTCCCAATATTTTGCCGGCAATACATTCCAAAACAACGGCCTGTTCCGCAAATCTGCCGGCGCAGGTACCGCCACAGTGAATGTCTGGACATTCCACCAATACGGGTCGATCCAGTGCGATGCTGGAGCTATCGAGTTCCAATCGCTGACCCAGCTGCACAGCGGATCATTGATCTCAGGCAGCGCCTCGGTTTTACTGAATGGCGATACTCGGATCGACGGCGCAGTGCGCGAAACCATTGCCAACCTCCGAATGATCGGTGGCGGCTTGTCCTGCTCCGATCCTTCCTCGCTGGTCGGCCGACTCGATTGGGAGGCTGGCACGATCTCAGGCGTGCTCGGCGTCCCTGTCGGCTCGCTGCTGGCTGTCAGCGGGACCGGATTGAAGCGCCTCGCCAACGCGTCAAGCATCAACGTGGGCGGCACCTATCGTTGGGATGGCCCTACCGGCGTCGAAGGCTACCAATATTCCACAATCACCGTGCTGGCCAGTGGTCTGTGCGATTTGACTGCCGACGGCGATCCTTTCGACAATTACTTTGCTGGCAACGAGCTGGTCATTGATGGGACTTTACGAAAATCCGCAGGCAGTGGTGGGACTACCGTGTTGAATGATTGGACCTACCGGCACCGCGGCACGCTCGACTGCGCGGTTTCCACCTTGGAAATCGCCGGCTCGCTCGTGCTCGAAAACTCCTCATCCGTCACCGGCACCGGCCAGGTATTGATCTCCGGCACCACCTTCCACAATGGTGGGGTCAACCTAACCGCTCCAGTCACGTGGTCTGGTGGCACCTGGGTCGGCGGCGGCGGCACCATGACCGGCCTACTCACCTGGAGCGGCGGCTCCAGCTCTGGCTCATGGACCGTCGCCAGCACTGGCACCCTGCGCGTAAACCATGGCGCGGGAGCACTCAAACGCCTCAACGATGCGGCGGTGATCGAAACCGCCGGCACGATCGAACTTCTGTCAGGAACTCTCAATGGCTACCAAAACTCGATCATCCGCGTCCTCAGCGGCGGCATTTTCCGCTGCCTGGGCGACTCCGTCATGGATCAGTATTTTAGTGGCAGCCGTATCGATATCCATGCCGGCGGCTCACTCACCACTCTGGCCGCGAGTCATACCCAGATCGACTGGGCAGTGAACAATGCGGGCTCCGTGACCACACCGGCAGGCATTCTGTACTGCAACGGCGGCGGCACCAGCACCGGTTTGTTCCAATCGACGCCACCAGGGGCCTTGTATTTCACGAGTGGCGTCCACTCATTGGCTGCTGGCTCGGAAATGCGCGGCCCTGGCGACATCAGACTCACCGGCGGCACTCTCAACGCCACAGCCAGCGTGCCATGTTTCGTGCGGATCGAGGGAGGCACCGCACAAGGGACCGGCGACGTTGGCGAGTTCCAATTCAGAGATGGCAGCCAGTGGACGCGCGGTTTTATTGGCGGACATTCCCGCATCCTCGGCGGCGCCACTCTCACCGTCTCCGGCCCTAACACCAGCCTGCGACGAATCAATGATTCGGCACGGCTCGATATCGACGGTAGATTACTTTGGTTAGGCCCTGGTTCGATTGAACTCTATCAGCTATGCCAACTCGCGGTGAACGATGCTGGTATTCTGGATCTAACGGGTGACGGTAGCGTTTTCAGTCAATATTTCAGCGGCAACGCGCTCACCAGCACCGGCACCATTCGTCGGTCCACCTCCACCGGCGATGCGGTGTTGGCATCCGCGACTTACTCCAGCAGCGGACGGATCGACGCGCAGGCTGGCCGCTTGGTGTTTGACGCGACTCTCAATCTCGGTCACGGCGGGGTGGTTGCGGGCGCAGGGCGCACGGTCATCGCCGGCGGCACGACCACACTCGCAGGCACTACGACACTATCATCAACGCTCTTTGAACTCGGCGGTGGCACCTTATTCGCCGCGCCCGCCGCCAACGGCACGCTCGCAGGCAGCACCATCGAGTGGACATCCGGCTACGTGGCTGGCCTGGTCAAGTGGACCGGCATCGCCCGAACTACCGGCAGTGGTTTCCGGCGAATCAATGATTCTTCCGAACTGCGCAACGCTGGCGTACTGACCCTCACCGACGAAGGGAGCACCCAACTCTATCAAAACTCTACCTTGCACAACCTCCAAGGCGCCACTCTGAATGCCACTGGCCAGGTTTCATTAAGCTATTATTTCGGCGGTAACCTCCTCCTCAATGAGGGCACGCTAGTCCTCGGTACACCGCCGGGACGCATGATCGTGGAGGCCGCATTCACCCAAACGGCTACCGGTCGGCTGGAAATCGGCATTGCCGGCTCCAGCGCAGTGGTACCACAGTTCGATATCCTCAATGTCTCTGGCACCGCGACCCTTGGCGGGACCTTGGTGGCTCATGTCGAAAACGCCTACAACCCAAGCATCGGTACCTCCTTTGAAATTCTCACCGGATCGCCCCGCCTCGGAACTTTTGCGATCGTAGTGGCACCGCGGTTCACCGTCACCTACCCGACAGCGGGCGATCCTCCGGTCTCACTCAACGACGTGCTCCTCGTCGCTCATGCCGCCACTACCGAAAGCTACGCAGCCTGGGCCTCCACCCGCGGCCTCACCGGCAACGATGCCGCCGCAACCGCCGACCCCGATGGCGACGGCCTCATCAACTGGCTCGAATTCGCCTTCAACCTGAATCCTAAAGCTGGCAACGAGCGCCCGGTGGCCGCCAGTGTCGAGAGGATTGGTGGCGAATCATGGCTGGTCATGCGCTACCGCCGCTGGGCCGGCCCCGTTGATGCAGGTATCCTCTACCAGCCCGAAGCGTCCCGCGACCTCGCCGCTTGGTCGAGCAGTGGGATCATCGACGAGTTCGACTCGAATGCCACCCCGGTGAGCACCTCCGAACCCAGACGTTGCCGCATACTCACCAGCGAGTCCAAAAAATTTCTACGGCTGCATCTCATCTCCCCGTGATTTGCCAAGGGGGGAATCAAACCGCGCGTGAGAGCCACCCCGCCAACGCCCGCTGGCCAGCGGGAATTTTCGGCCGTGCCGACTACTCCTCCAAGAGTGTTTCTGCCGAAACATTGAGCACCAACCGCTCACCAATATAGGCCCGCCCCTCTAGCACCACCTTGCGAATTCGCGGTACCAATTCAACGATAGTCACCTGAATCCGAACGTCATCCCCAGGACGCGCCGGCGCCTTGAAACGCACCGTCAGTGAGCGCGCCACCGAGCCAGGCCCAGGCAACTTGCTCGCCAACAAGGCTGAGAAAAAACCCACCAGCAGCACCCCGTGGGCGATCACTCCGCCAAACCGCGGCTCGGCATAGGCCGGGTCGGAATGCAATGGATTATGATCCCCTGTGACGTCAGCAAAAACGGCAATCATTTCCGGGGTAATGTGAATCGTTTCACTGGCCGTTTGACCAAGCGCAAGATCTGAAAATTTCATAGTTCAATGGACATGAGCTAAATAGGGATCAAATGCTAGCAATTATTTTAGCGCGCACGCAGCGGGGAATACCGCCTATTCGGGCCGCCTATTCGGGCCGTCTATTGCATCCGCCGGGCACATCCCGGCATTGCAAATCATCGGCGATCGCGTCCTCACAACCCCTGCTGGTCCGCAACGCCCTCGCCTAGCCAGACGGCAGCGATCGGCTAACCCTAGGAAAAACCATACGGCGACGACCTCGCCAGAGAACCCGACTCCCCCATGGCCCACACCCCACGATCTTGCCACCGGTAATTGCTACGGTCTTCACCCACCAGTAAAGTCCTAGCCGTCAGAAAAACACCTCTATTTTTCGGTAGCTAATTCTTCTGATTTGGCACTAACTATTGTTGGTTAACAGATAGAAACCAACCATCCTCCGCCCGTTTTGTTATGAAAACATTCCAACATTCATCCGGCAGCGCAATTTTTTTCGGTTCCAGACTGCTGACCACCAGTCGCGAGGCACGGGTGGCCGCGCTCATCGCCGGATGGATCATATCGGGCACCGGGCTGATGGCGCAAACAGTTCCGTTTCTCAATCTAGCGGATGGGCCGTTTTCTCCCGGCGGATTTAATCGTATCGACTCAGCCACCGTAACCACGTTTTTTGATTCCCGGAATGGAACTCTTACCATCGAAGTGGATCCCGCCACCCCTCAGGTGGTCGATATATTGAACGCTACGAATGCCCACAGCGATCTTCAATTCCAGGTCAATTTCAGCTTCCTCAATGTGAACAATGGAATCCCCGTTGACTTCTTCGGAAGAGCTTACAACTTTTTAAACGGTGGCCCGTGGGCGCAATATCAGAGCGGACATTTCGATTTTGCTGTGTCCATGAGCGGAGCCTCGAATATCATACCCGTTCTTGACATAGGCTCGGATATCTACAGTAAATCCGTGCGATTCTGGCTGAACACGCAGGGGAATATTACGGGTGGAAACTACTATCCCAATGGCGTGCCGAAGCCACCCACACCAACGACTCCACCGAGCAGCGTTCCCCAGAACCCATCAACCGGCAAACCCTACGCTTCTAACATCAATCCGAGCAAGCCGCTCAATACAAACGTATATCAAGCATCCGGTCTATCCGACCACGTAGCGAACAACAATCTAACTAGTAATTATGATTTTAACCATATTCTGTCCGTCGTTGCGTTGCTGCCGACGGCAGAGCAGACGGAAAGCTCATTCCACCGGGTCATCGCCGAGCCATATGCCTCCATGTCCAGCGTCGCGCTGGAATCGATGGACCGGTTCCGGCAGTCGGCATTGGCTGGGTTTGGCACAGGAAAACTACCGCACCTACGGGTTGTGAAAACCCCGTCGCCAGAGGCGAAATCTGCCATCATTGAGGAGAATGAATGTACGCCATGGAGCATCTTCACCGATGTGAGCCATACGCAGGCGAACCTGGACGGCACCAGCAACGGCCTAAGCGATTTCAACTATTCAATCCTCCAAAATATCCTCGGCGTGGAATACGCGCTTACCCCAACTGTCACAATCGGCACGGTTTTCGGCTACGGCTACAGCTCGCTTTACAACTTTGAGCATGCGAATGCGGATATTAATTCCAACAACTACAGCGCAGCGCTCTGCGGCGTTTATCGTCCGGGGAATTTCGCCTTTACCGGGCTGCTCGGATACACCCGCTTCAGCTACCAATCGACCCGCCAAATTCATTTTGGGACCGAGCAGGCGGGCTATGTCAACCGCTCGGCGAGTGCCGACTGGTTCGCCAACGGGTTGACCTGCGCGGGCGAGGCCTCTTACACGTGGGCGCTTGGCCCAGTGAACGTTGTATCCGAGGCGCTATTGGCCTACGCGGGCCAAAGTCAGTCCGCGTTCACCGAGAGCGGCGCGAATTCGCTCAATCTCCACCTCAACTCATCGAACGTAAATTCCATCATATCAGGCCTTGGGGTCAGCGCGGAGGCTCCCCTCAAGCTGACGAGGACGATTCTCATCACCCCGCGAATCCGCGTTGCCTGGGAACATGACTTCCTCGGCGACGACAGCCATGACCACCAACTCCAGGCGACCTTTGCCAATGTCCCAGATCCTGGCACCCTCACCGTCCTCGGCCAAAACCGCGGCAGCGACCAAATTAACCTCAGCGCAGCTCTCGAATTATCCCTCAACGACCGCTGGTCATTTTTCGGCGGTTCCGAGTGGGCCAACTGGAGCAATGGCACTGAAACCACCTACGGCGGCGGACTCCGCTATACGTGGTAGAGGGATGCGGCCTGAGCGTTCAGCGTGCAGGGTCGATCTGACGAGCGGCCTGCAGGGTGTTTTTCATGAGCATGGCGATGGTCATCGGCCCAACCCCACCCGGGACTGGAGTGATCGCCGCACAGCGCGGGGCCACTTCGTCGTAGGCCACGTCTCCAGTCAGCCGAAATCCAGATTTTTTCGAAGCATCGGCGATGCGGTTGATCCCGACGTCGATGACGACAGCACCGGGTTTGACCCAATCGGCCTTCACCATTTCCGGGCGCCCAACCGCGGCAATCAGGATGTCGGCGCGGCGACAAATCGCGGGCAAATCCTTACTGCGCGAATGAGCGATGGTGACGGTGGCATTCGCCTGCTTGGCAACTAACAACATTGCCAGCGGCTTGCCCACGATCATGCTGCGGCCAATCACCACCGCCTCAGCGCCGGCGGTCGCCAACCCAGCAACCTGCAATAACTTCATGCATCCTGCTGGCGTGCACGGCACAAATCCCGTCGGATCCTCCAGCACCAGCTTCGCAACATTTTGCGGGTGAAACCCATCGACATCCTTCCGTGGATCAATCGCCCGGATGATTGCCTCTTCGTTGATGTGTGGCGGCGGTGGCGATTGCACTAAGATGCCATGAATCGCCGGATCGGCATTGAGCTCGCGCACCACGGCTAACAGTTCCTCCTGACTGGTCGTCGCCGGCAGTGCGACTTTGCGCGAGTAAAACCCGAGTTCGGCACAAGTGCGCGCCTTGGACCCAACATAAACTTGCGACGCGGGATCCTCCCCTACCAACACCACCGCCAAACCGGGAGTGATCCCCTGGGCGGCTAAAACGGCAACTTCGACGCGGCACTCGTCAAGTACGGCGGCGGCGATCAATTTTCCATCGAGGATGCGTGGCGGATTCATGGTGGTTTGGAGTTGGGGTTCAAGCGTCGTCGGTGCCCGCAATGAGCTGGGCTTCAAGGTCATGGCGGGCATGCTCAAAGGCGACCGCGTCGCTCCGGCGGGCCAGCGAAATCGCCGGAGCAAATGTGACTTCCACCCGGCTAAATGGCTTTGGAATCACAAATCGATCCCAGGTTTTGAGTCGCCACGCCGAGGAAAACCGCACATGCACCGGCACAATCGGCGCTCCCGTTGCC
>JAYSPI010000044.1:0-1602 GCA_043722215.1 Prosthecobacter sp.
CCGATGATTGGGTCCATCCAGGATTTCGACTGGGATTGGGCGAAGAGGGCACCATCGCTGATGTCCATCTTGAGCCAATTAAGCCGTCCGCCGGCATAGAGGTCGAAGTCCACTGAGGCGTTTTTCACTAGTTCATCGGTGGCGACGAAGTTGCCGATAAACTGCTCCTGTTTGTAGTTCACCGTGCCGAGTTTCACGAAGATGTTATCAATCGGTTGTTTGATGCCGATGCTCACGTAGTCCACGTCGGCCAGGAATCCCCAGCGACCATAATTGACTTCAACCGAGCCCATGGCGGCGAAGTCAAGGTGATCGGTGAGTTGGCTGGAAGTCACGAACACCGGCAACGGGACGTTGTGGATTCTAACTGCCCCATCGAGCGACTCCGCCCAGCCGTAAAGGCTGACGGAGCATGACCACGGTGAGGGTGCCGCCGGCGCGAGCGACTCGACGAACGAGGGGGTGGATGAACCCGCCATGGCTGGCAGGCTGCTGAGGAGGATGGCGGACAGGAGGGTCTGTTTGATTTGCATGATACGATGGGATGCTGTAGGCGTGCCAATGGCGATCTAGCGGTCACGTTAAAGTGGGATTGGCATTTGGGAAGTAAAAAGAGGCAGCTCTGAGGATCGGCGGCGGTGGAGAAGTGGTCCCGCGAAAGGGAGCCAGTTTCTTATCTTTGGCGCGGGAGGTTTCGGGAGTCTAGAAAGACACCGAAACCAAGGAAACGAACGAGAAGAACACACCGTGCGGAATTCAAGGCGCGAGTCGCCTTGGCGGCGCACAACGGGCATTAACACCATCAATCCGATTGCCCAGGATGCGGGCGTGCTGCCGGTCCAGGTGAGCACTTGGAAGAAGGAATTGCAGGTAGGCTTGCCTTCGGTTTTCCAATCTGCGGCGAAGCATCGGCAGGACGAGGAGAAGGCCGGGCCCGCCTGGAGCGCAAGGTTGGACAAGTGCTGCTAGAAAGTGAATTTCTCGAAAAAAGAGCGAACCGCTCGGGATCGATCTGAGCGAAAGGCCATGATCGAGTCCGGACACAAGAAGCTCAGCGTTCGCCGCCAGGCGGCGCTGCTGGGGATCAACCGCAACCGTTTGCCCAAAGATTCGGGGCGGGCGGAATCGCCACCGTGTGAGGATCTGGCGATCCTGAAGGACCTGGATGCGCTGGCCGCTTGCGTGCCGGAAATCTTCAACACCGATCCAGGCTATCAGTTTACCCGCGCAGCGATCGGAATCTGGTCGAGTTGGAGGCCGGGGTCGCCGAGTGGATGCACGATTACAACCATGAGCGCATCCACCAGAATGAGCGCCTCCACCAGAAACTCGACTACCGGCGACCATGGCATCTCTAGCGGCCGGCCTCCGGCCAGCCGCAACCCAAAACCCGACTTGCCGAGGCGGCTTGAAAGCATGAAAACAACCAGACTCCCCGGCCTCCCACGACCCATAGCTAAAATCTGTTTGCCCCTGGATCCGCGAGGGGGACCACTTCAAGTCCGTCTGCAAGCGGCGTGAATTTTATGCCGTCCGCCCGCTTGACGGCGGCGAGGAGAGGGCAACGAACCGTGGCCCTGGCGCATCTGCTCACCATCTGCC
>JAYSPI010000045.1:0-5534 GCA_043722215.1 Prosthecobacter sp.
ATCGGCGAACGATGGGCTGCCACCGACCTGGGTTTCGATGGCATCGACTTGGCCGTTGCAGCGTTTCACGATCCACTCGAGGACGCGCATGTTTTCGCCGTAGCCTGGCCACATGAATTTGCCTTCGGCGCTCTTGCGGAACCAATTGACGTGGAAGATTTCGGGCAGCTTTGTGACATACTTGGCCATTTCGAGCCAGTGGCCGAAGTAGTCGCCCATGTTATATCCGCAGAATGGAAGCATGGCCATGGGGTCGCGGCGGACTTTGCCGATGGTGCCAGCGGCGGCGGCGGTCATTTCTGAGCCCATGGTCGCACCGACGTAAACGCCGTGGTTCCAATCGAGAGCTTGGAAAATGAGCGGCATCGTCGTGGCGCGGCGACCACCAAACACGATCGCGTCGATGGGCACACCGTCCGGGTTCTGCGCGTTCGGGTCGTAGGTCGGGCACTGCGCGGCGGGTGCCGTGAAGCGCGCGTTGGCGTGGGCGGCGGCGCGTCCGCAATCGGGTGTCCAATCCTGGCCGGTCCAATCGATGAGATGGGCGGGTGGGGTTTTGGTCATCCCTTCCCACCAGATGTCGCCATCGTCGGTTAGACCGACGTTGGTGAAAATGGCATTGGCCTTGATGGATTCCATGGCCAGCGGGTTGGTTTCGTAGGCGGTGCCGGGAGCGACGCCGAAGTATCCGGTTTCCGGGTTGATGGCATGGAGTTTGCCGTCTTCATGCGGCCAGAGCCAGGCGATGTCGTCGCCGACGATCGAGGTTTTCCAACCGGCGTCGAGATACGCTTGCGGCGGGATGAGCATGGCCAGGTTGGTCTTGCCGCAGGCCGATGGGAAGGCGACGGACAAATAGTTGGTGGTGCCATCGGGAGCATGCACGCCGACGATGAGCATGTGTTCGGCCATCCATTTGTTATCACGGGCGATGTTGGATGCGATGCGCAGGGCCAGGCACTTTTTGCCTAACAGCGCGTTGCCACCGTAACCGGAGCCATACGACATGATCTCGCGGGTGGCTGGGAAATGGACGATGTATTTGTCGTCGTTGCACGGCCAGGTCGTGTCGGCTTGGCCGGTTGCGAGCGGTGCGCCCACCGAGTGGAGGCAAGGAATGAAGGTGCCGAAGCCATCGCGCTTGTGGCTCACGGCGCCGGATGCTTCATCTTCGAGGCGTTTGAGGACGTGGGCACCCATGTGGCACATGATGCGCATGTTGGTCACGACGTAGGCGCTATCGGTGATTTCCACGCCGATTTTGGCCAGCGGCGAATCGAGCGGGCCCATGCAGAATGGGATGACATACATTGTGCGGCCCTTCATGGAACCGGCGAATTTGGCCGTCATCTTGACGCGCATTTCGGCGGGGTCGGCCCAGTTGTTGGTAGGACCGGCACCGGCGGCGGTTTCGGAGCAGATGTATGTCCGCTCTTCGACGCGGGCGACGTCTGAAGTGGTCGAGCGGGCGAGGAAGCAGTTCGGGCGGATTGCGGGATTGAGGCGGGTAAAGGTGCCTTTTTCGACCAAGAGGGAAGTCAGGCGGTCCCACTCGGCGGTGGAGCCATCGCACCATTCAACGGAGTCAGGCGTACACAGGGCGGTAATTTCAGTCACCCATTTCTGGAGGGCGGCATGCGTAGTTTGTGGAGTGCTCATAGCGTGGCGAGTGGAGCGGGTCACTAGGAATCTGGCAATGACAAGGATGAAAGCGCCTGCTATTTGCCAGAATATGCGGAGCGCCCTGATCCCTATTGGCGGATCGCAGCAGGCAGGGCGCCGCAGCGAGGAATTGGACTCGGCACGGCGGTTGAGAAATGCCAGTCCTCTGGCCGTGCACTGCACTGCCCGCTGCCATGGAACACGTCCGATTGATGCCGCCAGCCCTGAGTCCGCGCGATGAGCGGCGGAATTTTGCATGTTTGGTGTGGATGGGTTCGGTGTTTGCGATGGGCTGGTCCGAGGTCGTCGTCGTCCTGCAACCCATGCTCGTCCATTACGGCGCCACCAATACCCAGATCGGCATCGTCCAGGGGGTGTTGATCGCCACCCTGCCGGGCATGGTGCTCTCCCCATGGATCACCCGCCGCTTCCGCTATAAAAAAATCTATCTGTTTGTAATGGATTCGCTCTATCTGTTACCGGTGGGCCTGGTCGGTGCGGCGGTGTGGGCGGGTGGCGTGGGCAGCCATGCGGCGATGATTGCGTTCATTGTGTGGATGATGCTTGCCGGGCAAATCGCGGCGGGTTTTGGTGGCTTGCCCAACCAGGAGTTTTTCACCGCCTGCATTCCGATGCGGCTGCGTGGTCGCTTGGCTGGGGTATCGGCGGGGCTGGGCGGTTTGCTCGGGTTGGGGGCGGCGGGGGTTGCGGCGTGGTTGTTAGCGGTGTTGCCCAAGCCGCAGGCATACGGGGCGTTGTTGGTGCTAGCGTGGTTGCTGTGTCAGTTAGCAGACGCGGCGGTTTTGTTAGCGCGCGAGCCGCCCACACCGGTTGAGGATTCGCCGCGGCCATGGGGGCGGGTGATGTGGAGCGCCTTTTTCCGGGATCGAAAGTTTTTGCGGGTGACGTTGGCAGTGAGTTTGATTTCGCCCTTGCTGGGTCAGTTGGCGGTATTTTCCAGTGTTTTTGCGTTTCGCGAGTTGGGGTTCAAGGCGCAAATGGCCGCATGGCTGGGGATGACGGCGGCCGGTGCGCGGTTGGTGTTGAGTCCGGCGGCGGGTTGGTTGACGGATTATTGGGGTGCGCGGTCGGCGTTGGTGTTTTGGACGTTGCTGGCGGGCAGTGGGTTTTTGCTGTTAGCGTGGTGGCCGGGGGTTGCGAGTGTGTTTGTGGCGGCGGGCGTGGCGGCGGTGGCAGGCAGCGGGTTTTCCGGGGCGATGAACGCGTTGACGAGTGGCCTCCCACGCCCGCAAGACCGCGCCGGCCATTTTACTCTGCTCGGGTTTTGCATGATCGCCACCAACTCCGGCGGACCACTGCTTGCCGGTGGGTTGTTTGACGCGGTTTCCTACCCGCTGGGTTTCGCGGTATTGGCGGGTGTCACTGCCGTGGTGCTCGCGCTGAGTGCCTGGCTGCTGCGAGATCTAAGCCCGCACCCCGAGGATTATTCGTGAGTGGGACCGCAGGGTGGCGGCGGCGTGCATTCTCGCTTTGCCATTTCAGCGATTGGCGTTAGCGTCCGCCCTTCCGATGAACACCTCCGACACCATTCAAGAGCATGTCATGCCAACTTATGGGCGCTTCCCGCTGGTCCCGGTGCGCGGCAAGGGCTGCCGCTTGTGGGATGATGCCGGCAATGGCTACCTCGATTTCTGCACCGGCATCGCCGTGTGCTCACTCGGCCATTGCCACCCGCGGGTGGTCGCTGCCATCTGCGAACAAGCGGGCCAACTGATCCATGTTTCCAATCTCTATCAAATCCCGCAGCAGGCTGAACTGGCTGAGGAAATCAACACCCATCACGTCCGCCTGCCGGGCAAGGTGTTCTTTTCTAACTCCGGGGCCGAGGCCAACGACGGCCTAATCAAATCGGCCCGTCGCTTCGGCCACCAACGCCCACAGGCCGACGGCTCGCCGCGCTTCGAGGTCATCACGTTCCTCCAGTCATTTCACGGTCGCACGCTCGGCGCGCTGTCCGCCACCGGACAGACGAAAATCCAGGAAGGATTCGGCCCGCTGCTGCCGGGCTTCCGTTATTTGCCGTACAATGACATTGCCGCGCTGGATGCCGGGATTCGACCGGAAACCACCGCCATCATGTTAGAACCGATCCAAGGTGAGGGTGGGGTCAACTGCGCGACGCCGGAGTTTTTGCGCGCGGTCGCTCACGTCTGCCAACAACATGACTTGCTGCTACTGCTAGACGAGGTGCAAACCGGCTTCGGCCGCTGCGGTGACGCCATGGCTTGGCGCATGATTGCTCCGGAGATCGTTCCCGACGGAATCTCGTGGGCCAAGGGCATGGGTGGCGGCGTGCCCATTGGCGCGTTCTGGCTCAATGACCGCTCACTTGACCCCCTCGACCCTCACGGGATGCCACTGTCCTCGCTGATGGGGCCCGGCTCACACGGTTCGACTTATGGAGGTAATCCACTGGTGTGCGCCGCCGCACTCGCCGTGTTGCGTGAAATCCGCGAACAAGACCTCGCCACCCATACTCTTCTCATGGAAGTACGCATCCGCGAAACCATCCGCGCGTGGCAACTGCCGGTGGTCACTGCCGTGCGCGGTCATGGGTTGCTGTTAGGAGTGGGCCTCGATCCGGCCCGCATTCCCACCCCCGAGGGTAAGACCGCCGCGTTGGTCGTGGTGAGCCAGCTCATGGCCCGCGGCCTGCTGCTGCCGCCCGCCGGTCCGGCTACCATCCGCCTACTGCCACCGCTCAATGTCACCGCCGCAGAAATCGACGAGGCGCTGGCGATTCTGCACTCAGTGCTCAGCCAGTTTGTTTAACTCACTACGAATCCGCTAGAACCGACGGACCCATTGTCCAATTTGCCAATTTGTCACATGAATCACCTCCTTTCCATCGAACAACTTACCGCCAAGGAAATCTCCCAACTGCTGGAATCCGCGGCGCACCTCAAGCTCCAGCGCGGGCGGGACGGCAAGCAACTCGCCGGCCAGACGTGGGCGCTGATTTTCACCAAGTCCTCGACGCGCACCCGGGTATCGTTTGAGGTTGGTATTCGTGAATTGGGTGGTTTTCCGATGTTTTTATCGAAAAACGACATCCAGCTCGGGCGTGGTGAGCTCATCAAGGACACCGCCCGGGTCTTGGGCCGGATGGTCCACGGTGCCATTATCCGCACCTTCGCCCAGCAGGACGTGTCCGAGTTCGCCCACTTTTCAGGCATCCCGACGATCAACGCGCTCACCGACGACGAACATCCCTGCCAGATCCTTGCCGACTTGCTCACCATCCAGGAAAAACTCGGCGGCTGGCATGATCGCAAAATCGCCTTCATCGGCGACGGGTTTTCTAACATGACGCGGTCATGGATTTGGGCTGCCAAGCACCTCGGGTTTGAGCTGGCGATCGCCTCGCCGGCCGCCTGCTTGCCGCCTGCCGAATTTCTAACGGCTGTTGGTGCATCCAACGTGTCTGTCACAACTGACCCGGCGGTTGCCACTCGCGGTGCTCACGTCATCAACACCGACGTCTGGTTGTCGATGGGCCAGGAAGATCAAGCCGATAAGGAACGTGAGTTCGCTGGCTTCGAGGTCAATGCGGGTCTGCTAGAAGAATCTGCGCCGGGGCACATGGTCCTCCACTGCTTGCCTGCCTACCGCGGTAAGGAGATCAGCGCTGAGGTTCTCGAGCTCCACTCCGACACCATCTTTCAGCAGGCCGAAAACCGCCTCCACGCCCAAAAAGCCATCATGCGCTGGTGCCTCGGGGTGTGACGGGGCCAGAGCGCCCCTTGCATCCCGCCGCCAAACAACGTCACCCTCCGCGTGAAAACCCGGAGGATACCATGCAGAACCCTATCCCCTATTTTACCCATTCGCTGACCGCCCTGACGAACATT
>JAYSPI010000046.1:0-12278 GCA_043722215.1 Prosthecobacter sp.
CGGAAATGTATCTCACCTACGTCCCGTGTGATGCCTTCAACCTCTCCGTGGGCAAGGCCGAGTTGAAATTCACTCGCGAGCAAGAGATTTCATCGCGTGAGATCCTGCCATTTGAGCGCTCGCAGCTCGCGAATATGTTCTACGGTGGTGAACTGACCGGCGCGTGGGCATCGGGCAAGAACATCGCCGGCGGCTGGCTCTACGAACTCGGTGCCTACAGCAACGAGCGGGTGGATGAATTCACCCACCTCCACGGCGGTACCATCATCTTAGCGAAGACCGGTTACAACTACACCAAAGGGTCCGGCTTCGACTCTGCACAGGCGGAATTCCACTACCTCCATAACTCGGACCCCGGCTATGTCGCAACCCCAGGCGGCCTTGCCTCGCCGCTATTTTCGGACGCGATTGCCCTTTCGAATGAACTCACCAAAGGCCGCTGCGGCCTCTCCACCGAAGGGTTCTGGGGCGAAGGCCACGGACGCCCCAATGTCGGCGGCATCACCGCCATGCCAACCTATTTCCTCACCGAAAAACTCCAACTCGTCACCACCTTCCAGTTCGCAACCAGCAATGGCGATACCGGCCTGAGCCTGCCAACCCGCTACGAGTTACAGGTACCCGGCGGCAAGTCGATGAACGGCGACGCCTACTTCGCAAGCTATGCCGGCCTCAATTACTACTTCTACGGACACAAACTCAAGGTGATGAGCGGCGTCAAATACTCATACATGACCGGCGGCCTGGACGACTTCAACGGTTGGACCTGGCTCGCCGGATTACGCGCCTCATTCTGATAGCTTAACTGTTTGTCAGGACGATCCGGTGGCGGGCCTTGCCGGCGCGCAGGTGCTCGAGGGCTGCATTCACCTCGTGCATGGGAAACGTCTCCACTACCGGCGCGATCTGGTGGCGGGCACAGAATTCGAGCATGGTGGCCACAGTGGCAGGCGAACCGAGCGGCGAGCCGGAGATCGATTTGCGTCCACCGATCAACGAGAACGCGGCCACTGGCACGGGTTCCAGCACGGCCCCGACAAAATGGAGGCGTCCGTCCGGGGCCAGTGCGGCGATGTAGGCATCCCAGTCGAGCGGAACATTGGCGGCAACTAGGATGAAATCCAACGAGCCGGCGAGTTTTTTGATCGCGGCCGGGTCACGGCTATTCACGACGTGATGCGCGCCCAAGCGGCGGGCTTCCTGTGTTTTTGCATCGCTGGACGTGAAGGCTGTGACCTCACAGCCCCATTTATTGAGGAATTGCAGCGCGAGGTGACCGAGGCCGCCGATGCCGATGACGCCAACGCGGTCCGTGGGTTTCACCCCGCAATCCACGATGGGCGCAAATACCGTGATCCCACCACAAAACAATGGCCCCGCGCTGGCCGGGTCAAGTGCGGCCGGCAGGCGAATCGCCCATTCCCAATCCGCACGCACTCGGTCAGCAAACCCACCATGGCGACCGACGATGATTTGCTCGGCGCTAGCGCAAAGTTGGTGATGGCCCGAAAGACAGGAATGACACGCCAAACAACTCCCCGAAAACCACCCCAACCCGACCCGATCCCCCACCGCCAACCCCTTGGCCTGATCCCCCAGCGCTTCCACCACTCCGATGACTTCGTGTCCCGGCACTAACGGATAACTGGAATTCCCCCAGTCGTTGTTCAACATCGAAAGATCCGAGTGGCAGATGCCACAAGATTCCACCTTTACCTGCACCTGCGCCGGCCGCAGCGGCCCTGGATTGTATGCCGTCAATACCAATGGCCCGCCGGCGGTCGTCGCCGCCCAACCGTGAAATGTTTCTGTCATCCCGCCACGATGAAACCAAAACCCACCGGCGTAAATCCAATTCCTGCACGAGAGTTAGAAAAATCCCTCGGGTCGCGGATTGCCATCCACTGCAAAATACCTATAGCGTCATGGCCATGGCTCGCCACATGCCACCAATGGAGCCCCGCTGGCCGAACTGGCTGCGCGCCTGGACAAGCGCCCCGCCGCCCCGCCCGCTACTGCCCAACGAGGACCACTCCCTCACGGCGTGGTGCGCGATGGCCGCCAACGACCTGGCATTGGCCGAGTTAGCAAACACCGTCCGCGTGGGATGGAACTCCCGGATGCAGACCACCGCCGGCCGCGCGTGGTGGCCGAACCGCTTGATTGAACTCAATCCGAAACTCCACGCCTGCGGGGAGGACGCCCTGTGGCGGACCCTCAAACACGAACTCGCTCACCTGATCGCCTACGAACGCTCCGGCCGCCGCCACATCGCACCCCACGGCCCGGAATGGGCGGCCGCTTGCGCGGATTTAGGAATCCCTGGCGAGCGGGCCTGCCACTCGCTGCCGTTCAAGCGCCGCCAAATCCAGCGCAACCACTCCTACGTCTGCCCGAACTGCTTGGCCACCCTCGACCGGGTCAAACCGCTCCTTCGTCCCGTCGCCTGTTCCCCGTGCTGCCGAAAATTCAATAACGGCCGCTACCACGACCGCTTCCGCTGGGTCAAAAACCCCGCCGCCTGAGAGGAAAATCCGTCGATTTGCGACTTTGGGCTTGCATGCTCCGCCAGATCCCGTAATTCCTTCGCCCCGAATTATGGCTAAGAAAAGTTGGATTGCCCGCAACGAGCGCAAAAAACAAACCGTTGAAAAATTTGCCGAACTCCGCCTTAAGCTCAAGGCTCAGAAGGATTACGTCGGACTTTCGATGCTGCCGCGTGACGCAAGTCCGACACGCCTGGTCAACCGCTGTGAGATCACCGGCCGTCGCCGCGCGTTCCTGCGCCGCTTCAGCCTGTCGCGTATCACGTTCCGCGAGCTGGCATCTGCTGGCATGCTTCCAGGCGTCACGAAGTCGAGCTGGTAAGCTGGCTTGGTTTCTGCTTTTTTGCAGCGTGGGACGGAAACTGCCCGGCCCACGCGTTGATCATGCCGATTTACGAATATGTTTCCGCTGCCCCGGATGATTCCGGGCATTCGTGCCGTGTCTGCGCGCGGGGGTTTGAACTCCGACGCCCGGTGGACCGTGCACCACTAGAGACGTGCCCGCTCTGCAAGAACCCGGTGAAAAAGCGGGTATCGCGCATCAACACCCCGGTCATCACCAAGCCGCTCTCCGTGAGCGACGCCAAAAAGGCGGGCTTCACCATCCTTGAACGTCGCGACCAGGGGGTTTACGAAAAACTCTAACGCCGTGCTCATCTCCCCCTCCATCCATTTCTTGGCCGCCACTGGCGAGCTTGCCATTCCTTCGCTCGGAGCGTCCCTGCTCTATCTGTTCGGAATCGGCTTTTTCCTATTGCTCAACGGGTTCTTTGTCGCCTCCGAGTTTGCCATCGTCAAGGTGCGTGCCAGCCAAATCGAAGCTCAAGCAAAGGAAAATGGCCGCAACCCGCAATTGGCGCTGCATGTGGTCAGCCACCTTGACGGGTATTTATCTGCTAACCAGTTAGGTATTACCATCTCCTCGTTGGCGCTCGGCTTCCTTGGTGAGCCGTTTGTCAAAGCACTGGTGTCGCCGCTGCTGGCCTACACCGGCATGCCGCCGGCAGGCATCTACTGGACCTCGCTCATTCTTGCCTATTCGTCGTTCACGTTTCTCCATGTGGTGGTTGGCGAGTTGGTGCCCAAGTCGCTGGCGATCCGCAAGTCACTGGAGCTCACGATGGCGCTGGTGGGGCCGCTGCACCTATTTTACAAGTGTTTTCAGTGGGTGATTGTGTTGTTCAATGGTTCTGCCAACTGGCTACTCAAAACCCTGTTCCACATCGAATCGATGAGCGAGATGGAACACATCCACTCCGCCGAGGAACTCGCCCTGCTCGTCACTCAAAGCGGTAAATCGCAGGAGGTCACCGAAACCGAGCGCGAAATCCTCATCAATGCGTTGGGTCTCAATGAACTCTGGGTGCGGGACGTAATGACGCCACGCAACAAGGTGATCATTCTGGATGCCGACGAGCCGTTTGAGAAAACCCTGGAGATTGCACTGCGCAGCATGCACACGAGGTTTCCGTTAGTTAAGGGTCACCTCGACAATGCCATCGGCCTAATTCACATCAAGGACCTCTTCAAGCTGATCAATGATCCCGACCCGGACCTAATGCGGATTAAGCGCGATCTCAAAATCGTGCCCGATACGATGCCACTCGATATGCTGCTCAAGTTTTTCCTGCGTGAGCACGCGCATCTAGCGATGGCGGTGGATGAATTCGGCACGCCGGTGGGAGTGGTGTTTCTCGATAACATCATGGAGGAGCTTGTCGGCGACATCCAGGATGAGTTCGACAACGAGGGATCGCCCTTCACCCGCATCAATGCCACTGAATTCGTCGTCGAGGGCACGATGACCCTCAACGACCTCGGCGGCTATATCCCCGACCTCATCCTCGATAGCGGAGAGGTCACCACCGTCGGCGGCTACCTCACCCAGCAACTCGGGCGCTTCCCCCAAGTCGGCGAAATCCTCCCCGTGCTCGGCTATGAAGCCCGCATCACCAGCACCGACGGTCGCAGCGTAGGCCAAGTCCACTTCCGCAAGCTAACTGCCTCACCGGCCGCGCCCGAGGACGAAGGGGTGGATATCTAACACATATTAGGAATCCCCCCGGCAAGTGCCTCAGCCACGCCGTCGGGCGACTACTTGCCAAGGTTGGCAATCGTCTGGAAGATCGCGGTGATCATCAGATAGGCCATGGTGCCGATGAGGCCCGCCATGATGATGAGTACGATGGGCATCACCAAGGCCATGATGCGCTGGAGATCCTTGTCGAGCTCCTTGTCATAGCGCTCGGCAGCGCGCCGCAACGATTGGTCGATTTTCCCGGTTTGTTCGCCCACCGAAATCATGTCGATGAGCAGGGGCGGAAACGAACCATTGCGGATCAGCGCCTTCGAGAACGACCGCCCGTCACCCACCTGGTCGATCACTTGGTTGAGGTCGGCCCGCAGCGATAGATTCTGAGTGGCATCGCGCGACAACTCCAGCGCGCGCAGTAGCGGTAGGCCGTTGCTGACGAGATTCGCCATGGTTTCGAGAAACTGAACGTAAAACCGGCTTGATATAATGCGACCGATGAGTGGCAGACGGAGCTTGAGTCGGTCCCACGTGGGTTGGTTCGCTTCGTTGTCGATCCAAAATTTAAAGGTCATCGCCGCACCCGCCATGACCAGCACCACCACAATCCACCACTTTGCCAGAAAATCGGCAACGACCACTAGGATCGCCGCACCTAACGGCATCTTCCCGCCACTGCTCTGGATGAGCGCGGTGAGCTGCGGAATCAGCACCGTGACGAATACAATCGAGACGCCTAGCCCTGCCAAAATCAAAAATGCCGGGTAGATCATCGCGAGGATCAGGCGCGCCTGCAGTTCAGCGAGCGTCTTGAGGTAGTGCGCCTGGCGCTTCAAGATCGTGTCGAGCGCGCCCGATGCCTCGCCCGCCGCCGCCAACGAACAATAGAGCGGCCCAAAACTCGGACTCACTTTTTTAAGCGCCACCGAGAAGTTTACCCCGTCGCGGACGATTTGCCGGATTTTGTATGAGACCGCCTTGAGGTTGCCTAACTCCTGGCGGTTTTCCATCGACTTGAGTGCCGGCTCTAACTGTAAGCCTGCTCCTAACATGTCTGATAGTTCTTCGGTGAACAAGACCACTTCCTGGCGTTTTAACTTGATCTGACCTTCAGGAATGCCTGACTCCTTGACCTCCGGCCCGGGCACTGCCCGCAGACGACCGTCGGTTTTGGCCTTGCCGGCGGGGGTTTTTTTAGCGAGCGGGGCGGCGGATTCCTTGAGATGCACCGGCTGCAGGCCCTTGCGATCCAACATCCGCAGCGCCTCCGGACGGTCCGCTGCGTCAAGTTCGCCGGTGGCGATCGACCCGTTAGTCGCTAGCGCCTTGTATGCAAAAAGTGGCATGGAGGAATTAAAGTTTCAGCGTTTGGTATGCGCGCTCAGTCACTGCCGCCGATTTCGGAGGCGGTGACTGAGATGACTTCCTCGATGGTGGTTTCACCCTTCATGACCTTATGCCACCCATATTCGCGCATCGGTACGTAGCCGTCGCGCAGCGCCTGGACCCGCAGTTCTGCCGCTTGCGCACGGTGGGCGATCAACTCCTGCATCGGGTGGGTCAGCAGGATGATCTCGTAAATTGCGAGGCGGCCGGAAAAGCCAGTTCCCCGGCAGCGATCACAGCCATTCGGTGCATACGCCTGGCCGGGAATCTGTTGCGGAATCCCCAAATCACGACGGTTTTGCTCGGTGACCTCGCGCGCGACTTTGCAGTGCGGGCAGAGTTGGCGGACCAGTCGCTGGGCGAGGAATGCGCGCACTGCGGCGGAGACGAGGAAGGGTTCCACGCCCATGTCCACGAGTCGGCTGATGCCGCCCAGCGCGTCGTTGGTGTGCAACGTGGAAAATACCAAATGCCCAGTGAGTGACGCCCGAATCGCAATCTCGGCTGTCTCCAAATCGCGGATTTCCCCGATCATCACGATGTTTGGGTCAGCCCGCAATATCGAGCGCAGGGCGGTGGCAAATGTCAGCCCGATCTCGTTCTTCACTGCGATCTGCATCACCCCGGTGAGCTTGTTTTCCACCGGGTCCTCGACCGTCACAATCCGCCGCTCCGGGTGATTGACCTCGCTAAGAAACGAATACAGGCTGGTCGACTTCCCGGAACCGGTGGGCCCGGTGATGAGGATGATGCCGTTGGGCAGATGGAGCAGCGATTCAATCTTTTTCAACACGAAGGACTCCATCCTCAGCTTGGCGATGTTGAATTTTTCCTGGTTGAGCAATCTCAACGAAACGCTCTCGCCTTCCACGGTGGGCACCGTCGCGACCCGCACGTCGATGGTCGCCCCTTCAAACTGCAAATTGATGCGGCCGTCTTGGGGCACCCGTCGCTCGGCGATATCGAGCCGCGCCATGATCTTCAAGCGTGCGATGACCGAGCTTTGCAGCGCCTTGATGTTTTCGGGCACCGCTATCTCGATCAGCCGCCCGTCAATCCGATAGCGTATCCGCAGATTCGTGCTCAACGGCTCAACGTGAATATCGGTCGCTCGCTGGTCGAGCGCCTCACGGATGATCTGGTTGACAAATTTGACCACACTCGCCTCCTCGTCGTCATCCTGGTCAATCACGTTGGCTTCGTCGTCGCCCGCTTCAATGTGATCATAATCAAAGTCACGACCTTCCAAGATTTGTTCGAATGTATCGGCCCCCACCCCGTAGAGTCGGCGCAGGGCTTCATGGAGGCGCTTACGCGAGGCCATGCACCAATCGATGGGCAGAGCGAGTTCCTGTGCGGCGGCCTGTCGAGCGACCAAGTTGAACGGATCAAAGGTCGCGAGCTGCAGGCGTTTTTGATCGCCCTCACCGGTGATGGCGACGGGCAGCAATCGGTGCCGCAGTGCAATCCGCGGCCCACACGCCTCTCGCAGTGGCAGCGGCACCTCCGCCACCGGAATGCTCGCCAGCCATTCCATGTCGAGATCCATCGCCAACTCCCGCAAGTACCGCTCTTCATCCACCAACTCCGCGTCTAAAATATCATCAATGGGCGACCGCTGGCGTTGCGCTGCCGCTTGCAGCACCTGGGTAAGCGCTGGGATGTCCTCGCATCCGGTGCGGCGGGCAGGTTCAATCAAAAACTCGGTCATGGGTGGCAGACGTGTTGTCGCTTAAAACCTCCCAGCGCGCAATCTGTCTCTTCAATTCTCAAAGAATCTGCGGCGCAAGCTCTGCCAACCAGGCCGCGAGGTCTGCCGCGGCGGCAGTTTCCGGCCATGCCTCACGACGGTCGAGATCCCAGCGGAACGCCAGCTTGTAACCGTCCCAATCACCATGGGCACCGCAATCGCGCATCCAATTGGCTGCCCGACGGTTCTCGGCCAGCGTGTATCCCACCAAGCGCTTCAAACCAGCACGCACGGCTGTCAACCACATCACCGCCAATAACAACGTTCCAATCCCGCGACCCTGGTCGTCGTCGAGCACCATCGCCGAAATCTCCGCCTCCTCCACATCCTCTGCATTGCGCCACCAGCTTGCCCCTCCCACGCCCGCAAACTCCCGCGCCGGATCCAATATTGCCCAAGTCACGTGCTTCTCAGGGTTCTGCTCAATCAATCGGTCCAACATCGTGTCGCCTAACATTTCCCCGGTGCGCGTCCAAAACCGCTGATACCTCGCCTCCGGCGATAGCAGACGGTACGCCTCCGCCACCAAGGGGCGATCTTCCTCTAATAGAGGTCGGACGATTACGGAGGTCCCGTCCCGTAAGAGAATTTCTAACCGATCGTTCATCCTGCGCCAGCATATCCTACCCCGCCCGCCACCACCACCCCGAACTGAGGCGGCCCCGGAAACCTGGCCAGTGGCTAAACTAATCTATGGTGACGGGGTGTGGGTATGATCGATTCCGGGTGGACACGGGTGCGGTTGGCGAAGCCGGGCGGGAGCGGCAGCCGGGGAGACGAACGCACCGGTGTTCACGCCTGTTGCTTGTTCCCCGGTCGGGCGTTGGGGGCAGTGCTCGCAGGAGTGGAGGAGGTCGCGACGCGGTGCGACCGGAGGAGAGTCTTCTCCTCCGTCAAAAAATGAGTGGCTGAACGGGTGTTGGTTGCTGGAATCAGGTTTGGGGGGGCCGTCGCTCCAGCTTTCGTGGCGGACAGGCAGGCGATTGAGAGCGTCTTGGAGGGAACTCCACTTCGGCATGTGCTAGTTCTCGTTTCATTGGTTTCGGCGTCTTTCTAGACTCCCGAAACCTCCCGCTCCATCGCTAAGACACTGGCTCCGTTTCGCGGGACCACTTCAATGAGGGTTTTCGATTGTGCCGTGACCGGTTCGGGGAGCAGCGCAAGAACGGTGAGCGGCGGTGGCGCGGCCAAGGAGCGGCGGCGGCTGGGCTTCTCTGGTGTATTAGGGATCTGAACAAGGGGATCGGGTGAGCGCGCGGGTGCTAACCCTACCAGATTGGACTGGCAAGGAGGCGGAACGTAATCGAGGATGACTCCCTCATTTCACCACCCACCCACCCCCGCTGCGCATGGCCCGATTCTTTGATTTTCTGCAACTTTTTGGTGGAGTTCTGCTGACCCTCGGTTACATTCCTCAGATTGCCAAGATTCTGCGGACCCGCAATGTCGAGAGTTTTGATTTGGTGGCTTTTACAATCATTGCGCTGGGAATCGGCTGCATGGAGGTGTATGCCACCTACCAATGGTTCTGGCTCGAAGTGGCCGGGGCCTTCATGATCACCAACACGATTTCATTAATCATCGCGCTGGTGATGGTGGCGTTGATTGTATTCTATCGGAAAAAATCCAGCATCACCCCGCTGATCACTGATAGAGCCCGCTAGGTTGGCCGCTGCGAAACACGCTCACCTAGGCTGCGGACTCGGTCGTTCAATCATCCTCGTCCTTGGCACCCTTGACACGGATTTTACCGCGGAGTTTGGCTTCAATGAAGCCGTCGAGATCCCCATCCATGACGTCCTGAATGCTGCCGGATTCTTCGCCGGTACGTAGGTCGAGCACTTTCTGATAGGGCTGGAAGACGTAGGACCGAATCTGGTTGCCCCATGAAACGTCGCCTTTTTCGCCGTAGGCGCGGTCGGCTTCGGCTTTTTGTTTATCTTCCTCGATGGTGTAGAGCTTGGCTTTAAGGATCTGATAGGCGAGTTCGCGATTTTGACCCTGGGTGCGTGCGGCGGTCGAGCGGATGAGGATGCCAGAGGGCAGGTGGCGCAGGATGACGGCGGTTTCCACCTTGTTGACATTTTGACCGCCCTTGCCACCGGAGCGGGTGGTGGTGATTTCAATGTCCTTTTCGTTAATTTCGATGTTGATTTCCTTAGAGACTTCCGGGGTTGCGTCGATGGATGCGAACGATGTGTGACGCTTCGCATTTGAGTCGAACGGTGAGATGCGCACGAGGCGGTGGACGCCACGTTCGTTTTTGAGGAAACCATAGGCGTAGTCGCCAGTGATTTTGAGGGTTGCGGTGCGCAGGCCGGCTTCATCTCCGTCCTGCCAGTCTAACGTTTCCACGGTGTAGCCCTTTCGTTCGGCCCATCGGGTGTACATTCGGTGGAGCATTTGCGCCCAGTCGCAGGCTTCGGTGCCGCCCGCGCCCGCAGAAATGACTAGGAAGCATGGAGAAATATCGCTCGGTTGGTCGAGCAGGGTGAGCAGTTCGTATGCGCGGATATCGTTTTCCAAGCCCTTGGCATGGTCGAGCGCCTCGCGGGCGAGATCCGCATCGTCATACTCCTTCGCCAACGAAATGCCTTCGTCGATGTCGGCCACCCGCGATTCTAACTTCAGGAACGCCTCCAGCTTTTTCTTCAAACCTGCGGCTTTCGAGCTAATCGTTTTTGCCTTATCCGAGTCGTTCCAGAACTCGGGTGCGCCCATGGCCTCCTCCAGAGTATGGATTTGGTTTTCGAGGGTTGGAACGTCAAAGGTACCTCCTGAGTTTCGATAGGCGGCTTTTAAGGCCGTCCGTATCGAGCGCCAGGAGGTCAGCGGTTGGGAGTGATGACATGCGCGGGGAGGAAACGCCATCTGGCGCGGCACGGCAAGGCGGAATGCGAGCGCACAAGACGATTGATCGAATTGCATTGCGCATCGGCAGGGACCTCTGGTTGCCGAGGGAGCGTCCTAGCAAGAATGGACAGCGGGCGCATTGCGCATTACGCTCCGGTCTACAAGCATGTCTGATTGTTGTTCCACGCCACCGCCCGATGCTGACCGCCAACGCCGTGCTCTGAGACGTGCGCTGCTGAACCTGTCCCCGCTCCCGGTCGGCGGTGGGGGCGGCCTGCCGAAACCGCCAGCGGCCACTGGGGGATGCTGCGGCGGCGGCCAATCGCGGCGGCCGGATATATTGCTATGGGGTTCGATGATCGTATTTTTAGTCGGAGTGGGTGTGCATTTGACGATTCCTGGGGCACCGGGGTGGCTCCATGAATTTGGGCACACGTGTTATGAACTGCTGGCGCGGGCGTGGTGGGGGGTGCTCTTCGGAATTGTGGCCGTAGCCGTGATCGGTCGATTCCCGGCGGAATTGGTCTGCTCACTGCTCGGGCGTGGGGGCTCGCTGGGCGGGTTATGCCGCGCGGTGGGAGCCGGGGTGGTTCTTGACATGTGCAACCACGGTATTTTGCTAGTTGGGATGCGCCTCTACCAGCGGGGTGCCTCGCTTGGCCAGACGCTCGCGTTTCTAATTGCCAGCCCGTGGAACTCGCTGTCGTTGACGTTGATTCTAGCAGCTCTGATTGGTTGGGGGTGGATGTTATTATTTATAGTCCTGTCGATGGTGGTGGCGCTCGCCACCGGCTGGTTAGCCGACCGGTTGGTCACCGCCGGTAAAATCCCCGGCAACCCAAACACACTGGCTCTACCCACGGGTTATCGCGTCGGGCCGGCGCTCACTGGCGTGCTAAGGTCGCTCAAGCCGGGAGCCGCCAACTATGCTCGCCTTGGCCGCGAGGGGCTATCAGGCTCGCGGATGGTCCTGCGCTGGATCCTGTTCGGGTTCGTGCTGACCGGCGCGATCCGTGCATTCGTGCCGGAGGTGGCATTTCAACAATACTTTGGGCCGAGCACAGCGGGCATGTTTCTCACCTTGTTAGCCACCACCCTGCTAGAGGTCTGTTCGTGCGGGTCCTCACCGATAGCAGCAGATTTTCTGACCCGAGCTCATGCGCCGGGGAACGCGTTTGTTTTCCTGATGTCCGGCGCGGCGACCGATTACACTGAAATCGTCAGCCTGCGGGCCACCACCCGGTCGTGGAGGGCGACACTCGCCCTGCCGCTCATTTCCACCCCGCAGGTGCTGCTCATGGGTTGGTTAATCAATCATTTCAGCAAGTGACGGCGGGTGAAACGTCGAAGAGCAGGAGTAGCGCGCGAAGCGCGTCGCAGCGACGGTGATAAGGCGCTTGCCCGTCGCGCGGCAGGCCAGCGCGGTCGGCGTTTAGGTTTTTGATCGTGATAATTTGTCTGACCCGTTATCCGGTCCAGAGCGCAGCGAATGAGGGACGTTGCCCGCCGTTGGATGGAGCGTCTTGTTGAACTAAGCCGCTCTGCGGCGATGTGTCGCGGGTGTTAGGCAGTAACGCATGGGTGGCTCTGTCATCGTGTTGGAAGAGAGGGCACGTCACGGTCGGCGGGCTATGAAGCACCGTATCCACACCAAGCTGAGCCGTCAATTCGGGAACCCCCTATCGAAAACCGCCAAATCCGTTATCCGCAA
>JAYSPI010000047.1:0-2913 GCA_043722215.1 Prosthecobacter sp.
TGAGGATCTGGACGCACTGCGCGGCAGAATCGGCGCGTTGGTCGAACTGGCCGGGTAAATACTCGACGGCAAAGGCGGTCTCGTTGGGCGCAAGCGTCAGTTGCTGGGCGATATCATCGACCTGCGGTTCTGACAAAATCGCGGTTGCGGCTTGGCTGAATTCGGCCGCGGTGAGGCCCGCAATATCGTAGCGATGCGCGATGCGGAGGTGGTGCAGGCCAGGCAGGCCGAGCGATTCGCGGAGGTCGTGCAGGAGGTGGCGCGCCTCGGCATTGTGGGCGGCTTTTTTTTCAACGAAGAGGCGGTTCATCATCGGCGGTGCTTGGGAAAGCGGCGGATGCTAAAGCACCGTTCCGTGAGGGCAAGCGGAATGGCAGGACGTGGCCTCGGCGGATGCCTAAAGCTTTAAAAAGTTTTGGAGGAGGAGTTTTCCGTGGTGGGTGAGGATTGACTCTGGGTGGAACTGGACGCCGTGGACCGGGTGGGATTGGTGCATGAGGCCCATGATTTCACCTTCCTCGGTCCAAGCGGTGATAGTGAGGCACGCTGGCAGGGTCGCGCGTCTGACGATGAGCGAGTGGTAGCGGGTGGCCACGAACGGGCTAGGTACGTCGGCGAAAATGCTTTGGCTCGCGTGGTGGATCGGCGAGGTTTTTCCGTGCATCAGTCGGTCGGCGCGCACGACGTCGCCGCCATAGACTTGACCGATGGCTTGGTGGCCGAGGCAAACGCCGAGAATCGGGGTGGTGGCACCGAGTCGGCGGATGAGCTCGCAGGAAATTCCGGCCTCGTTAGGTGTGCATGGGCCGGGGGAGATGCAGATGTGGGTGGGGTTGAGTGCCATGATTTCCTCCACGGTGATCATGTCGTTGCGGAAAATCTTCATCTCCGCGCCGAGTTCGCCAAAATATTGGACGAGGTTGTAGGTGAAGGAATCGTAGTTATCGAGGATGAGGAGCATCGGCGGAGCGGATGGGGGATTGACGAAGGATTACCCGAGCGTGCGAGCCAGGGCGATGGCGCGGAGCATGCCTTTGGCCTTGTTGAGGGTTTCCTCGTATTCGTAAGTGGGGTTCGAGTCGGCCACCACGCCGGCCCCGGCCTGGACGTAGGCTTTGCCGCCCTTGAGGAGGCAGGTGCGCAGGGTGATGCAGGAGTCGTGGGATCCGTCGAAACCGAAATATCCGACGGCACCAGCATAGGCGCAGCGTTTGTTTTTTTCTAATGAATTGATGATTTGCATGGCGCGGATCTTGGGTGCGCCGCTGACGGTGCCCGCTGGGAAGGTTGCGCGCAGGACATCATACGCGCTGTGCGTCGGATCGAGCTCACCCGAAACATTGGAAACGATGTGCATCACGTGGCTGTAGCGCTCGACGATCATGAAATCGTCGACTTTAACTGCACCATGTTTGGCGATGCGACCGACGTCATTGCGTGCCAGATCGACGAGCATGAGGTGTTCGGCGCACTCTTTGGGGTCGGCTAACAAATCGGCGGCTAGGGCGTCGTCCTCGGCTGGAGTTGCGCCCCGCCAGCGGGTGCCGGCGATTGGGCGGATATCGATGCGGCCGTGGATCGAGCGGACGTGGACTTCGGGTGAGCTACCCACGAGGGCAAAATCGCCGAACTCGAGGAGAAACATGTAGGGCGATGGATTCACTAAGCGCAGTGCCCGATAGAGATCGACCGGAGGGCGATCAAAGGCGGTTTCAAACCGCTGGCTGGGGACGAATTGGAAGATGTCGCCCGCAGAGATGAATTCCTTGCCGGCGCGCACGATGGCCTCGTATTCGGCCTGGGTCGTATTGCTGGTGGCCGCCACCGGTTCGACGACGACCAAGCCGTTGAGGGCGGGTACATGCAGTGGGCGGTTGAGGATTTCGACGATGGCGGCGATTTTGGCGCGCGCCACGGCATGCGCATCCTCTGGCGTCGCGTATTCATCCAGGAAGGCATTGGCTACTACTTGTAGGCGCCGCAGTCGGTGGTCAAATACGAGCAGCGTATCAGCTAGAACGAACAGTGCGTCTGGAATGCCTAACGGGTCAGGCGGCGGCGGCCCGAGCGAGGGCTCGAATTGGCGGACGGCATCATACGAGAGGTAGCCGACCATGCCGCCCGAAAACAGGGGCAACGAGCCGTGGGTGACGGGTTTGTAGGCCGCCATCTCATGCTCGAGTGCGGCTAATACATCGGTGGAGGCGGTGAAGGTGCGGGTTTTCGTCCCCTCGCGGATGGTGATTTCCTTGTCGCGCGCTTCGAATACTAACCGCGGGCCACTGCCGACAATCGACCAGCGGCCGCCCTTGTCGGTGCTTTCCGCGCTTTCCAGAAGGAACGAGTGGCAACGATCGTGCAACTTGAGAAAGGCCGAGAGGGGAGTCTCGAAATCGGCCGCTAGCTGGGTGTAAACAGGCACGACATTGCCCTGCTTCGCCAGTTCGACGAAGACCTCCAACGATGGCTCGACCGGTATGGAACTCACAACGCGGCGAAGCATGCCCGGGAATCGCCGCAGAGCAAGCCCGGAGAGCAAGAACTCCTCGTGAGGCCACCACCACTCGACCGGCGATCCAAGTGCCGCGCGGGAGTGGATGATTGCGGTGCGAGCGAGCGGTTTCCGCGTGCTGGAAATTAGATGCCGTCAAATGGTTCCGTATTGCGCCAATGATAAATGACACCGGAGGGGGTGAGTCGTTTCGCCAGGATTCATGACACCCGGCGCTTGCTTTGATTTTGGTTTTTTGGGGTGGTTTTGACAAGCTTTTCCGCAGGGGCGGACGCAGTGGAGGCGCAGGGAGCGATAGCGACCGAAGCCGTAACGCAGGCCGCCCCAGCGGCGGCCCGCTGGGGGTGGGTCTCGCCGGCTCGATCCATTTCTTCCTGCCGATCTTCTTCGATGCGCTCAAC
>JAYSPI010000048.1:0-7130 GCA_043722215.1 Prosthecobacter sp.
CTTCGTCGTGCAGCGCCAGTCGGTGCGAGCGAGGAAGAGCGGCTTGCCGTCCAGGCCCTTTTGGTTCGCGGCGTAGTCGCCAAACTCCTCGCCAAACGGCGAGCGGCCCGCGCCGTAGATGGCCTCGCCGTTGACCTTGAGCCATTCGCCGACCGCGCGGAGGTTGTCCTGGCTCGGTTGCGGGACCACGCCCTCGGACGTCGGGCCGACGTTGAGCAGGTAGTTGCCGCCCTTGCTGACGATATCGACGAGGTTGGTGATGAGGGTGGTCAGGGACTTCCAGTTGTGGTCGTCGCTTTTGAACCCCCAGGTGTCGTTCATTGTCATGCAGGTTTCCCAGTCGCGGCCAGGAAATCCGGTCGCCGGGATTTTTTGCTCGGGAGTCTCGGTGTCGCCGCTGCAACCGCCACCGAGGCGGTTGTTGTGGATAATGCCGGGCCGCAAGGGAAGCAGGGCGGCGATTTTGGAGGCTCGTGGTGCGGTCATCAGCCAGGGCGTGTCCCACCACAGGACGTCGGGTTGGTAGCGGGTGAGGATTTCACGCACCTGGGGCACGGCAATTTCATCGATGTACGAATCGAAGCTGCCTTTCTGGGCGTCGTCCCAGCCGTCGCCATCGGGTAATTGCAGCTTCGCGCCGCCCGGGTTGTTCCAGTCTTGCGCTTGGGAATAATAGAGTCCGAATTTCAGGCCCTGGGCGCGGGTGGCTGCGGCCAGCGGTGCGATCAGGTCGCGTTTCCATGGGGTGGCATCGACGACGTTCCATTTGCTCACGGCGGTAGGAAACAAGGTAAATCCATCGTGGTGTTTGGCGGTGATGATGAGGTATCGCATGCCCGCATCCTTGGCCAAGCAAGCCCAGGCGGCGGGATCGTATTTCACTGGGTTGAAATCTTTTGCATATGCGCGGTAGCGATTCACCGGGATTTTGCCGTTGAACATGATCCATTCGCCGATGTCGTTGATCGGCTTACCGTCGTAGATGCCAGCGGGTACGGCATAGATCCCCCAGTGGACGAACATGCCAAACTTGGCCTCGCGCCACCAAGCCATGCGGGCGTCGCGTTGGGTCGGGGATTCGTTGGCGTAGGGGTCTCCCTCGATGGCCTGGGCGAATGGGGTCAGCGCCGTCATGGAGGCCAGGAAAATTGGGAGCAGAGAGCTTTTCATGATGCTTGATACGTCGTGCGACTAGCCATCTTACAGGAATTTTGGGGGGCTGGTGGCAGGCGCAGGGGCCTGGAAAAACAAGGTGAATTCGTGCCGGTTGTAGGTGAGGTGGGTACGCGCGAGCACGCGCAAGCCGGCCGCTCCCGCAGTTTCCACCACAGATATTTCCACCGCGTTGGTATCATCGAACGAGGCGACGCCGGGAAGTTTGAGTGTGAAAACGACCAGTCCGCCAGGTCGGAGGTGGCGAGCGAGGCGGATGACTTGGGTGATCGATTCGAGCGGGTCACCGTTCATATCCGAGAGTAGCGCATCGTATTTCGTTCCAGACTCTGGTTGCAATGTCGCCGCATCTGCCACCACCGCTCGCAATCCACGGCGGCCTGCTAGGCGTGCGTCCAGCGGCGCGCGGTCCACGGCGGTGACCCGGTAGCCGCGATCTAGCAACTCGGCGGTCATTCCGCCCGGGCTGGCTCCGAGCTCTAGCCAGTGGCTACCTAAAGGCGGCGGCGGGCGGTGGAGTTGGAGGTGGTGGAGAGCCTCGGCGATCTTGGCACCGGCGCGGCTGATGGTGCCGGGGGTGTTTTGGCGGATGAATTTGGTGCCGCCAGGATAGAAGCCATTGCAATCGGCGGGGCTCTGTAGGCCGCAGAACAGTCCTTCTGGGCCGACCAAGCAGAACAGAGTGGGTGCGTCGCTGGCCTGCGTCTCCGCATCCCGAAGCGCGCCCACTGCTGGCGGAAAGAGTTGGAGCGTGCGACCACGCAGATTCGATGCGAGCGACCGGTAGTAGCGGTTGGCGCCGCCGGGATCGAGTGCTCCAACCAGAATCGCTTGCGCTGGAGTGTCTCCAAACTTTCGCCACAATGCCTGGGCCGCCTTTTCGATGAAGCCGGGAATCGCCGCTGGATTGCATGGCCAACTGTGGTGGAGCGGCAGGTTCCAACGCACAAATTTGGCTGCCGCAGAGGCGCGCAGCCTAGCAGGGTCATCAAGCCCGATGAGTAGATATTCGCTACCGAGTTTTTTCACGGGGGTCGCCCCCAGGACGTGCAGAATATCTGCCTCGCTGTCAGTGAAAACCTCGGCAATGCGGATCAACCACTTGCGTGGAGGGGCGGTGAAATCGGGCGGTGGCGACATGCGGGACGGTTGCGGCAGGACGAGTGGCGTGCTGCCGGTCCCGTAAGATGAAAACAACCCGCCAGCCGACGGTCGGCATGGCGGGTTGCGAGAATCAGGTGTGACGCTAACTTACTTGGTGGTGTTGGCAAGTGCTGCGGGCAGAGGGACGAGAGGCGATTGCAGGCCGAGTTTTGCCAGGACGCCATAGATCAGAGCACCGACGATGAATGCGGCGATCGGGGCGGCTGGCACGTCCGGAAATTGGGGTGCCTTGGCGTGCAGAATCGGCAAGATGCCGACTAGGAATCCAACGGCCCAAGCAATCCAACCCGCTGGGTTGAAGCCGGCGCGTGGGCCGCTCCACTTGCAGCCGTTGATCAGGTATTCGACCAGCATGGCACCCAGGATCGGGCCAAACGATGCGCCGATGATTTGGAAAACAATGATCGCTTTGCCGGCCATGCCGGTAACGGCGAGCAGGATGCTGACCGCCGCTCCGATGCCCACCGAGATGAATGGTGGCACTCCCGAGAGTGTCGTCTTGAAGCTATTTGCGGCGATGAACGACGAGAAGCAGGCCGCAGGAAACGCCGCGATGGCCAGGAGCAGCATCATGATGCCCGCCGTTTGCTTGCCCATGATCACGTCCATCAATCCTGGGGCTTGAAGGATTAAGCCACCTTTGCCCGCCGCACTCGCCACGGCGGCTTGGCTTAATTCGGGGCTGCCGTAGGTGCCTGCCACGATTAGCATGGCAATTCCGGCGGTGAGGATGATGGCTAGCGCTACGCCCACGAGACCGCCCACCGAGACATCGCTCTTGCCCCGGCTGTTGGTGCCGAAGTCGGCTCCTGCGGCACCAGCGGTGGCAAAGAATCCAACCACGAAGGTGAGCATGACGGCCAACACGCCAAAATGGTCCAGCGCGGTTGGGGCCTTCGGGGCGGCCTGGGCACTGAGTGCGATGAATGCCTTCGGGTCGAAACTGCCGATGCCGCTAGCGGTCTTGGCGAGTAAAATCAACAGCACCGCCAACGGGATGAGCGGTAGATAGGTCGCAACCTTGGCAACATATTGAATCCCTTTGAGTCCGACGAAGGCGGCTAACACACCCCACACGACCATGATCCCTTTCACTGCTACGGGAATCGTGGCGAAATCCATCGGGTTGATTTTGGCATCCGGTAAGCAGAACATGCCGATCAGGGCGGACGAGAAATAGATGTTCACTCCGAGCCAGCCGAATTGGAGCACGCCCATCAGGAATCCGGGCAGGATGAAGCCGCCTTGCGCGCCAAACAACGAGGTGCCTACCAGATAGAGTGGTAGCCCGGTTTTCATCCCCAACATCCCCGGCACCATGTAGAACAGGAAGTGGCAAACGAATGCCGCGATGACCAGACTTAGTAACGCCCAAGCGACACCGCACGAGAGCAAACCACCTTGGTTAGGTGCGCTCACGGCGTCCTGCCAGAAGACGAACCACAAGAAAATTCCCGCGTACGTTGGTGCCGTGTTTTTATACCAGGGGGCACGGTTGCACTGCGAATTGGGCACCGCGCCGGCGATGTAGGACGGGAGTGGACTTGGATTGCTCATGGGTGGGTGATAGTGGTTTTAATCTAACGACTTAACCGCTTGGACGACCGGTTAGGATGCGGTCGTTAAGGGATGTTCAAATTGGCCGAGCATGCGCCAGCCTGTCAACCGCAAAGCACGACCGCCGCGCGTCGGAGCAGGAAATGCCTGCGCGTCTCAGTGCTGGGCGGCGTCCTGCTAGTGCCGACTCCGGGATTGGATGATTTGTCTGACCCTTGATGCGGGGGGTGCGACCACCGCTGCCGTCGGGTGATGAATGTGAGCGGCGGGATGATGAAATCCTCATTCATCCCGCGCGCAGAGGCGAGTGCTGACGCCTGTGCCTCACCAATCTGGGGTGGGGTTCACTGGGCTGGGCACGCCAAGCGGAAAAACTTTTTGCTAGAATCGCGGGGGAGGATCACTTCCAGGGTGCCGGCATAGTTAACGGGCGTGGCGACTACCGGAGACCAAGGAGTGGAGAATAGGTCAGGTGACGAGTTGAGAGTCCAATCGCTGGCCCAGGCTGGCCAGTGGATGGTCACCGTGCTGGTGCTGACGCTGATATCGACGGTTGGCATGGGGACGAGAACGCCGATGACGCTCGTGCCTATGCCGGTTCCTGATTCGTTATACGCCTGCACCCGATAGTATTTGGTTTGGCCGGGAATGGCGGTGAGATCGACAAAACTGGTCGTCGTGAGGTTCTGTGCGATCGGAGTGAATGGGCCATCGACGGTAGCAGATCCGCTCACAATATAGGTGTTAGCTTCGATAAGTGGCGACCAACTCAAGGACGCTTGATGATTGCCGACGACAACCCCGAAATCCGTGGGCGGCCGGGGGAGGACAGCGGCGGCCAGCCCGTATTTGAAGGCGAGGGCACTGCTCACTGCGTCGCGGTCGGCATCGCTCATGATTCCATCGTAAATTTTAACCTCGGCGATATCACCGGTAAGATAGTTATTCAAAACAGGATGAGACCCGAGAAACAAATTGGGCGGAGCGGTCAATGACTGGATTCCACCGGTCGCTGTGCCTTGCGAGATTCCATCGGCGAATAGTTCTAGCAGGCCGGTGGCTTTCGTTCGCTTGAACACCGCGACGTGGGCTGACCCATTGTTGTAGGTGGAACCGGTCGAGGCGATGCTGGTCTCTGGACTTCCACTGCCGGCCAAGAGTTTCCCATTGGCGTTTAGGCTGAGGCCAAAATCATTGGTCACGCCTGACATCTCGCCACTCACCAAACCCGCGCCGTTGTAGAAGTTCGTGCCAGTGCCGATTCCCTGACTGCTGCGAAAGACACAAAAGATCGCAAAGTCATCCTTCACCGGTCGGGTGAACGAGAGGCAGTCACTTTCAGCGGCATTGAAATGAACTGCTGGCCGACCGTTGATCGCGGAGCTGAGATAGCTTGGCTTCGGAGTGACGACACTCTGCGTAGCATGGTTGCCCTTACCGGAGGAATCTATCCAAGTGCCAACCAAATCGCCGTTAGCAAAACCGCTCAGCGCCTCCGCCTTGAACCACGCGCTTAAACTCGGTGGCGGCACTGGCGGTGGCGGCATGATGACGGCCGATACCGCAATTTCCGGCGAAACCGCGCTTTCTCCGGTGGCATTCACCGCTGAGACGACATAGTAATAGGTCGTGCCATTCGTGACGCTCGTGTCGATCACGCCATTGATCGGCGAGGTGAGCACTTTGTTGGTGTAGGGGCCGCCGCTGGTGAGGGAGCGTTTGATTTGGTAGGTCGTCGCGTTGGCTACTGACGCCCACCCTAACGACGGGCCGAACTGGCCATTTTTTATGACCAAACTGGTGGGCTGGAGCGGCACAGGTCGTGGTGGCAGCACCACACCGCCTTGCAGCAAGCTCAAGCCGACGTCGATGAATTGGCCGCCACTGGTCTGATGGCAGTGCACGGCAATGACGTTGGTGGCGTTCGATACAATGGCATTTTGTCCAGCCGTTGTGAGGGCGAAGAACGCATAGTTCGAGTTATAGCCACCGAGAGTCGCGGCCAGCACGCCATTGATATAGATTTCCGTATCCTCGTCGTGGAAAACCGAGAAGCGGAGGTTGGGCAACTGCGCCGCTGTGAGCGTGCCGGGATTGAAGGTGCGGCGCAGCCAAATGTCGGAAGTGTTCCACGTCGTGCCGTGGGTGCCGATTGTGCCGAATGCGCCCGAGCCGCTCGTCCACGCCGTGTCGCTAAAGCCCGAAGTGAACCAATCGCTCGCCGGGTTGGCGGTCGTGTATTTCCACGTTTGAGCGACCGTCTGCGAGCTTAGCATCAGGGCGGGACTCCCGCTGCCGACCTGGGCGATCGAGGCGCGGATCCGATCGGCGTCCGGCTTGCGGACTTGGCGGTCGTAGGTCAGAAACCCATTCAACTCGGACTCGACGTCGGTGATTTGAGTGTAAACTGCGGCGCTCAAGCCGCTGTTCGCAGCAAAATCCGACAACTGCAAACTCATCTCCTCGAACTTGGTGGTGAGAGCATTACTATCCGCCATGGTCGTATAGGCAAATCCGACTCCCCAAATGTGATTCGTAACGGGAAGGCCGAGTCCACCGTATTCGCCGCAGACGACTGCCCGCGTCGCACTCGCCGGGCAAACGGGGTCCGTGTAGTGATGATAGTCTAAAATATCTCCGACGCCGACATCACCGTAGCCACTGGCTTGGTTGACCAAGCGGGATGGGTCGCGCGCTTTCACATCTGCGACGAGTGTCTCCGTATCATGTTGTCCTTGGCCTTCGTTGAAAATCACCCAACTGATGATCGATGGACTATTCCAATGCGACTCGACCATCCGCGTGAGCTCAGTTTTAAACTGAGTGGTATCAATAGTCTGAGGCGTGCTGGTGTAGGAATTGCAACTCGGCATATCCTGCCAGACCAGCATTCCTAACTTATCCGCCCAGTAATACCAGCGGGCGGACTCCACCTTGATATGCTTGCGGATCATGTTGCAGCCCAAAATTTTTGCTTGTTCGATATCACTCTTGAGCGCGTCGTCGGTCGGCGCGGTGTAAATGCCGTCCGGCCAAAAACCTTGATCTAACGGACCGTATTGGAAAGTGAACTGGTTGTTGAGTAACATTTTCACAAACCCATTGGAGGTGCCGAGGCTGATTTTCCGCATCCCAAAATAGCTGCCCACGCTGTCGAGTTGAGTCGCGCCGTTGGAAACCGTGATCGCCAGGTCGTAGAGAAACGGGCTGGTCGGCGACCAGAGCTTCGGGCTCGG
>JAYSPI010000049.1:0-4513 GCA_043722215.1 Prosthecobacter sp.
GTCTAACCATGGTGTTTGCTCGGGCCGTGACTAACCCGTCGGAAGCCGAGTTGGAGGTGGAATGGGGGGCCGAGCCCGGCGCGCTTACGCACCGGTTGGTGGTCGCCGCCACTGGGCCGAACGGCGACGCTCCCACGGTGGAGATCGACGCACCGACGGTGGGTCGTGTGACGGTGCATATCCCGGCGGCCAATGCCAGTGGGGGTCGTTTGTTCGCGCGGCTTAGGGCGACGCGCAACTAGGAGCAGACTGCTGCATGCTTAGGCCGTGATACGGGTTACCACGCGACTTGGCGCAGTGACGCCTTGAGTTCCTCGGGCCATTCGAGGGACTCAAGGGTGGTCGGTTTGCGCCAATCGTCGTCGAGGCGGATCAAGTCTTGATAGAAGGCCGCGGCATCCTCGGCGGCACCGGTTTGCGCAGCAGCGATGGCTAACAGCGCGGTAGCATTTTCGAGCTTGGCGGCAGGATAACCGATTTGCCTTCCAGCGAGTAGAAACCGATAGGCGCGTTCGGCATTGCCGGTGAGCAGTGCGACCCAGCCGGCGCGCAAGGCGAAGTTCGAGTCGTTAGGGAAGCGGTGCAGGCCGGTAGTTAGAATCGCCATTGCTTGGTGCGGGTTGGAATTTTCAAATGCGGTGTAGGCTGCCTCGGCGTAGTCGCCGGGTTGCTGGGTATCGAGGGGGTTATCGGTGATGAGGGAGATCCAGCGGTCGTGGGCGTGCTGATAGTCGCCGAGGGCGGTGAGGGCAATGGCTTCGGCACGTAGGCAGGGAGCGGGTGGGGCACCGAGTTCGCGTGCGCGAGCCGCTAGGGTGAAGGTGGTTTCCTTTGCGTCCTTGAAGGCGGCCATGGCGAGGGCGGCATGGAGGCATGCCTCGGCGAAGCGGTCTCGGCCAACGGTTTTGAGGGTGGCGGGATCGCCGAGGCGGTCGGCGACGGCTTGGCGTTGTGCAGGTGTTGGGTTGGCTGGCACCTTGATGGCGTCGAGTTCCGCGTTCATGCAGAGGTGGAGGTTTTCCATGGCTTGGCTGAAATCCGCTTGTTCCCAGCCGTCCCAGTCTTGCTGCAGTCTCATTTCATGGTAGTCGGGGAAGACGACGGGCCATTGGGCGAGGGCGTCGGCCTTGCGGTCTTGAAGCCAAGCGATTCTGGACTCTGCGAGGTGGCGCAATAAAGGTGGTAGGTCAACTGCTTGGGCGAGGCTGGCTATAATCCATGCCGGGTGGCTTGAGGCCAGCGCGAGTTCGAGGGCGCTGGCGGCACTGGCACCACGGCTGCCAGAGGCGCGGATGGCAGCGATGACGGCGGTGTCATCGCCGGATTCAAAGATCGGTTCGAGCGCTTGGCGCGCGGATGAGGTCGGCGCGGCCGCGCGTGCCAGGCGCTCGGTGAGCGGGCGCAGTGCCTCGGGAGAGGAGGTGCGAGTGGCGATCGATGGCAGGGCCGCGATCGTCGGGCTGAAATCGAGGGTGGGGAAGAGTCCGCGCAGTGCGGTGAAGTTGCAGGCGTTGAACGCCTGCTCGCGTTGAGGGGGCGTGGCGCGGGCGAACTGTCGGCTGGTGGGGTCGATGAGCACGCCAGTTAGGGCGGTGGTGAGGTGGTCCAGGGCGGTCAGCGAATTGGGGTCGGCGGCGGCAGGAGGTGAGGAGGTGGGCGTCATTAATGGGATCGGCAATGTGCGATAGATAGTGAGGGTGCCGTTGGCCTCGCCGATGGCGATTTGATTGCCGGAGGCAGCTACGGCGGTGACGGCTGATGCGGCGAGCAGTGGTGCGTGCTGGGAGGCTCGGATGCGCACGATGTGGTCCTCGACTTGGAGGAGCGGGTGTTCCGGGGCGCGCAGTAGGCCAGTCCAGATCGACGGGTGGCGGCTCCATGGTTGGCGTTCTAGTAGAGAGCTCGGTTCGAGCGAGGCATCGGGGGGGCCACCCAGAGAGATCCGCAATGGGGCTGGGCAGAGATGCGGGCCGCGGTCGGTGAGGGTGAGAGCGGAGTCGCCATGGGCAGCAAACTGGGCGTGGAGCAGGGTGAGCGGGGTGCCCGGTCGGGCGGCGACGGTGATGGGTTGCACGGGCGAAACCGGCATCTCAAACAGACTCGCGTCGGTCCGTAGGACGCGCAGTGCGTGGTGGTCCAAATAGGCGGCGAGTGGGGGCGGAGCGCCTTGGTCGGCGGGTTCGGCGGAGCGGATGAGCTCGCCGCTGGCGGTGTCGCGTAGCTGCCAGGTCAGAGGTGGGCCGGTGGGGTGGGCGAGTAACAATCCATCGGTGGTGAAAGCGATGGCTGCGGCTGGGGTGACAAACGGTGGCAGCGGGCCGAGGTTGCGAATGGGTTTGAGGGTTTGGGCGTCGCAGAGCAGGCTCGTCCCAGCGCGTTCAATGACGACGGCATGGTGGGTCGGATCGAAGACCATGCTGCGGGTCGCCGGTGCTAAAATCGGAAATAAGACTTGTTCGATGAGGAGGGATTGAAGGTTCCAGCGCACGGTGGTGTTGGCGTCGCCCGATAGGCTGACCCACAGCGCCGTGGGTGGAGCAAATTCCAGGTGGTCGATGGGCGCGTGGTGGTCGAGGGTGATGTCCGGGAGGTGCCAGCGCGTCGTTGCTAGAATACGGTCCGCTATCGAGCGGGCCTCTAAGGATGTCGGGTCGGCGTGGAGGGCGCTCACCGCAAGTGCGAGCGCCTCGTCTGGAGCCTCAGCGGCGAGCCGAGAGGCGGCTAGATCGCTGCGAGCGGCGGCGAGCAGTGGGCGGGTTGAGTCAGGCCGGGCGGTCGGCGGATGGGATCGGGAGGGGGGTGAATCGCAGGCTGGGGTGAGAGTGCAGGCCAAGGCGATGATGCTGGCGGATGCGAATTGGCGCATATTGGCGCTTGGGGGGTGCAGTGGAGGCGGCATTTTCCACGGAGGCAACACCGCTGCGGCGGTATTGTGTCTGTGATGTCCGCCGTTTCCGCCCACGGCTGCGATTATAATCCGCTTTTTTGGATCAAGGCGCGGAGTTGTTGCTGGAACTCGACGATATCCTCCTGAGTTGGGCGGTAGCCGGGCGTGTCTGGATCCAAGCCAGGGCGGCCGGTTTGATCGAGCATCCAGATCGCGGTTTCGCCGTCGCTGAAGGTGACTTTTCCGCTCACCATGGCGCCTGGCAGCGTGAGAGCGTCCATCGTAGCCGTCACCACACCGGTCGGTACGGGCGCGGGTTTGGCTTCGATTTTTTCTTCAGCTTTGGGTTCTTCGACCAGCTGGATTTCGAGGTCGAGAATGACAAAGCGGGTGTCCATGTAGGTGATGGCAAAGCCGAAATCGTCTTTCAGGTGGCGTTGGAGATCGGACATGGTCGCGCCGTCGGCGGCCCATTGGTGGAGACGGGCAATTTGATCCGAGGTGAGTTGGCTGGCACTGAACATGGCTGGATTTTTATGGTGTGGTAGTGAGCTTGCCAAGTCTCAAGCGCGGAATGTCCGTAGAATCCGGCAGGCTGCGACACCCATGCTGCCGGGTGGACGCCTCGTGAGGGCGTTTCCGGATTGGCTATGTATATTGGAGTTGATTTTCGTGCCGGATTTGTGGATGGACAGGGGCGTGCGGCCTGACCGCTCAAGCTGCAAGATCTGATGGACGACCACGTGAAATCCCCTGAAGCGATGGAGGCATTGGGCCGTGCCAGCGCATCCCACGTCCGTGCGGGTTCGGTGGTGGCTCTGGTCGGTGGGTTGGGTGCGGGTAAAACCCACTGGACCAAAGGCTTGGTGGCGGCGTTGGGGTCCTCTGCGGAAGTGACTAGCCCTACTTTTGGGTTGGTTCACGAATACCCGGGCGGCATCCTCAACGTGTTTCATTTGGATTTTTATCGCCTCGAGACGTCGCACGATCTGATCGCCCTGGGCTGGGACGAGTATCTCGATGCTGGCGGCGTCGTCATCGCCGAGTGGGGTGATAAATTCCCGGAATTGCTGCCACCCGAGACTCTCTGGCGGCGGTTCTTCATCGAACCCGATGGCAGCCGCACGGTGCGCACCACGGTGGCTTAAAGCGCTCCAGCGGCGGCGGCGGTGGTCAGCGGACCGGCGAGTCCGCCAAGGTTGTTAGCTAGATTGCCGATCGTGCGTATCCCGGCTCCTGGTAGCCCGCAGGAAGTGAGGGCGGCCACGGTTGTGGTGAGGGCGATCCACTGGAGAACTCGTTGCATGTGGGTGCGACCATGTTCATCTCCACGGGCGAGTCAAGCAGGGCGTGAGCGCCGAGTGGTTCATGGCTGAGGAATCAGCTCGACTTTGCGCAGGTTGACTGATTGCCATCCATCGGCGACGGGTCGCAGGGTTAATACGAGAGGCGCGCCCTGGGTGAGGGTGACTTCGCCTACTTGGGTGGTCTGGTAAGTTTCATAGCTGCTGGTTTTAGGCACGCTGAAGGCGAGTTTTCCGACCCCTTGGATCAAGAGAACCGCCCCGTCGGTCAGGGTGGAGGCCTCGACTTTCACGAGGTATTTTCCGTCGTTGGCGGCACGTA
>JAYSPI010000050.1:0-15623 GCA_043722215.1 Prosthecobacter sp.
CCCAAGCGACTCTGCAGCGTGCTACCCTGCCCCAACGGCGGCGTATGCGGCAACCACAACGCCAACACCCCAGTGAGCAGGCGAGCCACCGCCGAGGCGTAGCCCGCCAGCACGCTGGTATCAGCATGCAGCAAGTAGCTGGTGATCCAACCCGCAGCGATCCACCCCAGGGTGGCCCCCACCCGCACCAGCGGAAATTGCTGCCCGCCATTCGTGAGGTGCGTCAGCGAGACGGTGGCCAGCAGCCCCCACGCCGGCCCCGAAAACAGCGAATACACCCCCAACCATGCGACGAACCACGCGGGGTGCCACCCCGCGTCCAAGCACCCAAAGGCGGCCATCAATGCCACCGCACAGATGACCGATGACCACGCGATCAGACGGTTGGCCGGCACTCGTTGGTCGGCCAGCGCGCCACCCACCAGCGGCGAAATCATCGCGCATACCGGCGGCACCACAAACACTGCCGCCACCCAATCCCCCAATCCCCTCGCCCGCAGAATGTTCGTCAATGCTGGCAGCCAAAACCCCGGCGTCATGCCGTGCAGAAAAAAAACCCCCCACAATACGGCAAAAATCACCTTTGGATCCGTCCGGATGTGTGGAACGCTGCGCACTGGCGGGACGCTAGCGTCGATTCCTCCCCCGGGGAAGGAGGATCCCCTGCTGGCTCGGATATTTCACTATCGCGTTGCGTGTGACAGGAAATCAGCGAGACTCCGGCGCCCATGAGTCCTGATTTCATCCGAGAAGCCCTCCGCCAAGTCCGCTACCCAGGTTTTTCCAGGGACATCATCTCATTTGGCCTGGTCAAGGAGGTGCTTTGTGAACCCGGACTCACCACGGTGCGCATCGAACTCCAGACCGCCGACACCAAGGTGCCTGAACAAATTTTCCACGATTGTCATGCGCTATTGGATGACCTGCCCGACATCGGCACCGTGCAAATCGACATCGCCGTCAAGCCCGCTCCTGCCGTCGATGGCCTGGCCGCCAGCGTCGGCAAAGCATCCATCCCCGGCGTCAAACGCATCATCGCTGTGGCCTCCGGCAAGGGCGGCGTAGGCAAATCCACCGTCGCCGCCAACCTCGCCATCGCCCTAGCCGCCACCGGTGCCACCGTCGGCCTCTGCGACTGCGACCTCTACGGCCCGTCCGTAGCGCAAATGTTCGGCACCCGCGAAAACCCGCTCGCCAATGCCCAGGACGAAATCATTCCGATCCGCGCTCATGGCATCCAACTGATGTCCATGGGATTCCTGCTAGACGATCGCTCCCCGGTAGTTGTGCGCGGCCCGATGGCCACCCGCTACATCCAGCAATTCCTGCGCCAGGTCGCGTGGCAGAACCTCGACTATCTGATTCTCGATCTACCGCCCGGCACCGGTGACATCCAACTCACCATCGTGCAAACCGTCGCAGTCGATGGTGCCATCATCGTGACCACACCCCAGGAGGTCGCTCTCATCGACGCTCGCAAAGCGGTTGCCATGTTCGCCAAAGTCAACGTCCCGATCCTCGGCCTAATCGAAAATATGGCCTGGTTCATCTGCGACGCCGGCAAAAAATACCCGATCTTCGGCACCGACGGCGGCGTGCGCGAGGCCATCACCCTGCAGGTCCCGCTACTCGCCCAGATCCCCATCGACCTGGCCACCCGCGAACGCGGTGACGCCGGAACCCCAGTCGCATTGTTAGACGAAACCCAAAACCCGGTGGCCGCAGCCTTCCACGCCTTGGCCACCACCCTGCGCGCGGCGGTGCCGATTGCTTGACCGGGCGCGGCGCCTCAGGATGCCGTGTTGCTGCGGATGGCCACCTCGTCGCCCACGCTCAATCCCAGATCGTCTAATTGTTTGCGCGAAAGTTCGATATCCACGAACTTCCCGTCATCAAGCCTCACGCTCAGGGTCGCCACTGAGCCCGCAGAAAATAAATGCTGGATGGTCGCCATCCGGTCAGTGGTGGGGTCGTATTCGGCGGCGAATACGACGTCGATTTCATGCGGGCGGATATACCGTTGATTTCCGTTAGGCTCGGTGAACTTGTTGACGTTACCCAAAAACTCGTACACGAACGGACTGCGCGGCTGGTCGTAAATATCCTGCGGGCTGCCGACCTGCTCGATGTGGGCATTGCGCATCACGACGACCTGGTCGGAGAGTTCGAGCGCTTCCTCCTGGTCGTGAGTGACAAACAAGGTGGTCAGACCGATCTCGTCGTGAAATACCCGCAACCAGCGCCGCAAATCCTTGCGAACCTTGGCGTCCAAGGCTCCGAATGGCTCATCTAACAATAAGACCTTCGGCCGGATCGCCAACGCGCGCGCCAACGCAACTCGCTGGCGTTGCCCACCCGAAAGCTCGTGCGGGCGGCGGCGGTCAAGTCCCTCAAGCTTGACCAAACCTAACAACTCGGTGACGCGGTCGCGGATTTCAGCCTTGGGTGGGCGCGATGCGCGCGGCAAAACGGTCAGCCCGAAGGCGATATTCTCGGCCACGGTCATGTGGCGGAACAGCGCGTAATGCTGAAACACAAACCCCACGCCCCGTTGCCCGACTGGCACGTCCATGACGTTCTCACCGTGAAAAAGCACTTTCCCTGGACCGTCGTCGGCAGACTCTAACCCCGCCACAATCCGCAGCAAGGTGGTTTTGCCCGAGCCCGACGGCCCAAGCAAAGCAGTTAGAGAACCGTTCGGAACTTCCAGCGAAACATCCTCGAGGGCCTTGTAGGCACCAAACGACTTGCTAACCGATTGAATGGAGATGGACATGGTGACAATAAAAAGAGTGACGGACTAGGTTGTTTGGTGGGTCGCGTTCCTTCCCCCGAGTTCAGGCTTTACCGTGGTGGCCGGATAAACGCTCAATCAAGCTCTTCAACCCGAGCGTCACCAAAGCTAGCAGCGCCAGCAGCGTGGCGCAGGCAAACGCCGCACTCGATTGGTACTCGTTGAAAAGCACCTCGATGTGGAGTGGCAGCGTGTTGGTTTGGCCACGAATATGCCCGGAGACGACCGACACCGCGCCGAACTCGCCCATGGCGCGGGCGTTACATAGCAGGATGCCATAGAGCAACCCCCACTTGATGTTAGGCAGGGTGACGCGGCGGAAGACTTGCCAACCGTTGGCACCAAGGGTCACCGCCGCCTCCTCCTGGTCGCAACCCTGGGACTCCATCAGAGGAATCAACTCGCGCGCGACGAACGGCACGGTGACGAAGGTGGTGGCAATGATGATCGCCGGGGTCGCAAACACAATGCGAGGATTGGCTAACCACCCAGCGAGTCCCTCAAATAGCCCACCGAAGGATTCGTTGGCCGCCGCGTCGTGGGCCACCCGCGCGAGCGGTGCCAACCACACCTCAAGTTTGGCCGCAGGCAGCCACCCTTGGGCACCGAAGACCATTACCCAGACCAAGCCAGCGATGACCGGGGAGACCGCAAACGGCAAGTCAATCAGCGAGATCAGCAAGGCCCGGCCTTTGAACCGGTGCTTGGTCACGAGCCAAGCTGCGGCCACGCCGAACAGGGTATTGAGCGGCACCGCCACCCCGGCAGCCAACAGCGTTAACTGAATTGCCGAGCGCGCCACATCCTCTGTAAGCGAAGCCAGAAAAACCTCCCAACCACGCCGCAACGCCTCAGAAAAAACCGCCAGTAATGGCAAAAACAGAAATAATCCCAACACCATGAGTGCCGCGATCATTAGGGCAACCCTCACGGGTTTGGATTCGGTGGTGGCTTGAAGGTGGGCCATGGAGTCAGCGGTGATGCCAGTCGAGGCGGCGTTGGAGCAAGTTGATGATAAAAAGTAGCAGGAAGGAAATCGTCAACATGCTTGCCGCGAGTACCGCCGCGTCTCCAAACTTGAATTGCTCCAGTTTGAACACAATGAGCAACGGAAGGGTTTCGGTTTTCATCGGTTGGCTGGCCGCGATGAACATCACCGAGCCGTATTCGCCGATCGCCCGCGCAAAGGCCAGGGTGAACCCCGTGATCAACGCCGGCACTAACATCGGCAAGATCACCCGCCAAAACACCGTCCACCGCCCGGCCCCCAGCGTCGCCGCCGCTTCCTCAACCTCATGACCCATATCCTCCATCACCGGTTGCAGCGTGCGCACCACAAACGGAAACCCGATGAACGTCAACGCTATGAAAATCCCCAATTGACTGTACGCCGCCCCAAAACGCACCCACGTCCCGAGAATCTCACCCACCACCCCAGTCGGGTGCCAAACATCCTGCGCCCACCGCGCACTCGCAGCCAAACGACTGCCAATCCAACCGGACTGACCATAGATGGTGGTCAGCGTGATCCCAGCCACGGCGGTGGGCAACGCAAACGGCAAATCTACCATCGAATCTAATAGTTTTTTACCAGGAAATTGATAGCGAACGAGCACCCAGGTTACTAACATCCCAATGACCACATTGACCGCTGCCGCCAGCGCGCTGAGACCGAACGTGAGTTGGGTTGCGGCGATGACGCGCGGCGAGCACAGGATCGCCCGCCACTCGGCACCGCTCACGCCGGCGGCCTTGATCAACAAGGCGAGCAACGGGATGAGGAGGATCAGGCTCAGATAGGTGATCGTGAAACCCATCGATAACCCGAAGCCGGGGATAACGCGTCGTTTGGACATAAGGAATAATGAATCGTCTATGCCAAATCACTTAGCGCTGTAAACCCGGTCGAACGTCCCACCATCGTTGAAATGAATCTTCTGAGCCTGAACCCAGCCACCAAATTCAGCATCGATGGTCACCATCGGCAGCGGCGGCAGTTGGGCTGCAAACTGGCGGGCGATGACCGGGTTGCGGGGACGATAAAAGTGCTTGCCGGCTAGGACCTGCGCCTCATCGCTGTAGAGAAACTTCAGATAGGCGGCCGCCACTGCCGTGGTGCCGTGGCGGCTGGCATTTTTTTCAACCACCGCGACCGGTGGTTCCGCTAGAATACTCAGTGACGGATAGATAATTTCCGTCTGGCCGGGAAACTCCCGCTCGATCAGCCAGGCCTCGTTTTCCCATGACAGCAGGACGTCGCCGATCTTGCTTTTGGCAAAGGTGGTCGTGGCACCGCGAGCACCTGTATCGAGCACCGGCACATTCCTGAACAAACGGGTCATGTAGTCGAGCACCTTGGCATCATCCTTGGCAAACGTCCGTTGCGCCCAAGCCCAGGCAGCCAAATAATTCCAACGCGCCCCGCCGGAGGTTTTGGGATGGGGGGTAATGACTTGCGTCCCAGTAGTCACTAGATCACCCCAATCCTTGATCGCCTTGGGATTACCCTTGCGCACTACGAACACCACCGTGGACGTGTACGGAGCACTGTTATCGGGCAGCTTTGCCTGCCAGTCCGCCGGCAACAACTGCCCCTGCGCGTGCAGCACGTCGATGTCGCCCGCCAGCGCCAGCGTCACCACATCCGCTTCCAACCCGTCGAGCACCGATCGCGATTGCTTCCCGGAGCCACCGTGCGATTGCTGAATATCAAATTTTTGGCCGGTCTGGGCCAGCCATTGTTTGGTAAAGGCGGCATTGACGTCCACGTAGAATTCACGCGTCGGGTCGTACGAGACGTTGAGCAGCGAGACCGGCACCTCCCCGGAATGGCTCTCACTTTTTTTACAAGATGGCAACGCGACGAGCGCGACCGCCAACACGGACACAAGGAACGGTGATTTCATGGGACGGAAATAATAGCAGGGAACCAATACAATGTTCGCGTTCGATCAGGCGCGGCCGGCCCAATCCCATGGGTCAGACTAACGCCTTGATGCGGGCCTCATCGGCGAGGGCGGTACTGAGGTAGCGTTCGCCCGTGCTGCACCCGACGGTGACGATCAACTTACCGGCATTTTCCGCGCGGGCGGCCACTTGCATGGCGGCCCAGACGTTGGCCCCTGTGGAAATTCCAACTAACAACCCTTCGGTATCTGCCAAGCGGCGGGCGGTATCGAGAGCATCTTCGTTCGTAACGAGCACGACTTCATCGACGATGGCCAGATTGAGGTTATCAGGGATGAATCCCGCGCCGGCTCCTTGGATTTTATGTGGCCCGGGGACCAACGGCTCGCCACGCAGCGTTTGAGAAATCACCGGCGAGCCAGCTGGCTCCACTGCGATGCTGCACAACCCCGGCTTGCGCGCCTTGAGCACCTCGCTCACGCCCGTCAGGGTGCCTCCGGTGCCGACCGCTGCCACAAAGATATCCACCTGGCCATCCGTGTCGCTCCAGATTTCCTCGGCAGTCGTCCGGCGGTGAACCTCTGGATTTGCTGGATTGCTGAATTGCCCTGGCGTCCATGCGTCCGGGGCTTCGTCGAGCAGTTCTTGAGCGCGAGCGATCGCGCCCTTCATGCCGGTAGCGGCCGGAGTCAGGACCAAGTCAGCACCGAGCAAGGCGAGCAACGTCCGGCGCTCAAGGCTCATGCTCTCTGGCATCGTCAGGGTGATTTTGTAGCCCTTGGCCGCCGCCACGAATGCCAGCGCGATGCCGGTATTGCCCGACGTCGGCTCAATGATGCGCGTGCGACCGGGGCTAATGAGTCCCTTGGCCTCTGCATCTGCGATCATCGCCAAACCAATCCGGTCTTTCACGCTGCCGAGCGGGTTGCGGAATTCACCCTTGAGGGCGATGGTCGCAGGCAGGCCCGCCGCGATGCGATCCAAGCGCAGGAGGGGCGTTTGACCGATGGTATCAATGGTGCTCTTGATGTTTGACATAATAACGGTGGGATGAAACGGGAAATGAATGAATCAAATGTGTTCGAGTCCGAAGGATTCCGGGGTGAACGTCGCAAGTTGGGTGAAGCCCGCCAAAAACCCATCGGCCGGATCCGCTTTGCGTTTCGGCGCGATGCTGACCGTTGCTCGGGTGCCTGCAGGGGCAAATGGCGGGATAATCCCATCGCGGCGCATCTTGCGCAACGTGACTTCCACCACCTGGGCAATGCTGTAGCGGTCGAGGATATTGGCGATGGCGTTGCGCACGTCAATCATCACCATGCGCAGCCCGCAATGGTCCTCATCCGGACACGTGCATGGCTGATACGCGCTCTCGCTGGCGCAGCAGATCGGGGCCAAACGACCGTCCACTAACCGAATCAACTCCCCCACCCCGATCTGATCCGCTGCCTTGGCCAACGAATAACCGCCAAATTTCCCGCGAGTGGTCTCGACGATGCCCGCCTCGCGTAACTCCTGGAGGATACGCTCGACGAACTTGAGCGGCAGGCGGTTCGCCTCCGCCAGATCCGCCCCAGAAACCGTGTCACGTCCCATCTCCGCAGCGATCCCTAAATTGATGGCCGCCCGTAGCGCATACTCTGCTTTTTTTGAAAGGTGCATTCGGTTATATGGATAAGAATGTATATAATCAGACGGCACTCGCAAGCAAAAAAAACCGGGATTTACCAATCGACTTGCGAGGCGATTGATTCTCAATTTGACGCACGCGATGTCTTCACTCCTCTCCACCGATTCCAAGCTGTTGGTGATGACGCCGCATGCCGCCCTACAGCAGTATTTTGGGTTTTCAGGGTTCCTAGACGGCCAGGAGGAGGTCATCTCCGAGATTGTTGCGGGCCGCGACGGCTTGGTGGTGATGCCGACCGGCGGCGGCAAATCGCTATGTTTTCAAATCCCGGCGCTGTGTTTCGGCGGGGTCACCCTGGTCATCTCGCCGTTGATCGCGCTGATGAAGGACCAGGTGGACGCGCTCGTCGCGCGCGGCATCGCCGCCACCGTGATCAACTCGACCCTCAGCTGGCCGGAACAAAAAGAACGCCTCGACGGCATGCGCCAGGGCAAATGGAAACTCGTCTATGTCGCACCCGAACGGTTTCGTGCGGAAAGCTTCCTCAATGCGCTCCAGGGCATTGAGATCTCACTCTTCGCAGTGGACGAGGCCCACTGCCTGAGCCAGTGGGGACACGACTTCCGGCCCGACTACCTGCGGCTCGGGCGGTCGTTAGAAAAAATTGGGAGGCCGCAATGTGTGGCGTTCACGGCCACGGCCACGCCCATTGTGCGCGCGGACATCACCACGGTGTTAGGGTTGCGGACGCCCTTCGAGCAGGTCAGCGGGTTCTCGCGCCCGAATCTCTCGCTGGGAATTTCTGCGGTGGACAAGGCGGCCCACAAGGACGAACGCATGAAGCAGGTGATCGTTGCCCACAAGACCGGCATCATCTATTGCGCGACCCGCAAGAAAGTCGAGGCCGTCGCCGAAACCCTCGCCAACTGGGGAATTAAGTGCGTGGCCTATCATGGCGGCATGAGCGACCTAGAACGCGAACGCGCTCAGGAGGTTTTCATCCACCGCAAGGCCGATGTCGCCGTCGCCACCAACGCCTTCGGCATGGGCATCGACCGCTCAGACGTCCGCTTCGTCATCCACTACGAAGTCCCCGGCAGCGTGGAGGCCTACTATCAGGAAGCTGGCCGCGCCGGCCGCGATGGCGAGGCCGCCGTCTGCGAACTGCTCTTCAACTATGCCGACACACGCACCCAGGAGTTTTTCATCGCTGGATCCAACCCGACAGCTGCCACCACCCGCGCGATCTATCAATATCTCCTCGGCGAGGCCGACCCCGATTACGAAATCCACCGGACCCTCGACGAAATCGCCACCGGTGCCGACGTAAAAAACTCGATCAGCGTGGGCAGCGCACTCACGCTGCTAGCCAAGTCCGGCTATATTGAACGCTTTGATGTGCCGAAGCGTCGGATGCGCGGCACCCGCCTGCTGCAACCGAACGTGCTGGCGCGCCAGATCGTGCTCGACGAGGCCGCGATCGAGGAAAAAGACCGGCGTGACCGCGAAAAACTCAAAGCCATGGTCGAGATGTGCTACTCGCGCGTCTGCCGCCAACAATGGATCCTGCGCTATTTCGGCGAACAGGACGCCGGTGTTTGCGGCTGCTGCGATGTCTGCCGCGAGGGCGGTGCCGGCGAAGCTCGCCCGCCCACCGCCACCGAACAAATCATCGTCTGCAAGGCACTCAGCGGCGTTGCCCGCATGTCTAACCGCACCCGCCATGGCTGGGAACCCCGCTTCGGCCGCGGCCGCATCGTCCAAATGCTCGCCGGTAGCAAATCCCAAGAAATCATTTCTGTGCGCCTTGACCAACTCACCACCTACGGCATCCTGCGTGACCAGGGCACCGGCTATCTCAATGGCTTGCTGCGCGCGCTGGCCGACGCAGGCCTAGTCTGCACCATCACCGGCGAATACCCGCTGATGACACTCACGTCGCTAGGGGAGCAAGTCATGCGCGGCGACACCTCGTATCAACTCGTTTGGCCGGACCCGGAGGCCGGGCGCAAGGAGGTCGCCCTCAAGGACCACGGCCACGACGGACCACTGTACTCGCTGCTGCGCGACCTGCGGGCACAAATCGCCAAACGCGACGACGTGCCCACCTACGTGGTGTTTGGCAATAAAACCCTCGAAGCCCTGGCCCGCTATCAACCGGTTAACACCGAGGAAGCTCTCCACATCCCAGGCATCGGCACCGCCAAAATCCAACGCTACGCCCAACCCTTCCTCGAAGCCATCCGCAGTTGGCAAAAATCGCGCCGTCCATGACCGGCACGCCTGCCGCCGCTGGCGCGCGCGGATGAAAGGTCTGGCGCAGTTGGGCCAGTCCATCCACCCTACCCACCGACACCCAAGCGATGAACTTCCACCACTCCCACCTCGCGTATTGCACCAACATCCACCCGGCAGAAACCTGGGAGGAAACCCGGCAGATGCTAGAATCCCATGTTCTGGCAGTTAGAGACCGCCTGCGCGCGCAAGGCACGCTAGGTCAGGATGAGCCATTCGCCATCGGTCTACGACTCTCGGCGGTTGCTGCGAGAGAGTTACTAGAAGGCGCGCGGCTAGCGGATTTCTGCGCCTGGCTGGATGTCACCCAGACGTATGTTTTCACCATCAACGGTTTTCCCTACGGCAGCTTTCACGGCACGCGGGTCAAAGAGCGAGTATTTCAACCAGATTGGACGCAACGTGCGCGACTCGACTACACCCAGGATTTGTTCCGCATCCTCGCTGCAATCGCCCGCCCCGGCACCGGGGCCTCGGTGTCGTCACTGCCCGGTTCACACAAGTCATTTGCCGCCGATGAATCGCAGATCCACTACCACCTGCTAGAACTAGCGACCTGGCTCGATGAGCTGGCCGCTACCAGCGGTCACGATTTCCACCTCGGACTGGAACCCGAGCCACTCGGGCATTTTGAAAACACCGCCGAAACGATCGCCTTCTTCCAGCGCCTGCAGGCCGCGGCGAGTGATGAGGGAGTCGTGCATCGCCGGATCGGAGTGAACTACGACTCCTGCCACTTCGCCTTAGAATACGAGGGCGCCCGCGCCTCGCTCGACGCCCTAAGCGCTGCGCGGATACGAATTTCAAAAATCCACCTCTCCAGCGCACTGGCGTTCGACCCGCGCGATCCAGCCGCGCTGGCGGCAATCCGCGCCTTCGATGAACCGGTGTATTTCCACCAAGTATTGCTGCGGGACGGAGCGGGCACCATCACCCGCTTCCCGGATCTACCTGATTTCCTAGCAGATGTTAGCGCGGCGGCGGCAGTGGACGAAGCCCGCGTCCATTTCCATATTCCGCTAGACTCAAAACCCGAGCCTCCGCTGCGCTCGACGCGCCAGCACGCACGCGACGTGCTCGCATGGCGGCGCGACCACCCAACTGCGTGTGACCATTACGAGATAGAAACCTACACGTGGGGAGTGCTCCCCGCCGGTTTGCAGCGGCCGGTGGCAGAGCAAATTGCCGGTGAATACAAGTGGGTTCTCGAGGCCAGCGAGTGATTGCCAAAGCTGCGATTCCGGTGTTGGCTGCGGCCATGTCCGACATCAAAATCACTCTACACACCACCGCAGGCGACATCGACGCCACATTTTACGCGTCCAAAGCGCCGCTGACGTGTGCGAATTTCCTCAACCTCGCACGCCGCGGGTACTACAACAACATTGCGTTTCACCGCGTGATCGAAGGATTCATGCTGCAAGGAGGCGACCCGACCGAAACCGGACGCGGCGGCCCAGGCTACAAGTTTGCCGATGAATTCCACGCGGACCTGCGCCATCGTGCACCGGGCGTTTTCTCAATGGCCAATGCCGGCCCAGGCACGAACGGTTCGCAGTTTTTCATTACGACGACGGCGACCCCGTTTCTCGACAACCGCCACTCGGTTTTTGGCCAGGTCACCAACGGCATGGAGGTAGTGGAAAAAATCACCGGCAAAAACAATACAGGTGAGCGCGGATGCAAATTCAACGGCAGCGGCGATAAAATCACCTCGATCACCATTCACGACGACACCACTGCGCTCTTCGAAGCCAGAAAGGACGACCTCCAACATTGGAACTCGATCCTCGATCGCTGACCCACCCACCCGCTCCTGCAGTCCCAAATCCACACCGTAACCCGCTGCAGGAGCGCTACTCGCCGCCGAGCCAGGCACGCGCATCAGCGCTCATTCAATCGGCCGGTTTCCTCGCCCCACGGGCCCGCATGACGCACCCTAATATAATTATCGCTTCTGGCACGTTTTTTGCTTCACATCGGCTTCATTTGTCATAGCTTGGCTGCGGCAAGCAGTTTGCCGGTCATGTCCAGCACTTCTCTCCAGCAGTCCCAATCCCAGCAGCAGACGCTTGCGCCGCAAATGCGCAAAAGTCTGGAGATTCTACAAGCTGGCACGATGGAGCTCGCCCAAATCATCAGCCAGGCCCTGGAGATGAACCCGGTTCTCGAGGACATGACCGAATCGATATCGTTGGATGAGGAGTCGCCGACCCCCGAGGAGGCAGACTCGTTGGCGTATCTCAACGAGACCGACGACGACTGGCGTGAGCAGTCGATTCAGGAAGGGAAAAGCGCGCCCTGGACCCAGGACGACGAGGAGCGGCGGCAGCGGATTTATGATGCGATTGTGGCACCGGTGACCTTGGCGCAGCACCTGCAGCAGCAACTCGACCTAGCGATGGTTGAGCCGAGCGTTCGAGAAGCGGCGCAGGCGCTGCTAGGGAATATTGACGGGCGGGGATTTATGGATCTCCCCGCCATCGACCTCGGCCTGCGCTTAGGCATCCCGCGCGCTGCGTTGAGCGCCGCCCTCACACTCGTCCAATCGTTTGATCCGGCAGGTGTGGGAGCCCACGACATCGCAGAATCGCTGCGACTACAGTTAGAGCGCCAGAGCGGCACTCAAACCATTGAATATAAAATCGTAAGCGACCACCTTGAGGATCTGGCTCGCAAGCGTCACCCGCAGATCGCCAAGGAACTGGGCACCAGCGTCGAGCGCATTGCCGAGGCAGCAGCGCGCATCGGTCGGCTCACCCCGAACCCGGGCGGCGATTTTGACCCAACGGGCAACCCGTACATTTTGCCGGACGTGATCATCGAACGCAACGATGCGGGTCAGTTAGAAGCGCGACTCACCGGCGAGCACCTACCCAACCTGCGGATCAATAATTTTTACAAAGACATGCTAGGGCACCACGGAGTGGACCCGAAAGCCCGCCAATTTCTCCGCGACCAGATCCGCGACGGGCGCAGTCTGATTCGCTCGGTTTCACTGCGCCAGGAAACCATCCTTGCCATTGCCCACCAACTCATCGCCTACCAGTCGGAGTTCTTCCACAAAGGAGCGCGCCACTTGCGACCGCTAACGATGAATGAGATTGCCGACGAACTCGGCATGCACGGCACGACCGTATCGCGGGCAGTTGCTGGCAAATACATCCTCACGCCCCAGGGGTTGATGGAGATGCGAGTTTTCTTCGCCGCCGGCTATCAGACACAGGATGGCAGTGAGGTTTCCAACGCGGGCGTGCGCGAGGCAATCCAACAGTTAGTGGCGGCGGAAAACCCCGCCAAGCCGCTGTCCGATGAAGCACTGATGAAGGCGCTCGCCAAACAGGGCATCACCCTAGCACGCCGCACCGTCGCCAAATACCGCGAGCAACTCTCGATCCTGCCATCGCACCTGCGCAAAACGTTCTGACGAGCCAGATCCAGACACTTGACCGGACCCAACCGGAGCTTCCTCTCACGAAGGGCAGGTGTTAGACTATGACTCACGACTACAAGCGCAACGGCCTGACTTCTCTCTTTTCCGCCATGGACATTGCGAGCGGTCGGATTATCAGCAAGTGCATGAATCGGCATCGGCAGTGGCTCAATTTCCTGCTCCACGTTGCCAATAGTGTTCCTTCTGACAAGGAGATCCACATCATCTGTGACAACTACGCCACCCACAAGCATGCGAAGGTTAAAGCGTGGCAGGAGCGCAATCCTCGCTTTCATTTTCACTCCACTCCAACCAATGCCTCATGGCTCAACATGGTAGAAAGATTCTTCCGCGATATAACTGACAAGGCGATTCGTCGGGGCGTATTCCACAATGTCCCGGATCTAATCACAGCCATCGAGGACTATATCGTAACCCATAACTCGGATCCTAAGCCATTCATCTGGACCGCGACGGCCGCTGATATTCTTGACAAAGTGAAGCGCGCGCGCAGGAAACTCAATAACATGCAATTTGCTTGACGGACTACACTAGCCTGCATCGTAGGCGTACTGGTTGAGGTACCGGTGATGCTCTCCGTGTGCCGAATCTGCACGGCCTCGCGCAGATGGTATCAGCGCAGCATCAATCCACCACGTGAGGCTGGGGCCTGAGCCACACCACGCGCGTCACAAGCCAATCGGCGTTGAATTACCAAGTTTAGCCCTTCGAGAGGCCGAACCGGCGCTCCAATTCGCGCACGCCGAACTCGGTGAGCGTGGGGCGGCCGTCAGCCGTGCAATACGGCAGTTCACACGCGAACAACTCCGCGAGCAACGAGCCGGCCTCGGCGAGGCGCGGCACGACGAGCGCCGCCGCGCGTTTTGCCAGCAGGCGGGCCACCCGCTCGAAGGCAAAGCGAGCCGCTCCGGTGACCGGGTCGTGCAGCAACTCGTCTAAGACACCCGCGACAAATTCGCGGGAATCGCCGAAATCAAGTCCAGCGGGCAGGGCACGGATTTGCACGGTATTGCCGCCGAACGGTTCCACCTCCATACCGGCATCCGCCAATGCGAGCCGGTCGCGCAGAAGCAAATCGAGGTCCCGTGGGTCCAGTTCTAGCAACACCGGTACTAACAACCCCTGACTGGCCGGCGCACCATCCCGCTGACGCAGTAGGTTTTCATACAAGATCCGCTCTTTGGCCGCTTTGGGGTCGAAGAGCACCAACCCATCCGCACTTTCCAGCACCACAAATCGCTCGAGCAACAGCCCCAGAACCCTAAAATCCGCTCCCCCACGAGCCGCCGGAGTCGCAACCGGAGTGGGCGGCGCAAGCGTCGGCGGCAGAGTGGGCGTGGCTGGCGACCATGCCGCCAAAAGTGGCTGAGGGGCACGCAAGCCGGTCATCACTGGAGACAGCAGCGCCCGCGAGACGAGCGGCGGTATAGGGACCACCGGCGTGGGCGGGCGCAACCCGGACAGCACCGCCTCCAAAATCGCCTCGCGCACGTCGATCGGGCGATGGAAGCGCACCTCGCGCTTGGCGGGGTGAACGTTGACATCCACCAGCACCGGATCGAGGTCGAGCCACAGCCAAGCGGCGGGATGCAAGCCGTCAGCCACGGCCCCGCGAAACCCCTCTGCCAACGCCCGCGAAATCACGGAGTCCTCGACCGGGCGGCCATTGAGAAAGACGCACTGGTGGCGGCGGCCTTTTCGGGCATGACTGGCTGGCAGGACAAACCCCAGCACCGCGATCCCGCGGCCACGGACGGGCGGCAGTGGGATCAATTCGCACGCCAACTCCGGCCCCAGCAACTGCCGCACTCGATCCAATGCTGAGGGCGCGGGCGGCAAATCAAACACCTCACGGTCATCACGCCGCAGGCGAAACCGGATGTGCGGGGCCGCCAAGGCATGCAATCGAAGTTGATGCTCGACGTGCGCGGCCTCGGTGCTCTCCGCCCGTAAAAATTTGCGGCGTGCTGGCAGGTTGAAAAACAACGCCTTGGCTTCAATCACCGTTCCCGGTGCGCAGCCTGCCTCGCGCACCTCGCGAATTTTCCCCCCATCCACTAGGATTTCCGTACCCGCCACCGCGTCGCCCACCCGCGTCACCATCCGGAAGCGCGAAACACTCGCAATACTCGGCACCGCTTCCCCCCGAAACCCTAACGTCCGAATCGCTGCCAAATCGCCCGCCGTGCGCAGTTTACTCGTCGCGTGGCGCTCCAGCGACAGCAGCGCATCCTCGCGCGACATGCCACAACCGTCATCGCTCACTCGGATCAACGCGGCACCGCCCTGATCCATATCCACGCGGATTTCGCGGGCCCCGGCATCGATGCTATTTTCCACCAACTCCTTAACCACCGAGGCCGGACGCTCAACCACCTCGCCTGCCGCCACCTGACTGGCCAAAATATCGGAAAGCACGTGAATCGTGGGCATCGACCACTAAGAAAAGGCAGCGGGCATCCAGACGCAAGACCGAACGGCACGTGGATGACCAAGCACTCCCAGTGACGCCCCATGCCCCCACCCGACTCCACCGGACCGTG
>JAYSPI010000051.1:0-6546 GCA_043722215.1 Prosthecobacter sp.
AGCCTTCGCGACCGAAACCGCTCAAGCCAGCGAGGCGAAAACCAAGGTGGGCGATTGTCAAAAACGCGTCAAATCGGCGCAGACCGCCTACGCCGCCGCGCTGGCCAAGCACGCTGACAGCGATGCGGAGTTGGCGAAACTGGCCGACCAAGAGGAATCGCAGAAGAAGGCCAACGATAGCTTGGCCCAGGAGAAGACAGCCAAAAGTGCCGAGGTCGATCCGAACAAACAGAAGATCGCGGATTTCAAGGACAACGTCTCGAAGGTGGGCGACCTCAAAGGTCTTGCATCCAAGCTGCGCGCCGCCAAGAGCGAGATCGAGGAACTCGACCAATCGATTACGACCGCCGACGCCAAACTGGCCAATCTAACGGCCCAGACGACCCAGGCAGAAGCTCAGGCGAATGTGGCTAAGGTCACCATTGACAAATACACGACCGGCCAATCGCTGCCCACGCTCAACACGCGGATTCGCTTGGTATACCCGACCTGGGGGTTTGTCACCCTCGCCTGCGGCAACAACGGCGGCGTAGTCGCTAATTCCACTCTGGATGTGGTTCGCGGCTCCACCACCATCGCCAAACTGCTAGTCACCTCGGTCGAGAGTTCCACGGCCTCGGCTAGCATCATCCCGGATTCAATCGCCCAGGACGTCACCTTGAGGGTGGGCGACCGGGTTATCCCGGGGCAGAAGGAAGCAAAAACCGCTCAAAACTGATTCCAAGGAATTTCATCGCAGCATCCAGACCCATGAAAGCCAGCCTCTATATTTTCACCCTCGTCGTAACCTGCGGGGCCATCGTCTTCACCCTTGCGCAGAAGCGCTCATTTGAAGGGGTTCAAAAAGACCGCATCCAACTCATCGCCGAAATCAAAACGTTGAGCGCGGACGCCTCGGTGAAGGAAAAGGAACTCGCCGACGAAAAGAAGCTCATCGCCGACTTAGAAATTAAGCGTGAGGAGGTCACCCAAAGCGTCGCTGCACTTGAGGCGACGGGTTCGATGTTGAAGCGTGACACCGCCGATCTGGAGAAAAACCTGAAGGCTCAACAACAAGAAATGGAGGAACTGGATCAGTCGCTCGCCGAAGTCAATAAAGTCGTCGCCGGCCTCGGTGGTGATGTGAGTGTGGCCAACCTGGGTGACAAGCTCCAGGCATTCGATGCCGATAAAGTGGCCAAGCAAGCGTCTCTCGACGAGAAGGAAACTTTGATGGCCGCCGCCGATAAAAGTCTCACCAACAATCGCGCTGAGGCTGATCGCTTCGCCAAACGCGTCATTGAGCGCAATGCCCACCTTGCTCGCAATGCCATGGAAGCGGTGGTCACTGCGGTCGATCAGGAGTGGGGGTTCTTGGTCATCGGTGCCGGCTCGAACTCCGGCTTTACCCCGCAAACCGGCCTGCTCGTCCAACGCGATGGACGACTCATCGGCCGCGTCCGGCCGTCGTCCATCGAACTCAACCAAACAATCGCCGAAATCGATTTCAAGAGCTTGGCCGCCGGCGTGCGCCTGCAACCGGGCGACCGCGTGATGCTCGCCACTTCGAGCACCAACTAAGCGACGCGGGAAATCCCCCAAGTCAATTCACAGCTCTGCGGGCTTGCATGCCCCAGAGCTTGTTTTATGTTCGGCCCCATGAAGCTCAAAGTTGTTTTGCTGTTGGCAATGGTGATGGGATGTTTCGCACTCGGATCATGTGCCGAATCTCCTCAACCCACCCCGGTCGGACCGGTCACCGAGACAAGCAAAATCCCCTGGAATAGCCCGGTCGCCGGCCAAGGCCAAGGCCAGTTCGGCATGATGCCTCAAAACCAATACCGGAGATAGGATCGTAAATGCTTATTCGTTACCTAAGCGCTGGATAAACTCATCTAGCAGCGCATTGAGGCGCGGCTCACGGGTGATGGCGGTGGGTTTGTCGAAGCCGATCCAGATCGCGGTTGCGCCGCTTGGTCCGAGGCGCAGTGTCCAAGCATCACGTTCCGAGCCGGTGGCACCGGTGAAGCATCGGGTGCCGTTGGCGCGCCGTAGGACGTTGCTGGCATCGAGCGCCGCCGCCGCACTGATGGCCTGCGTTAGCTGGGGTTTTGCGGTGTAAATCACCTCCCCGGTGGCATCACAGATGGTGCGCACCAGGAATGGCTTTGGCCGTTTACCCTTGTTGCCGAGGGTCGCCAGACCAACCGACATATCCTGCGGTGACGCGCTCACCGACCCACGGAATAAATCCTCGGATTGCGCAAAGAACGAGCCCTTCACTCCGCATCGTTTGGCCAACCGCTCGACTTCTGCTGGCCCAATCTGGCGCCCGGTTTGCATGGGTTTGCCTGCCAGCACCAGTTTGCCGCGCTCGGCCGCGGCCGCGGCCACAAAGGGTTCAAAGGCAGAGCCGAGATCGCGGCTGGATCGCGTCCGATCAAACCGTGATTGCCCATAATCACGACCACCGATGAGCGCCAACGTCGCTCCGCTACTCGTCTCGGTCGTCACCGCCGCATATTGAACGTAGGCCGGCTCATCCCCCACAACATGTTCACGATGAATCGGGTGGTCCCACGATTTTTCCTTTTCTAAATCCTCCACGGCGTGGGTCAACTCGCTCTCTAACCGCTGCTGCCAGACTACGGCCAGCGTCGTATGCACCTGCAGTCCGCCGAGTTGAATTTCTCCTTCGTCGAGGATACGATCCAGCTCGCGGCGCACCGCCTGCAGCGCGTAGGACGTTTGGTTGTCGCGCGCGTCGTCGGTCACTAAGTGAATTGGCGCGGCGGTGATGGCATCGCGGCGGGCCGTGTCGATGAACCCCATGGCGACCATCCGGGTGAGCGTTTGATCGCGCTGTTCAATGGCGGCATTCAAGTTGCGGAATGGCGAGAAAATGTGTGGCCCGCGGATGATGCCCACGATCATCGCACACTCGCCCGCAGTTAAGTCACGCGTGCTCTTCCCAAAATACGTCCGCGCTGCTTGCTCAATTCCATCTGCCCCGGCCCCAAAATAAATCCGGTTCAGATAGTGCGTTAGAATCTCGTCCTTGCTGTAGCGTGCCTCGACGCGCAGCGTTAGGGCGATTTCAAGAAACTTCCGGTGCAGCGACTTCTGCTTCATTTTGAAGCTATTGCGCGTCAACTGCATGCTCAGCGTTGAGGCACCTTGGGTGAAATCGTGGTCGCGCAGGTTACGAATCAACGCGCGCGCCATGCCGCGGACGTCCACCCCGTGGTGCTGGAAAAACCTGGCGTCTTCGCGCGCCTGCAGCGATTGGACGAGAAACTCGGGGATGTCTTCGCGCTTCACCAGTTTGCGCCCGCCGCCACCAGGGCCAATGATCTCCACCCCGGTGCGGTCATAGAAGGTCGTCCCCACCGGCAACCGCGCCACATCCTCCAGGTCAAATCGCATCGCCTGCATGAAATAGTAAAACCCCAAGCCCGCCACCATCACTCCGCCCGTTAGCCCCAGTTGCAACCCGAACCGCAGCGGGCTGTGCAGACTCTCTGGCAGCCAGCGCTGCCAGATTGGCGGGGGACTGATAGGACGCCAGGTGGACATGATCTAACGAGGGCAATGAAGGCAACCGTTGGCGAGACCCTACCGGGGTGCGGGGTGCCCGTCAACCGTGGCCGCCCAGTTACAATTGGCGCAGCGCGTCAAGGAGGTCACTGGGTGCCAATAGTTCCGGTAAAATGATCGGTGGTTTGCCAGGTGCTAACAGAACATTGACGGGTATCGCTGTGCGCCCGAGTTTCCGCAGGGCGGCCTCAATCTCCGGATTGGCCACGGTTTTGTCCGCCTTGAGCGCGACGACCCGCTTGGCCTTCATCCGCGCGACCACCTCCGGGGTGTAGGCACGCTTTTTATTCACCTGGCAGGTTGCACACCACTGGGCCGTGAAATCAATATACACGGGTGTCCCCTGATCCAGTAGCGTGGTCACCCGCGCCGCCGACCACGGCTCCCAGGGCATCGACGAGGGTGTCGGCGGCTTAGCCAAGAGCAGCCCGCCCACTCCAAACACCGCGCTCAATGCCAACGCTCGGATGCGCGTCGCTCGGGTCCGCTGCGGGAGGTGCCAGCGCCCGTAAATCCACGCCGCCACCGCGATTGCGCTCAACCCAAGGATCGGATCTAACATGTTATCCAGACCAATCTGGCCGGTGTAAACCCACAATAGGTAGCCCGCCGTCGCAAATAACAAAAACGATGTCGCCTGCTTGAAACTCTCCATCCACACACCCGGCCGCGGTAGAAATCCTAGCAATTGCGGGAAAATCGATAGAAGCAGATAGGGCAGCGCCAGCCCCAGCGCCATCGCCCCAAAGGCCGCAAAGAACTGTGGCCCGGGCAGGCCGATGGTCGCGCCCAGGGCCGCGCCGAGCCACGGTGCGGAACATGGAGTGGCGACCACCGTGGCCAAGGCACCCGAGCAAAAGGACCCTGTGAACCCCTGCTTGGCATGCAGGGAGCCTCCCAGCGAAGTGGCCGAGGTGCCGATTTCAAAGAGGCCAAACAGGTTGAGCGCGAGTGCAAACATCAGCACCATCAGCGTCATGATGACCCACGGGTTCTGCAGTTGATACCCCCAACCCGGCGAGCCCGCTGCCGTGCGCGCCGCATACAGCGTGCCGCTTAGAACCCCAAAGGTGGTCATGACTCCAAGCGTGAAAATCAACCCGTGTCCCGCAATTTTTTTACGATCCGAGCCGGCTTGCTCGACGAAGCCCAGGATTTTCAGGCCGATGACTGGGAAGACGCAGGGCATGAGGTTGAGGAGCATCCCGCCTAACATCATCGCCGCTAGGGTGTGCAGAAAGGTGGACATCCCCTGCGATTGCGGCGGGGGCTGGGTGATGACAGTGGTTGGGAGCACCATCGGCTGCGGGCCGATTAGGATGCCCGAGAGCGCCGTGCCCTGCGGCAGCGGGTGGTCGAGCGCATCATGGGTCGCGCGTTGCAGGTGAATGAGCCAGGCGTGGCCATCGCTGCGGATCGAACCGCCAGCACTGGCCGCTCGAACGAATGGTTGGTCGGGGATGAAATCGCTGGGGGCGGCGTCCTGCGGGTTGCTCGACTCGACCCGCACGTCGATGTCAGCGCCGTCGGAATGAGCTGTGATTTGCCAGCCCACCGGCTGGCTTGGCTGGTGGGCCCGGGCTTTGGTAAACCATGGAATCTGCGCCGGGTCCGGCTCCACCGTCGCCCGCACCGGCAGAGTGAGATTGAGAGATTGCTGTTCGTTGAGGCAGCGGTCCTCACAGATCTGCCACGCCGCATCGACGGTGAGAGTGATCGTGCCGCCGACTGGCAGCGTGGTGGGAGCCGTCAGGTCAATGAGAAAAACTGGGTTGCCGGAGTACACAAAACTCTTGCCGAACAACCCATCGACCACCGTGGGCACCGGCCACTGGATAGGGCCTGCGGAAACCCCTGCGGGCAACCCCCAATGGAGGGTCAGGGGAGTTTCGACGCCGCCGCTATTCTGATAGTAGCTGTGCCAGCCCGGCGGGTGGGTGAGTTCCACGGCCACCGTGATGGTGGCTCCCGGCGCAATCGCCAGCGCCTCCGATACCAACTCGGCGTGGGTCGTCGGGCTCGCCGAGAACATCTCCATCTGCGCACTCACGCACTGGAGCGTGACGAGTAGCATCAAACAGGATAGGACGCGGCAGCGCATGGTCGTGGTTGGAATGTCGGTGGCTTGGCCGCCGACACGGGACGGAGGCGGTCAGGGAATGGGGAGAAAGGAGTAATCTATCGGCGGTGGGACACAAGGCATATTGCTACCGCTGTGGGAATCGTTCGGCGCTGGCGCTGGATTTGGCATTCCCATGAGCGGGCGGGGGCGCTAGGATGGCGCATGATTTTGGCCGTTTCCACTCCTGCGCTGTTGTTTCCGGCAATCAGCCTGTTGTTTCTTTCCTACACCAACCGCTTTCTCCACCTAGCGGCACTGATTCGCCGCCTCCACAGCGACTGGATGGATAAGGGTGACGCCCTCCTCCGCGCTCAAATCGATAACCTACGCCGCCGGCTCACCCTGATCCGTGCCATGCAGATGTTTGGCGCGGTGAGCTTGCTGTGCTGCGTGCTGGCTATGCTCGGCGTGTTAGGTGAACTCAATGAACTCGCCGTCGCCTCTTTTCTAGTGGCCTTGGGGTTGATGGCCCTTTCGCTGATCTGCTTGATCTACGAGGTGTGGATTTCCGGCGGTGCTTTGCGCATCCTTCTGAATGCGGTGGACTCACCCCGCTCGGCATCCGAATCCGACTAATCTGCGGAATCCTAGCGTTGCCGCCAGCCTGTTACACCGTTTCCTTGTCCCATGATCGGTCTCGCTCTTAAAATGCTCTTCGGTGACACCGCGAAATACCTGATGCTGGTGGCCGGGTTGTTTTTCGCGACCTTTCTCATCGTCCAACAGGCATCGGTATTTTGCGGACTGATCCTGTGGACTACCTCTACCCTCAAAAACGTCGGCGCTCCCATCTTCGTCGTCGAAGAACGCGTCGAGCAAATCAATGAAATTAACCCGCTGCGTGATAC
>JAYSPI010000052.1:0-1577 GCA_043722215.1 Prosthecobacter sp.
CACCCCCCCCGCTCCAAACAATCCAACTATCGCCATGTTTCTCGCCACCGCCTTCATTGAAGATCCACTCACCGTCTTTGGGATCGGCCTTGCCCTCCTGATTCTCTTCTTCTGGTATTTCGCCAGCGAAGTGGAGCGCCGGAAACGCAATGTCGGCACCTTCCTGACCATCGGGATTTGTGCGCTCTGCCTACTCGCCGCCAGCCCGCCACGACAACGGCTCAAGGGCGGAATTGACATCCTCGGCGGCTCGTCCTTCTCGCTGAGCATTCAGCCGCGCTCGGACGCCGACGGCAACGCGATGCCCGTCACTCCATCGCAAGTTGACCAGGCCATCATGGTCATCGAGAAGCGCCTCAACGGCATGGGCACCGCGGAACCCATCATCGCCCGCCAAGGCGCAACTGGTATCCTGCTGCAAATGCCCGGCGTCGAACCGGAAGAATCCGCCCGCATCCGCACCACCCTCGAAAAAGTGGCCAAGCTCGAACTGCGCGAGGTGAGTCAGCGCAACGAGGAAGTCGGACCAGACCACAAGAGTCTAGCGGCTAGAGTTCTAGCGGGTTCCGAAATCATCCCCGGCTACCGCGCATTCAATCACAAGAGCAAGGACGAGGATGGCAAGGAAATCCTCCGACCGATCTTGCTATCGCGCCGCGCTGCCCTCGGCGGCTCTGATATCGCACTGGCCACCCCATCACCGCAACAGGCAGATGCCGTAGCCATCACCCTCAACGGGGCGGGCACCGACAAGATGATCGCCCTCACCAAAAACATGCGCCCCGGCGTGGACCGCATTGCGATTGTCCTGGACGGCGAAGTGATCAGCGCACCGGTGGTCAACCAAGTTCCGTTAGGCAAGCAATTCGTCGTCGAAGGACTGCGGGAACCCGGCGAAGTCCAAAGCCTCGCCAACTCGCTGATGAACCCGCTAGAGAACGCCCTCGTGGTCGGCGAATTCCGCTCGGTGTCCCCCACCCTTGGGTCGGCGGTGGTGAAGCAGGGGTTGGTTGCTGGCGCGCTGGCGTTGGGCATGACCTTCCTGTTTGTGCTGATTTACTACCGAGTCTCTGGATTCATCGCCATTATCGGCCTCATCGTCAATACAGTGATCCTGTTTGGGGTGATGGCCATGTTCGGATTCACCTTCACCCTGCCGGGTATTGCCGGCATGGTTCTGACCATCGGCATGGCCGTGGACGCCAACGTGCTGATCTACGAACGACTGCGCGAGGAAATCGAAGGCGGCAAATCGCTCAAACATGCCATTGAGGCATCCTACGATCGCGCGTTCTCCGCGATTTTCGATTCGCACGTTACCTCACTCATCACTGCAATCATTCTGTTTGGCTTGGGCAGCGGTACGATCAAAGGATTCGCCGTGACACTCATCATCGGGGTCACCGCCTCATTGTTCTCCGCCATTCTCGTGACCCGCGTCATCTTCCGCTGGGGCAGTGATTTCGGGCTGTTCAAGAAGCTCACCTTCCTCGACCTGATCAAGGCCCACAAATATGACTTCATGGGCAAACGCCGCGTCGCCATCTGGGCGGCGGTCGCCACGATCATCATTTCCA
>JAYSPI010000053.1:0-6020 GCA_043722215.1 Prosthecobacter sp.
CCCACGCCAAGGTGAACGAACAAAAAGGCCGCGAGGAAGTCGCCGCCACTAAACTCGACCTCCGCCTCGACAGCCTGACCACCGCGATCCAAGAACGCCATCAGATTGACCTCACCACCTTCGAACCGGACGCCCACGCCCTGCTCGCCAGCATTTCGTCACAAAAATCCCTGCAATCACGCAGCGGCCGACAAATGATGGTCGCCGGCGAGGAATCCTCCGACGTCGCCGATGATGATGATGACATGCCCACCCTAGTCGTCGATGGCACCGGCGACGACGACACCATCGAAATCCCCGGCGAAATGACCGGCGAGCCAGATTGGCAATTCGTCGAGTTCATCGTCACGGACATCAAGCGCCGCTTGGATTCGATGGGCCCCGTCAACCTCGACGCCATCCAAGAGTTCGAGGAACTCGAAGAACGCTACACCTTCCTGCGCAACCAACACGACGACCTCGTCTCCTCAAAATTCGAACTCCTCGAAGTCATCGAGCGCATCAACACCGAAACCCAACGCTTGTTTTCTGAAACCTTTGCCCAGGTGCGCGTCAACTTCCGCGAAATGTTCAAGGAACTCTTTGGCGAAAAAGGCGAAGCCGACCTCATACTCATCGATGACGCCGACCCGCTCGAATCCGGGATCGAAATCACCGCCAAACCCCCCGGAAAAAAACTCCAGTCCATCACCCTCCTCTCTGGCGGCGAACGCTCGATGACCGCCGTCGCCCTGCTCTTCTCGATCTACATGATCAAACCTAGCCCGTTCTGCGTCCTCGACGAACTCGACGCCCCCCTCGACGAATCAAACATCAACCGCTTCGTCAAAGTCCTCGATCGGTTCATCGACCGCTCACAATTCATCATCGTCACCCACTCGAAGCGCACGATGGCCCGCGCCGACGTCATGTATGGCGTTACCATGGAAGAATTCGGCGTCTCCAAACCCGTCGGCATGCGACTCACCCACTCCGACAGCGCGTCAGCAAGCAAAAACGACGCGACGTCCGCTGCCCAAAAAGCTGCGCTCAAGCTCGACGCCTAGGCGTCATCGTTGAGGGACTCACGGACTCCCTCAACGATCGTACATTCCGCGACGTCTCAGGCAATTTTGGCGGCAATAAGAGCGGCCAAGCGGATCGGCGTCGCCAAATTGGCCGTCGCGAGGTCGTTGGAATCAAGTTCGACGCGGTAATGATCTTCGATGGCAATGACTACGGCCTGCATGGCCGTGGGCGAGTCAAGACCTGCAATGAACAAGTCACCGTCTTCGGGAAAATCCCATTCCAAATCCAACAATCCTTCGGCGTTGAGCCAGTCGATCAATTCTGTGGGGCCAGGCGGCTGCTGCTTCGATAAATCCATGCGGCCAAAAGGTGCGACGGCTCACCCGAACTCATCAAGTGGAAATATCGTTGGATTCGCTGATTGCTTGCAAATACCACTCAACGACCGCGATCCGCCAATGATTCGCCGAGAATGCCTCCCTCCGGCCACCCTCTCAATACAGCGCAACGGCCCTTGCAACCATGATTTGACACCCCCCCATACTTACTCGATCTTCTAGCGGCGAGATGCACCACGCCTTCTCCCGAGTTAGGTTTTCGGTCGGACGGAGTGGAGCGCACCTCGCCACTTTCATTGCCATCGACTTCCCCCCGCTTTCCCTATTGCGCTTGCCCCCAGGCTCATCCTTGGCTAGGGGATTGCCCGCCGGACGGCACCGCCGCCCCGTTATCTGCATTGAGAAAGCCACCCGCCATGCCCATCACCCGCGCCCTACTCTCCGTCTCTGATAAAACCGGCCTCGCCGCCTTCGCCAAGGAACTGCACGACCTCGGGGTCGAATTGCTTTCAACTGGTGGCACCGCCAAGGACCTCCGCGAGGCGGGCCTCCCTGTCATCGATGTTTCTGAATACACCGGCGCACCGGAACTCTTCGATGGTCGCCTCAAAACCCTCCACCCGAAAGTCCACGGCGGCCTCCTGCAGCGCCGCGATGATAAAAATCACATCGCCCAAGCCTGCGCCCATAACATCCCGCCCATTGACCTCGTGGTCGTCAACCTCTATCCGTTTGTCGAAACCATCGCCAAACCCGGCGTCACCCGCCAGGAAGCCATCGAAAACATCGACATCGGCGGCCCGTCGATGCTGCGCAGCGCCGCCAAAAACCACGAGTCCGTCACGGTGGTCGTCGATCCGGCGGACTACGCGCTGGTGATTGAGGAAATGAAGGAAAACCATGGCAACACAACCAAGGGGTTCCGCGAACAACTCGCCGTAAAGGTCTTCCTGCGCACCTCGCAATATGACGCCGCCATCACCAATTACCTCGGCCAATGCCGGACGGGTACCTGTTGCAATTTCACCCTCAGCCTACCCCTCGAACAGGAACTCCGATACGGCGACAATCCCCACCAAAAATGCTCGCTCTACGGCAATTTCTCCAAGTTCTTTACCCAGGTCCAAGGCAAGGAACTCTCCTACACCAACATCTTGGACATCGAGGCCGCCGCCGATATTATCCTCGATTTCGTTAGACCCACCGTCGCGATCCTCAAACATACCAACCCCTGCGGCGTCGGCCAGGACGACGAAGACCTCCGCGTCGCCTGGCAAAAAGCCTTTGAAACCGACCGTCAAGCACCGTTTGGCGGCGTCATCGTCTGCAACCGCCCGCTCACACTGGAACTCGCCCGAGTCATCTCTGAAATCTTCACCGACGTCATCATCGCTCCCGAATTCGAGGCCGACGCCCGAGCCCTGCTCCAGAAAAAGAAAAACCTGCGCCTCATGAAAATGAACGACGCCTATCTGGCAGAAAAAAAGGGAGCCGTCATCCGCTCGTGCCCCGGCGGCGTGATGGTCATGGACCGCGACTACACCGCGCTAGGCCTCGACAACCTCGAATCCAAGGTGGTCACCAAACGCCCACCCACCGAAGAAGAAATGCGTGCCATGCGTTTCGGTTGGCGCATCGTCAAACAGGTAAAATCCAACGCGATTGTTTATGCGACCACCGACCGCACGCTCGGCATCGGTGCCGGCCAAATGAGCCGCGTCGATGCGTCGCGCATCGCCATTTGGAAGGCCAAAGAAGCCGGCCTCGACCTCACCGGGAGCATCGTCGCCTCGGATGCCATGTTTCCCTTTGCCGATGGCCTCCAATCCGCGATTGATGCCGGAGCCACCGCCTGCATCCAGCCCGGCGGATCCATGCGCGACGAGGAAGTGATCGCCGCCGCGGATGCCGCAGGCATGGCGATGATTTTCACCGGCTACCGCCACTTCAGACACTAACCTCCTCGCTCGATGTCCGCTAGCCCCGTCGCCCCTGAAGACCTCCACATCCCCAACCTCGGCCCGCGAGAAGTCCCCTCACCCGGACTGACACGCGACTTCGCCCCCGACGGTGCCAGCTGGCATTCCGATGGGGATCGAATTCTGCTAGACGACCACATGAACGCCGTCCGCGAGGCAATGCTCAGCGACATCGAGGCGCCCTCGATCGAGCTGGCTGGGCCGCGGCGCGAGATTTATTTCAGGCCAGCGGACACCTGTTGCGCGATCGTCACGTGCGGCGGTCTTTGCCCGGGCATCAACGATGTCATCCGTGCCATCGTCATGCAGGCCCACTACACGTATGGGGTCGGTGAAATCCTTGGCATCCAATACGGTTATGAGGGCCTCGACCCAGCCTTCGGCCATAAACCAATCGAACTCACCCCGGATATGGTGCGCAATATACCGACCTTCGGGGGATCCTTCCTCGGCTCGTCGCGCGGCAAACGCGACACCAAAGTGATGGTCAACCGCCTCGAAGCACTGGGAGTCAATATCCTCTTTGTCATCGGTGGCGACGGCTCACAGCGTGGTGCTCAACAAATCCACGAGGAAGCCCAGCGCCGTGGGAGCCAGATTGCCGTAATCGGCGTACCCAAAACCATCGACAACGACCTGATGTTCATGGACCGCAGCTTTGGCTATCAAACCGCCTTTGCAATGGCGTTCCACGCCGTGACCGCGGCCCACACCGAAGCCCATGGCACCCGCAACGGCGTGGGCCTGGTTAAACTCATGGGCCGCGATTCCGGCTTCATCGCCTGCTCGGCCGCCCTCGCCACAGGCGAGGCCAACATGGTCCTCATCCCCGAAGTCCCCTTCACTCTCGATGGAGCCAGCGGACTGCTCACCATGCTCGAAGACCGCCTGGCCGCCCGCGGCCACGCGGTGATTATCGCCGCCGAGGGCGCAGGCCAGAACCTCATTTCCGAGGCCCCACGCACCACCGATGCCTCCGGCAATCTGTTACATGCCGACATCGGCACCTTCCTCAAAGAACGGATTGCTCGCCACTTCCAAGCACGCCAGATAGATGTCAACCTCAAGTACATCGATCCGAGTTACATCATCCGCAGCGTGCCCGCTGCCCCCGAGGACCGCGTCTTCTGCCTCAACCTCGGCCGCCACGCCGTCCACGCCGGCATGGCCGGAAAAACCGGCATGGTCGTCGCCCTCTGGCACCAAAGCTTCGTCCACCTCCCGATGCGCCTCGTCACCTGCGGTCGCCGTAAAGTGGACCCCACCGGCGACCTCTGGCGCTCGGTGGTCGAATCCACCGGCCAGCCCGCAAAAATGGGCGTGTGATTGCCCGCCCAGCCGGGCATCCCGCCGCCGGACTCAATGACCCATCGCGGTGACCGCCATCCTGCCTACGGCAGCGGATTTTACACCTTCTTTTCAAATCCCCCAGCAACTCTGCCACCTAGCCGGAGTTCTACCCGATGTCGCGCGTGCCCATCAGCCAGTGCGTATCACCCAATCAAACCAACGACCACCATGAAATTCAGCATCTCCACCCTCATTGCCATGGCCATCGCCACCTCGCTCAGCGTGGCGCAAGAACCACCCACCCACCCTGGCGGCCCAACCGGTCCAAAACGTGAGCGCCCGAGTCCCGAGGAAGCATTCAAAAAACTCGACACTAACAACGACGGAACCCTCAGCCTTGAGGAATTTAAGGCCGGCCCACGCGGACAAAAAAACCCAACCAAGGCCGAAGAGATTTTTAAGAAAATCGACACCAATAGCGACGGCAAGGTGACCCTCGAGGAATTCAAGGCCCATCGCCCACCTCACCACCCAGCCGGCCCAGGCGCACCAGAGGCACCCGCACCGGGGGGGGCAGAACCCGCGACTGAGGTGAAATAGGTCGCAAAGCCACCGGCAAAGATCTCGTAGGTTCCGCAACGACCCGTCGGTTGCGGAACCTTTTGCTTGTCGGGGACGCTCCGCGTCGGCACGGCATTCTAGCGTCCAATCAGATCGACCTGCTGGCGCTGGCCGCCAGAATCGCGGATTCCGGCTTGACCTCAGGGAGATGCCTGGCAAGCATTTCGCGCTTGTCTCGATAGCATTCCGCCCATCTCTTCGTATTCGTCAGGCGTGGCCCCCGAAATGAAGAGCTAGCCAGACGCTGCCGAGTTGCTAGTTTTCGCAATTTCTCTCTCATTTTCAACACCTTCCATGTTCAAAAAGCTTTTCGGCAATCTCTTTTCTAATGATATCGGCATCGATCTCGGCACCGCCAACACACTGATCAACGTCAAGGATCATGGCATCGTCCTGCGTGAACCGTCGGTCGTCGCAGTCAAAGCCGGCACCAACGAGGTGCTCGCTGTAGGCGACGACGCAAAACGCATGCTCGGCCGAACGCCCGGCAATATCGTGGCTATCCGCCCGCTTAAAGACGGCGTAATCGCCGACTTCGAAGTCACCGAGGCGATGCTCCGCCACTTCATCCGCAAGGTGAACAAAGGCCGCCGATCCAACCCCCGCGTCCTGATCGCCATCCCGTCCGGCATCACCGAGGTGGAACGCCGCGCCGTGCGCGAATCCGCCGAGCAGGCCGGGGCGCGCGAGGTTTACTTGATCGAAGAACCCATGGCCGCCGCCATCGGCGTCGGACTGCCAGTCCAAGAGGCGTCCGGCAACATGATCGTGGACATCGGCGGCG
>JAYSPI010000054.1:0-14415 GCA_043722215.1 Prosthecobacter sp.
CGCCAACAACCCCGGATGGTCGGGGGAGGTCGGCGCGCCGCCGCACTGGCAGCCTTTGCTGTGTAGCGGGCTTTTACAGACGAATCTTTACACTACCTCATGTGGCCGCTAAGAAAGCAGATATCCACCCCTCCCTGAAGCGTAAATTACTCCAGGGTTGGCACAGATTTGCTTTAAAATCTTCTTGGTTCCGCATAGTGGGTCACCTATTGCACGATTCTCCCACCATGAATGACCGACCCCCAGAGCCACCTTGCGCCGCCCCACCCGCCGCCCCACTGGCCGCGCACACCGGCATCCTCCAGGTCGTCACGGACCCCGCGCGGGCCTGCGTGGACGTGGTTTTTGACTCTGCGGTGCTGAGCGAAGGCGACGTGCGGACCCTCCTCAAAGAGCACATCTCACAAGTGGAGTCCGCGATCCGCAAATGCACGTTCCGCTTGGATGGCAATGCCTGCGAAGCGTGCGCCCATAAGCTTGAGCAAAAAGTGGCCCGCATCCCGGGCGTGCGCCGCGCCACCGCCACCTACCTCGGCAAGGTGCTCTCAGTCACCTTTGATTCTGACGTCGAGTCCGAGCAACGGCTAGTTGGCGACTTGCAGCAATTGGGAGCGGCTATTCAACCCTTGGCCGCCCGGCAAGCGGAGCCGAATTCGCTCAGCCAGCAACTCATCGCCGGGGATCTCAACGAAGAGATCTCCTGCGCGATCGGACTGGTCTTTTTAATCGCCTCGCTCGTCGTAGAAAAAACCACCGCCGTCCCCGAGGTGACCCACCATGTGCTTTACGCGGGTGCCTATCTATTTGCTGGCCAGCAAGGCGTGCGCTCGGCGATCGCCTCGCTGCGCGACCGGGTACTCGACGTGGACGTGCTGATGGTTTTGGCCGCGCTAGGAGCGGCTGCCATCGGTCATCCATTTGAAGGGGCGCTGCTGCTCTTTCTATTCAGTTTTTCCAATGTGTTGCAGCGCCACGCGATGGAGCGCACCCAGCGCGCTATCGAATCACTCCTGACGCTGCGACCAAGCGAGGCCCTCGTGAAACGCGCGGGCGGCACCCACAAAGTACCGGTCGAGGAGTTGCACATCGGCGAAATCGTCATCGTGCGCCCGGGCGAGCAAATCCCGGTGGACGGGGTACTTGCCGAAGGCAGCACCCACGTCGATGAGGCCTCACTCACTGGAGAATCGATGCCGGTGGCCAAATCGATCGGCAGCGCACTCTTTGCCGGCACACTCAACCAAAGCGGCGGCATCGAACTGCGCGTCACCAAACGCTCCGACGACTCGACCCTGGCGCGCATGGTAAAATTGGTGGCCGAGGCTCAAGCGGAGAAATCCAAGGCTCAACGATTTCTCGAAACGGCCGAACAATACTACGCCATGGGTGTCATCGCCTTCACCATCGGCGTGTTCTTGGTGCCCTACTTATTCCAGGGAGTCCCATTCCCCGAAGCATTCTATCGGGCGATGACGATTATGGTGGTCGCCTCACCCTGTGCCCTCGTCATCAGCACCCCCGCCACCGTGCTCTCCGCCATCGGTGGTGCCGCCCGCCGGGGGATCCTCATCAAGGGCGGATCCCACCTCGAACGCTCCGCCCAAGTCGATATCGTCGCCATCGATAAAACCGGCACCCTCACCGTGGGTAAACCGTCGCTCACCGCGATCATCACCACCACGGGAATCCACCCGATTTCCACCCTCATGCCCGCCGCGTCGCTCGCTCTGGTGCGGGTGGCCGCCGCGCTCGAAGCAAAATCCGAGCACCCGCTGGCCCACGCCATCGTCATCAGCGCCCAAGCACTGGGCATCACCCCACCCCCTGCGAGCGATTTCCAATCGACTCCCGGCAAAGGCGCGGAAGCCACCATTGACACAGTCCGCTACCTCATCGGCAGCGAACGCTTGCTGCGCGAACTCAAGGCCCAGGGCCTCGACCCCCTCGCCAGCCAATCCCAAGTACTCCAAGCCGAGGGCCAAACGTGCGTCTGGCTCGGCTCACGCCATGGCGACGTAGTCACCGCTCTGGCCGTGCTCGCCATGGCCGACACGATCCGCCCCGCCGCCCGCAGCCTCACCCGCGACCTCAAGCGTCTGGGGGTAAAAAAAGTCGTCATGCTCACCGGCGACCACCGCTTGGTGGCGGATGCCATCGCGCGCGAATCTGGCGTTGATGAAGTCCACGCCGAGTTGCTGCCCGAGGATAAATTGCAGGTGATTCGCCGACTCAAACAAGATGGCGTCGTCATGATGATCGGCGATGGCGTCAATGACGCACCCGCCTTGGCCATCGCCGATGTAGGCGTCGCCATGGGCGCAGCCGGAACCGATGTCGCCATGGAAACCGCCGACATCGTCCTCATGGGCGACCGCCTCGAAAATATTCCATTGCTGCTAGATCACACCCGCCGCGCCCGCCAGGTACTGCTCCAAAACCTGGTCTTTGCCAGCGCCGTCATCGTGCTGCTCATCATCTCCGCCCTCGGCCTGGCCCTGCCATTGCCGCTGGGCGTCGTCGGCCACGAGGGCAGCACCGTGCTCGTCTGTCTCAACGGCCTGCGCCTCCTGCTGATCACAAAATCGCCGGTCTAATTGGCCCGATTGATCGATTCCACCGTTTTTTCTCGTCCTCGCCGCAGGTTTTCCCCCACCCTGCCGCCGACATGCTCAAGGCTGGAATCGTAGGACTACCGAACGTCGGAAAATCGACACTCTTCAACGCTGTGACCCGCACCCGCAAGGCGGAGGCAGCCAACTATCCATTTTGCACGATTGACCCAAATGTCGGGATCGTGGTGGTGCCCGACGCCCGCCTCGCCGTGCTCTCAAAAATCTCAGGCTCACACAAACTGGTACCCACCGCCATCGAGTTCGTGGACATCGCCGGCCTCGTCAAAGGGGCCTCCGAAGGCGCCGGACTGGGCAACCAATTCCTCGCCACCATCCGTGAAACCGACGCCATCGTGCAGGTCGTTCGCTGCTTTGAAAACGACGACATCATCCACGAACTCGGCACCGTGGACCCGATCCGCGACATTGAAATCATCAACTCCGAGTTGATCCTCGCCGATATGGCCGCCCTCGAAAAACGCCGCTACTCGCGGGAAAAAAAGGCAAAAGGCGGCGATAAAGAAGCCAAAAAAGAGGTCGATCTCATCGACATCATCATGCCCCACCTCGACCAAGGCAACCCCGCTCTCACCCTGACTTTCAGCGACGAAGATAAACTCATCGTCCGCGATTTCTTCCTGCTCTCATCGAAGCGCACGATCTACGCCTGCAACGTCGCCGAAGACGAACTCGCCGCAGCCATCGATCACCCCGATAGCCACCCGCAGGTCGCTCGCGTCCGCCAGTTCGCCGCCAACCACAGTGGCTCAGAAGCCGTGGTGATTTCCGCCCGCATCGAGGAGGAATTAAGCGAACTCTCACACGAGGAGGCCGCCGAATTCCTCAAAGACATGGGCGTCAATGACTCCGGCGTGTCCGCTCTCATCCGCGCCGTCTATCACTTGTTAGGACTGCGCACCTACCTCACCACCGGCGTGCAGGAAACCCGCGCGTGGACCATCGTCGCCGGCGATAAAGCGCCCGCCGCCGCCGGCGTCATCCACTCGGATTTTGAGCGCGGATTCATCGCGGCAGAAGTGGTTCACTACGACGACCTCGTCACTCTCGGCTCGAAACACGCCGCCAAGGAAGTCGGTAAACTCCGCATCGAAGGCAAGGAATATGTTGTCAAGGACGGCGATGTCATCGAGTTCCGATTTAATGTCAGCAAGTAGGTCCATCTTCGCGCTTCGCTCTTGAATCTTCTCCGAACCGCGGCCCATAACGTCGCGCCATGTACTTCGACTTCGATTCTCACATTGAACGCCGCCAGACTGGCAGTATCAAATTCGACCGCCGACCCGAACTCGATCCATTCTGGATCGCCGATATGGATTTCGCGGCGGCCCCCGCCATCATTGACGCCCTCCACCGCCGCGTCCATCACGGCATCTTCGGCTATGCCCAGCCTCATGAGGGTCTCAACGACGCCATCCTTACTTATCTGCTAGAGCGCCGAGGCGCCCAGGTGCCCATCGACCATCTAGTCCACCTCGGCGGCGTGGTCCCGGCACTTTCCCTGGCAGCACGGGCGTTCTGCCAACCGGGCGACGCGGTCATGACCTGCACCCCGGTCTATCCGCCGTTTCTGAGCGTTCACCATGACGCCAAGGCCACCCTGATTGCGGTCGATCACATCCGAACTGATCTGGGATGGTCCTTCAATTGGGCGGCTATGGAACAAGCGGTGACGCCCGCCACCAAGGTGTTTCTTTTGTGCAACCCACAAAACCCGTTAGGGCAGGTGTTTACCCGCGCCGAAATCGAGCAGTTAGCCGCATTCTGCGAGACTCACGACTTGGTGCTGGTGTCCGATGAAATCCACTGTGACCTAGTCTTCGACGAGGCCGCCACTCCGCATATTTCGGCCTTGAACCTGCCCGAACGCTTCTCCCAACGCACTATCACCCTGCTCTCCCCCAGCAAAACCTGGAATATCGCCGGCCTCGGCTATGCCTATGCCGTCATCCCCAATGACTCGCTGCGCCGCAAATTCTGCGCCGCCCGCGGCCACACCCTGAGCGAAATCAACGCCCTGGCCTACTACGCCGCCGAGGCCGCCTATCGCCACGGCGAACCCTGGCGTCACGCTCTCATCGCCCACCTCAAACACAACCGCGATACCCTGGCCAAATTTATCCACTCCCGCTGCCATGGCCTCTCCCTCCGCCCGTGCGATGCCACCTACCTCGCCTGGATCGACGCCAGCGCCCTGAGCGCCCCCCATCCCGCTGAGCACTTCGCACAATCCGCCGGATTGTTCCTCTCCGACGGTGCCACCTTCGGCTGGCCTAATCACATCCGCTTCAACTTCGCCTGCCCCCGCGCCCAAATGCTCCAGGGCCTCGAAAAACTGGCACGAGCCCTTTGATCGCCATTGCCCGAGTCGCTCACCCGGCTGCATATCCAGCGCGCGCCAAATAATTCGATTTTGGGCGGGACATCCTTGTTGCCCTCATTGTTCAATTCGCGCGTCAGTCCAATTCCTCTTGTTCCCCTCTCATGGCCAACATCACCAAACGCGAACTCGCGAGCAAAATCGCCGAGCAACTCAGACTCAAAGGCCTCACTCTGCCCCAACAAGACGTCCTGGAAGTCGTCCAATCACTCATCGAGGAAATCGCTGAATCCCTCGCCCAAGGGGACACCGTGGTCATGCGCAACTTCGGAACCTTCCAAGTCCGCGAAATGAAGGCAAAAATCGGCCGCAACCCGAAAAGCCCGGCAGCCACCGTCACTATCCCCGCCCGCGCTGCGGTCCAATTCAAGCCCGGCCAGGTCCTCAAGGATCAAGCGGCCCGGGCCCTGCACGTCATCCGCGAACGCAAACCCTAACCGCCCGCGGCCATCGCCGCTGCCCACTCCGATATCATGAACCTCGCATCTCTGCTCCGGCAATCTGCTAGAATCAGCGCGGCCCTCACGATCTCACTGCTCGCTTCCTGTGCCTACCCCGGCGGTCACCACGGCTATCAAACCCGCGCCTACACCACCCGCGGCCAATACTATCAACCGATGAGCGTGGACACCGCTCTCGACTTCAAAGAGACCGGTGTTTGTTCCTGGTATAACGAATCCAGCTGGTTCGGACTGGTGCGCGGCACCACCTCACTGGGCGAAAAGGTCATGCCCTGGCACCTCACCGGTGCCCATAAAACCCTGCCGCTGCCATGCATGATCCGCGTTACCAACCTCGCCAATGGCAAATCCGTCAAAGTGCGCATCAACGACCGCGGTCCCTTTATCTCTAACCGCATCCTCGATATCACCCCCCGCGCCGCTAAAAAACTTGGCTTCTACGACCAAGGGCTTGCCCACACCCGCATCGAGGTGCTGTCCGTGGGCGATGGCTCATACCGCCGCAAAAAATCCAGGTGGTTTTTCTTCTAGTGAATTAGCCCCTTCACCCATGGCCATGCTCTATCAATCGACTCACAGTCGCGCCGCCGGCGTCAATCTCAAACAGGCCGTCCTGCGCTCGCTGCCACCCGATAACGGGCTCTACATGCCAGCTCAGCTACCCACCCTGCCTCCCGACTTTTGGCGCTCATGGCGCGACTTGACATTCCAGGAAATCGGTCGCGCAGTGGCCACCGCCTTTTTTCACGACGACATCCCGTCCCGCGCGCTAGACGAGATCGTGGATGGCGCACTCACGTTCGACGCGCCACTCGTCACCCTTGGCCCAGGCGATCACCTGCTGGAACTCTTCCACGGCCCGACGCTGGCATTCAAGGACTTCGGTGCCCGCTTCATGGCCCGCCTCATGGCCTGGCTCACCCGCGACGATCCCCGAGAGCTCACCGTGCTGGTGGCCACCTCCGGAGATACCGGTGGTGCCGTGGCATCCGCCTTCCACCACGTCGCGGGCACTCGCGTCATCATCCTCTACCCTCGCGGCAAGGTCTCCGGCTTGCAGGAAAAACAACTCACCGCCATCGGCGGCAATATCACCGCCTTGGAAATCGACGGCTCATTTGACGATTGCCAGGCACTGGTGAAATCCGCGTTCCTCAATCACGAACTCTCAGAGCGACTCAATCTAACGTCTGCTAACTCGATCAACATCGCGCGCTTAGTCCCGCAGAGTTTTTACTACATTCATGCCGCGCGCCAACTCCCCATCGGGGGCGATCCGGTGTTTGTGATTCCATCGGGGAATTTTGGCAATCTAACTGCTGGATTGCTAGCGATGCGCCTCGGCCTACCCGTCGCTCACTTTGTTGCCGCCACCAACCGCAACGACGTCGTGCCCCAGTTCCTGCGCACCGGTCGCTATACCCCCCGCCCGAGCGTCCCCACCCTCTCGAATGCCATGGATGTCGGCGCGCCCTCAAACTTCGTTCGCATGCAGGCGCTCTGCGGTGAATCCGCCGCCGCCATGCGCCCGCACATCACCGGCCTTGCATTCTCCGATGAACAAACCCGTGCCGCCATCCGCGAAGTCCACTCGCTCTATGGTTATGTCATCGACCCGCACGGTGCCGTCGCATGGCTCGCCGCTCGCGCATGGCGCGCCGCCCACCCGACCGCCCACACGATCACCCTGGAAACCGCCCACCCGGCAAAGTTCCCAGATATCATCGCTGCCGAACTCGGGGCAGCCTGCGTCCACACCCCCGACCGCCTCGCCATCCTCGCCGGCCGAAAAAAAGTTTCCATCCAACTGGCCGCCGATCCCGAGGTGTTCCGCGATTGGCTGCTCGCATGGCCGCAGCTCTAACAGCCCCCGCTGCGAGTGAGCACTACGGAAAGGGGTGGCAGGTGCTGCCCGCGCAGACAATGACGTCTGTGCCCGAAGCTACGGTGAACACCGCCCGTGGTAAATACGAGGAGCGCAGTAGGTCAATGACGGCCGCTGCTGGCTCTGCTGGAACCTGGTAGTGCATCACCCCGCGATCGCGCAGGTCCAGCGCGGCAAGCAGGACCGGCGCGGCAAATACCCCAGACGCTAACTGGCGCCCGCCGGCAGCCAGCAAGACGTCGGCCCGCTGCGCGTAGCGTGGCAAATCGAGCAGCACCGCGAGCTTGAGTAAGTTTTCAGCGGCGAGGTGGTTGGGCGAGGGTTCGGCACCATCGTAATCGTCGCGAATCGTTAATAAGGGTGCCTCGGCGACACTGGTGCGCATGACGTAACCCGCCATGGCCTCGTCCCAGAAGCCTGCGTCGAGGCAAGTTTGGAGGGTGTGTGCCCAGTCAAGCCAACCTCCCAGCGGGCGCAGTGCATGAAGTTCGATCAGCCCCGATATTAGAAAAACATAGTCTGCGGGAAACCCAGCCGTGTTTCCACGTCGCCCGCGGTGGCTGCGAAACAAGCGCTCGCCGTCCCACAACTCGCGCCGTAAAAACCCGGCTGCAACCTCCGCTGCGACTGCCAGATCGTCACGATCTAACACCCGAGCCGCGCGGGACAAAGCGCCGATGACCAAGCCATTCCAGGCCGTGACAATCTTATCGTCACGATGTGGCAGCGGCCGTCGGGCCCGTGCTGCAGTTAGAACCACCCGTGAAGCGGCTAGTGAGGCGCGAATTTCGGCGACCGGGCAGGAAAACCTGGCTGCCAACTCGGTGTCGTTCAAGGCTCGGAACAAGGTGTTTTGTCCAGCCAGTTCGCCGTGTGGATCGCTGGCTGGGCGGGCGTTGCCTGCGGCGACCACTCCATATGCGGCACCAAAGACCTCAGCCTCGCGCGGCGCAAGCCGCTCCGCCACCTCCCACGCCTCCCACGTCCAAAACGCTCCCTCGCGCAGGTGTCGCGCGTCTGGCGCAGGCAGGCTATCGGCATCCTCGGCGGCATGAAAGGCCCCACCGCTGTCGCGCATTGATTCTAGCAAATACCTAAAGACTCCCACCGCCACCTCACGCCATCGATCGTCGCCCGAAATCTGCCAACCCTCGAGGTAGGCCATCGCCAACTGCGCCTGGTCGTAGAGCATTTTTTCGTAATGCGGGATGTGCCAAAAGCGGTCCACCGAATACCGGTGGAAGCCTCCGCCGAGGTGGTCGTGCATCCCGCCTGCAGCCATCGCCCGCAACGTGTGGTGGCACATATTCCACGCCTTGGCCCCTCGTGTCGAGTCACGGCCAAATCGCTCGCTGAGTTGCATCAACGTGCGCACCACCACCGGCCGCGGAAATTTGGGCGCGCCGCCGAAGCCCCCGCATTCGCGATCAAACAGCTCATCGCATCGCTCGATCAACCCGCCGAACACCCCACCGTCCGCGACCCCCGGCTCACCCGTCGGCGCGACCGCCGCCAACTGCAGGCGGCTGAGCGCGTGTGCGGCGTGGGCCACCAAGCGCGCGCGGTCGTCGTGCCACAAGCGCCCGAGTTCCTTGCACATGCTGACGAAGCCTGGTCGGTCGTGGCGGTCATTGGGCGGAAAATAGGTACCACCAAAAACCGCTTGGCCCGCAGGGGTGAGCCAGACGCTCATCGGCCAACCGCCCTGGCCGGTCGTCGCCTGGAGGTAGGCCATGTAGGTGGCGTCGATATCCGGGCGCTCCTCGCGGTCCACCTTCACATTGATGAAATGATGGTTCATGACATCGGCCACCGCGGGTACTTCAAAACACTCGCGCTCCATCACATGGCACCAGTGGCATGTCGAGTAACCCACCGACAAAAATACCAACTTGTTCTCCAAGCGAGCACGGGTGAACACCTCGTCGCTCCACGCCTGCCAGTCCACCGGGTTGTGCGCGTGCTGGAGCAAATAGGGCGAGGTCTCGTGAATCAGCGCGTTGGGCATCGTATCCCACCCTACCGCGTTGCTGCCTTGTGTCCACCCAGCATGCGAAGCCCCCGCAGGATGCCTGCGGCGCTTTCAATGGCACCCCCTCTTCCCGGGCTTGCGCCAACCCCGCTGCCCCGGTAAGCATCCGCCCACATGACGCACGACCCCGACTCACATGCCTCGCTCGGAGCGATGTATTCGGATTACTTCCTCGATTACGCCAGCTACGTGATCCTCGAACGGGCCGTCCCCCATTTGTATGACGGACTCAAGCCCGTCCAGCGGCGGATCCTCCATGCCATGGACGAACTCGATGATGGTCGCTACAACAAGGTGGCGGGCATCGTGGGCAACACGATGAACTACCACCCGCACGGCGACCAATCGATCGGTGCGGCCATCGTCGGCCTCGGCCAAAAGGAACTCCTCATCGACACCCAAGGCAACTGGGGCAATACGCTCACTGGCGATGGCGCGGCCGCGCCCCGCTACATCGAGGCACGGCTCACGCCGTTTGCGGTGGCGGTGGTTTTTAACCCAAAAACCACCACCTGGCTGGCCAGCTACGACGGTCGCCGCAAAGAACCCGACACCCTGCCAGTGAAATTTCCCCTGCTATTAGCCCAAGGGGTTGAGGGCATCGCGGTCGGACTGGCGTGCAAGGTGCTGCCACACAATTTTCTTGAGCTCATCGCGGCGGCCATCGCGGTCCTGCGCGACGAACCGTTCTCACTGATGCCGGACTTCCCAACAGGAGGAATCATGGATGCCGGCGAATACCGCGATGGCCTGCGCGGCGGCAAGGTGCGAGTGCGCGCACGCATCTCTCTCGATAAAAAAGGACTGCTGCGCATCACCGAAATCCCATTCGGAACCACCACCGGCGCACTCATGGAGTCGATTGTCGCTGCCGCCGATAAAGGGAAAATCAAGATCGCCAAAATCGAGGACAACACCGCCGCCCATGCCGACATCCTGGTTCACCTGCCCGCCGGTGCCGACCCCGAGCAAACGCGCGACGCCTTGTTCGCCTTCTCCGACTGCGAGCTCACCGTATCGCCCAATGCCTGCGTCATCGTCGATGGTAAACCGCAGTTCCTCGGAGTTTCCGAGATCCTGCGCCGAACCACCTCCCAAACCCGCAACCTCCTCCAACTCGAACTCGAAATCAAACTCGCCGAACTCGCCGAAAAATGGCACTTCAGCTCGCTAGAAAAAATCTTCATCGAAAACCGCATCTATCGAAACATCGAGGAATGCGAAACGTGGGAGGCCATCCTGCTAGCAATCGATACCGGCCTGCAGCCGTTCATGCACCTCCTCAAGCGCAAGGTCACCCTCGACGATCTGGCCCGACTAACAGAAATAAAAATCAAGCGCATTTCCAAGTTCAACGCGTTCAAGGCCGACGAGGAAATCCGCAGCCTGGAAATGGATATCGACGCAACCGAAAAAAACTTGCGCAACCTAACAAAGTTCACCATCCGATGGTACGACGAGCTCGGAAAAAAATTTGGTGTCGGACGCGACCGAAAAACCGAGATTGCATCGTTCGACCGAGTCGATCGGATGCAGGTGGTGGCCGCCACCGAGACGCTCTACCTGGATTCCAAAAATGGTTTTGCCGGCTACGGATTGAAAAAAGACGGTGAACCCGTCGAACGGTGCTCCACCATCGATGACATCATCGCATTTTCCCAAGACGGCAAAATGCGCGTGGTCAAGGTGGCCGAAAAGGTCTTTGTCGGTCAGAAACCACTGCGGGTGGCCATCTTCCGCAAGGAGGAGGATTTAATCTATTCGATGATCTATCGGGACGGGCGCGATGGGGCAATTCTGGCCAAGCGATTCACGGTTGGCGGCATCACTCGCGATAAGGAATACGACCTAACCAAAGGAACACCCGGCACCCGCATCCTCTACTTCGCCGTCCACAAGACCAACGAGGAAAGCTCGGCGCAGATGTTGTTAGTTCACCTCAAGGCCGCCCTCCGGATGCGTAACTTGATCCGCCCACTCCACTTCGCCGAGTTCGGCATCAAGAGCCGCTCAAGCGCCGGAAATCTGGTCACCAAACATGGCATCGAAAAAATCGTGCGCGCTCCAAAAGACTACGATCCCACCCTCGGGGCCTAGGCGCGTCGTGCGGTGCCCCCCCGTCGCATGGCCGCCGAGCGCGCCATCGCCAGTCCGGTCGGCGAGCTCGGATGTTGCAGGATGAGCGCGGGCGGCCCCTGCGCGACGAGGTGGCCGCCGTGAACTCCGCCACCGGGGCCCAGCTCGATCACCCAATCCGCCGCTGCGATCACCTCAAGGTGATGTTCTACGATGAGCACGCTGTGACCGGCGTCGCGCAAACGCGAAAACGCCCCAAACAAGCGAGCGACGTCATCGAAATGCAGGCCGGTGGTGGGTTCGTCGAAAAGATACAACGTGTGGGTGGCCTGCGGGCGGGCGAGTTCGAGTGCGAGTTTCAGGCGTTGGGCCTCCCCGCCCGAAAGGGTGTTGGCGGGCTGGCCGAGAATCAAATAGCCCAGCCCGAGTTCCTCGAGGATGGCGAATATTTGCTGCAGCTTGGGGATTGGCTGAAAAAACACCCGCGCCTCACTGACCGGTAGGTTGAGCACATCCGCGATCGACTTCCCCCGATAGGTGACCTCCAGCGTTTCACGGTTGAAGCGCCGCCCGCTGCACGCCGGGCACTCAACCCAGGCGTCCGCCAAAAAATGCATCTCGATCTTCAGGCGACCATTGCCCAAACATCGGGCACAGCGCCCCCCCGCGGCATTGAAGCTGAACCGCCCGGCACTGTACCCACGTTGCTTCGAGAGCGCGAGCCGCGTGAATAACCCACGGATCAACTCGAAAGCGCCGGTGAACGTCGCCGGATTTGAGCGCGGACTGCGGCCAATGGGCGATTGGTCCGCCACCACACACTTACCCAGCAATTCCAGCCCCTCAATCCGCTCGTGCGCGCCGGGCAACTCACCCGCCCCGTGAAAATGTCGGACCAGCGCGCGCCTCAGAATATCGTCGGCGAGTGTGGATTTCCCACTCCCGCTCGGCCCACACAAACAAACCAGTCGTCCTAACGGAATCTCGACGTCGAGATGGCGGAGGTTGTGCTCGCATGCCCCCCGGATGACCAGCGCCCCCGCGCCATGGCCACTCGGCGGTGGGGCGGCCAACGGCGCGACCTCACCGCGCAGCCAACGACCGGTGGTGGACATAATTTCCATCGGCGGACCGGCGGCCAATACGCGCCCTCCTGCGGCCCCTGCCCCCGGCCCTAGATCGATGACATAATCCGCCGCACGGATGATTTCCTCATCATGCTCCACCACGACTACCGTGTTACCCAAATCTCGCAACCGCAACAACGCACCAATCAAGCGTCCCGTATCCGCCGCATGCAGGCCAATGCTCGGCTCGTCCAGCACGTAGATCACCCCGGATAACCCCGCCCCAAGCTGACTGGCTAGCCGAATCCGCTGCGCTTCACCCCCGGAAAGCGTGCCGCTGGCTCGCTCAAGCGTTAGATAAGCCAGCCCAACCTCTGATAGAAACGCGAGCCGCGCCCTCACATCGCTCACCAGACGGCGGCAAACCTCCGCCTTGGCCGGCTCCAGCTGGATTCCATCCAGCCACTCGATGGCATCGGCCACGCCCATCTCACAAAAATCCTGGATCCCCAACCAACCGCCACCCGCGCCCTCGATGCGCACCGCCAGCCACTCAGGTTTCAGCCGCTTCCCGCCACACTCCGAGCACACCCGCTGGACCGATTCCATGAGTTGACCACCCGTTGGTCTTGCCGTCCCGACCCCTTCACAACCAGCGCACGCGCCCAAATGTGAATTAAAAGAAAAGTGTTTGGGGGTGAGCTCACCGACCATGAATCCGCTGCGCGGATTCCGATAGGATGTTTGAAAACTGAGGTCACTCCATGCATCCGCGGCGGGCGGCCAGATCGCAATACGAGCCTCTGCCCCGCACATCCGCAGCGACGTTTCCACCGAATCCGCGAGACGGGACTCCCCACCCGGACGAATCACCAAACGATCCACCACAATCTCAACCGCCGGCAGTGCGGCAGGCCACATGCGCCCCGCCTCCTCAATCTCTAACACTTCTCCATCCACCCGCAGCCGGATATACCCTTGTCGCTGTAGGTTGGCTAACAACCTAGCAGGTTCGCTGAGTTCCTCATTCGGCACCGGTGCCAGCACCATCACCTTGGTCCCCTCCTCCATCGCTACCAGCGCATTGACGATGTCTGCCGCGCCCATCCGCTGCAGGCGCTCGCCGGTGACCGGGTCGTGCGGCACTCCCGCTGCCGCCCATAGCACGCGCAGATAATCATGAATCTCAGTGGCGGTTGCCACCGTCGAACGTGGGTTCAACCCACCGCTGCGCTGCTCGATGGCGATCGCGGGGCTCAACCCAGCAATCGTGTCCAAGTCCGGTTTTTCTAACTGATCGAGAAACTGGCGGGCATAGACCGAGAGCGATTCGACATATCGCCGCTGCCCCTCGGCATAGAGCGTGTGAAACGCGAGCGACGATTTCCCCGAGCCGCTTGGGCCGGTGATGACGACGAGTTTGGCGCGCGGGATATCGACGTCGATATTGCGCAGGTTGTGCTGGCGTGCGCCACGAATTTGGATTGAGTCCACCGGTCCAACAAACCCCGGCAACGCCCAACTTCCAAGCCCCAATCTCCGTACTTCCGTTTTGCCGAGCGAAACCCGTGATGACGCCACTCATATGACATGCGCTCCCGCGGTGACCGTGGTGCCGCCACCGTAAGTATGGAACCCGGTGTGAGAAACGTCACGGGGGCTCCTTTTACCAGACCGCCGGGGCCGGAGATATTGCCGGTGAGTGTCACCCGCCTGAGTCGCCACCCGCTCACTCAAAAACGCAATCAGCCGCCGGAGGACATCCGGCGGCTGTGAGAATCAATCAAATTTCAGACCAGTTTAACCTCCTGCTTGTCCTTATCGGCGTCGCCATCTTTTTTGCATTTGCCGTCCTTCTTGCACTTGCCGCAGTCGGCCAGCTTG
>JAYSPI010000055.1:0-2246 GCA_043722215.1 Prosthecobacter sp.
CCTGGCCCCGGAAATCCAGCCCCCCGGCCCGCGCCGCCGCATGGCAGGCCGCCTCCGCTCCGGGCTTATCGCCTCCGGCTCAAAGCACTGCGCTCCGGCTGCCCGCCATGCGGGATCCCATCACATTGCGAACGGGTCCAGCTACGATCACCCCGAGATTAAAGCGAAATCGAACACACCCGATTTCCCGCGATTATTGCGACGCGTTACAGCATTTGAACCGGAAGTAATCGGTTTCGCCCGTCCCGCAACGTGCATCCTGAATGGAGTTGATCAGGTCGCCGTTTCGATAGACTGATAGCGGTTTGCCATCCAACAGGTGGAACACGTTGTCGAGTGTCCGCAGTTCGTTTTCGTGGTGATCGCTGACGCTAAATTTGATGCCGGTCCAGGCCTTTTCAACCCGACTGAAGAGGATGACCCGCTGGCCGACCTTGAATCCGCTGTGGGTTTTGTCACGGAGCGACGGCGGCCAAAGAAACTCGAAGACCTCGACGATGGCTTCCTCCAGGAATTCCTTAGCCAGGCCGTCGAGTGATTGCAGCCACGCGAATAGGTTGTCCATTGTGATTTCCGGAAGGTCGGTGGCATCGTTGATTTGCCGGTCGATTTCGCGGGCACGCTTCACCGACGCCATCTTTTTCAACTCGATCCGATCAATCAAATATCGCCAGGCGGCGGCGACTGAGCAAAAGTGGACAGGCTTTTCTGATAGGCGCGGCGACTTAAAGACGATCCTCTCAGCGAGGATGTCTGGCCACTGTGGCGCTTGTGGCGTGGGCGGGCAGGAGATGACTCGGAAGCTTCCTGGCTGTTGGACGATGGTCACCTGCTTGGTTTCGCCGGGGGTGATCTCCCAGCGGCGGCCTAGGAAGCTGATCTCCCCAGCTTTCTGGACGACTCGTGTGTGGTGGGTCGCTAGATGCAGATCGAGGAGTTCGGGTGGTGGTGCCGGACGCCAGCAGGCGCTTGCTGTCCGACGACAATTCAAGCTGGTCGCCGACGACAATTAAAACGGCCCAGTTGGGAGGGCGGGTTTTTGGGGTGAGACAGCATGCGGTTTGACACCGGTTAGGGCGCCACGAGCGCTCGGGGGATTCGAGCGGTACCTGGAAGACCTCGGGGAAGGCGATAGGCCTTCAACGGCAAGTCCGAGTGCTTTGTCGATCGCTACGAGGAACTGTTGCAGCATCTGCCACGCCACCAATCATGCGATGGCATCTTCAATGGTCGAGATTGAGCTTCTTGAGTTTGGGTTCGATGACGACCTTGCAATACGGGTTTTTCGATTTATGAGAAAAGTAATAGTCTTGGTGGTCGCGGGGGGCGGGATAGAAGGCGGTGGCCTGGGTGATTTTGGTGACGATAGGGTCGTTGAAATGGGCGGCGGCGGCGGCTTTGGAGGTGGTCGCTGCTTGCTGGTGCGCGGCGGAATCATAGAAGATCACCGAGCGGTATTGGCTGCCGATATCGTTGCCCTGGCGGTTGAGTGTGGTCGGGTCATGGAGTTTCCAGAACCAATCAAGGATTTGGGCGTACGAGATTTTTTTGGGGTTAAAGACGATGCGGACCACTTCGGCGTGGCCGGTGGTGCCGTCGCAGACGTCCGGGTAAGTTGGGTTGGGGAGGTGGCCGCCCATGAACCCAGGGGTCGCTGAATAAACCCCATCGAGGCGACTGAAGGCGGCCTCGATGCACCAGTAGCATCCGGCTCCAAGGGTGGCGGTTTCCGCGTCGACGGGTTGGGCAGGGGGGCTGATGGTGGGGTCAGACATGGCAATAGGATCGGCGTTGCAGGAGGCGAGGATCGTCAGCGCGGCGAGGGCTAGAGTTTTCATGGCTATATGGCGATGAAAATACGCCGGGTCTCGCGCGGTGCAATATGCCGTCTGCAATAAATATGGCGGAGGGGGTGGGATTCGAACCCACGGAACCCTTGCGGGCTCTCCGGTTTTCAAGACCGGCGCAATCGACCACTCTACCACCCCTCCTTGGGATGTTTGGCGGGGGAGGGTGTAGCGGCGTGCGCGCAAACACGCAAGAAAAACCCGCGAGAGTGTCGGCGCTGGTTCAAAACCGGATTTTTTTGCGGAGCAAAACCGGACAAATTATAGCGTAAAATGGCCGAGAATCGGGGGCCATGTTAGCTTTGGTGAATGATCGAGAACCCAGAGCTTGCGAAACGGGTGGAATAGCACGGTGACAACCTTGCGGGAAGTGGGTGCGATTTCATAATCCTGGCCGTC
>JAYSPI010000056.1:0-32333 GCA_043722215.1 Prosthecobacter sp.
TGCTGTATGCAGCGGATTCGGCACCCAAACCGTTTCCACCGTCACTGACAAAATGCCTCGTTTCAGGAGAAACCCTCGGTGAAATGGGAAAACCCTATACCTTTGTCTATCAAGGCCAGGAGGTGAAACTTTGCTGCCAAAAATGTGCCAAGGAATTCAACAAAAATCCTGATAAATACCTCGCTAAAATCACCGTGGTGGCGACCGCCTCGGCCACCCAGCCCGCCACACCCAAGAAGTAATCACTCGTACCCCCAAGCCGGGAGCCCCGCGTTCCCGGCATGGCCGCCCCCCTACCTAACACCATGAGGCCCCCGCGCTTGACCCAATACGTGCTTTTTTCCATGGCTGCCTTGGCGCTCGGAATCCAGTTCATCCCCGTCGCCCTCACCAATCCACCCGTCAGCAAGGAACTCGTATGGGATTCACCTCAAACGCAGGCACTGGCACGGCGCGCTTGCTACGACTGCCATAGCAATGAAGTGCAGTGGCCGTGGTATGCACGGATCGCACCCGCATCGTGGCTCATCGCCCACGATGTCAAGAGCGCCCGAGAACGCCTCAACTTTTCCGCGATCAGCGAGGACGATCGCGTCGGACTCCTTGTCAAGCAAATCACCAGCGGCTCGATGCCACCCACTGACTATCGCGCGCTGCATGCTCCGGCACGTCTCACCCCACACGAAAAGAACGAATATATCGCCGGCTTGCGTCGCAGCTTTGAACTCTCCGGCCTCGGACCTAACTCATCTCTCAAGTAAGCCGACGACCTCAACCTGGCCCCGCCATCTAACAAGCTCCTTACCCCCTTCATGATTGAAACTATTATTCAATGGAGCCTGCGGAACCGCTTCCTCGTCCTGTGCGCCGCTCTGTTGTTAGTCGCGCTAGGCATCCGCGCCGTTCACCTCACGCCGGTGGACGCGATCCCGGACCTCACCGAAAACCAAGTGCTCGTCTATGGCGAGTGGATGGGCCGCAGCCCGCAGGAAGTCGAGGACCAAGTGACCTTTCCCCTGTCCACTGGCTTACAGGGCTTAGCGGGCGTCAAGGAAGTGCGGGCCAACTCGATGTTTGGATTCTCGCTACTCACCATTATCTTCGAGGAATCCACCGATCCCTACTTCGCCCGCACCCGCGTGCTCGAACGCTTAAACTTCCTCCAAGGGTCAATGCCTGAAGGCGTCAAACCTCAACTCGGACCAGACGCCTCCGGCCTCGGGTGGGTCTATCAATATTACCTCCACGTGGACCCCGCCAAAGCCCGCGACGGCGGGTATGACCTCGCGCAACTCCGCGCACTCCAAGATTGGAATATCCGCTACCAACTCGCCAGCGTGCAGGGCGTGGCCGAGGTCGCCAGCATCGGCGGCTTCGTCAAACAATATCAAATCGACCTATCATCCACCAAGATGCGCGCCGCCAATGTCACGCTGATGGATGTGCTCGGTGCGGTCCAAAAAGCCAACCTCAACGTCGGCGGCAAAACGATCGAAGAAAATGGCGCCGAGTTCATCCTGCGCGGAGTCGGCTTGGTGACCCGCCCCGAAGACCTCGAGGCAGTCACCGTCAAGGCGGTCAATGGCATCCCGATCTATCTGAAGGATCTCGCCAGCGTGCAGATCGGCGGCGACTACCGCCGCGGCGTCCTCGATCTCAACGGTCACGAAGCCGTCGGGGGCACCGTCGTCATGCGCACCGGCGAGAACGCCAAAGCCGTCATCCAGCGAGTCAAAGACAAGATCGATGAAATCACCTCGAGCCTACCACCCGGCGTCACGATCCGCCCGTTCTATGATCGCAGCGAGTTGATCGACCGCACCATCGACACCCTCAAGCACTCGCTGTTAGAGGAGATCGTCTTGGTCACCCTGGCTCACATCATTTTCCTGTGGCATTTCCGCAGCATCCTGATTGTGACACTGCCATTGCCGATATCGATTCTCATCTCGTTCCTGATGATGCAGCAGTTCGGAATCACCAGCAATATCATGTCCCTCACCGGCATCGCCATCGCCATCGGCGTGCTTGTGGACGCCGCCATCGTCGTCACTGAAAATGTCATCCGCCACTGCGAAAAAACCGAGAGCCAAACCGGTCGCCCGTTGACTCGTCAGGAAACCTGGGACACCACCCTAGCCGCCTGCAATCAAGTGGGTAGACCCATCTTTTTCGCGATGGCGATCATCATTCTGGCATTCGTACCGGTGTTTGCCCTGACCGGCCAAGAAGGCAAATTATTCCACCCACTCGCTTTCACCAAGACCTTCGCCATGATCGGCTCCACTGTGCTCGCGGTCACGCTGGTGCCGGTTCTATGCTCGTTGCTAGTCCGTGGCCCCTTCCACGCCGAGGACAAGAATGTCGTCATGCGACTACTGCTGCGCATCTATAATCCCACGCTCGACTGGGCGCTCGATCACCGAAAAACCGTCATCAGCACAGCCGGTTTGATTCTAGCATTCGCATTGTTAGTCGCATTCGGATTGCCACGCGCCACGGTGAAAAAAATCCACGACGCCGGACTGCCGCAGGTCGCGGCGCTGGTCACCGGTTTTGGTCGTGAGTTCATGCCGCCACTCAATGAGGGCAGTCTATTGTATATGCCGGTGATGATGCCCAAAACTGGCGTGAAGGAAATCCAGCGTGTCATGTCATGGCAAGACGAGGTGATCGCCGCCACCCCCGAAGTCGCCAGCGTGGCGGGCAAGCTCGGGCGATTTGAGACGGCTACCGACCCGGCGCCCACGGAGATGTTAGAAACTACCATCATGCTCAAGCCCGAATACATCCCAGCGGGAAGGTTCGGCGTGAAGCGCAACCCAGCATGGCGCGACGGCATGACACTCGATAAACTCAAAGCCGAGCTGACCGATAAAATGAAGCAGGTCCCCGGCTATGTACCGGCCCTGCTGCAGCCGATCGAAAACCGCATCCTCATGCTCTACACCGGCATCCGCGCCCAGGTCGGCGTGAAAATCTACGGCGATAACCTAGATGCCCTGCAACGCAAAGCCTTCGAGGTCGAAAAAATCATCAAAGCCATCGACGGTGCGGCAGGCGTCTCGCCGTCGCGAGTCCAGGGGAAACCCTATCTCAACATCGAAGTGGATCGCACCGCGATGGCCCGCTACGGACTAAGCGCCAAGGAGGTGTTGGACGCGGTGGAGATTGCCATCGGCGGCAAAAACGTCAGCACCACCATCGAGGGCCGCCAGCGATTCCCTATCCAGATTCGCGTCCAGCGCAGCGAACGCGATGATATCGAAAAACTCAGCCGCATCCTCATATCGACCAATCCCGGCATGAACCCACTGCCCAACAATAACCCCGAACCTAACAACCAGACAATCCCGCTCGGCATGGTGGCACACATCACCCGCGACATCGGCGCTAACGAAATCGCCTCAGAAAACGGTAAGCTCAGATCCTACGTCCAAGCCAATGTCCAAGACCGCGACCTCGGCGGATTTGTCCAGGAGGTCGAGCAAAAACTCCAATCCGTCAACTGGCAGGGAATGACATATCAAATGACCGGCGAATACGAGAACCAACGCCGCTTCGCTGCGACCATGCGGGTAGTTTTCCCGATGGTGCTGCTGGTGATATTCGTCCTTCTCTACCTTGTCTATCACAGCGCACTGGAGGCCGCCCACGTCTTGCTGGCAGTGCCGTTCGCCCTAAGCGGTGGCGTAGTTCTTCAAAAGATGTTAGGATATAACTTCAACGGTGCTGTCTGGGTGGGCTACATCGCGCTGTTCGGCACTGCCGTACAAACTGGCGTCGTCATGGTCGTGTACCTCGAAGAAACCGTCAAAGCACGGATCACGGAACTCGGATCCGCATTTACCTATCAGGATCTGGTGCAGGCAGTCAAGGACGGGGCCCGGCTCCGACTCCGCCCGAAAGTCATGACCGTAGCCACCATCGTCGCCAGCCTCATGCCCATCATGTGGAGCCACCGCCAGGGAGCTGAGGTCATGCAACCGCTGGCCACCCCAGTCATTGGCGGCATGATCTCGAGCCTACTGCACATCCTGATTGTCACCCCAGTCATCTTCCTGTGGCTGCGCCAACGCGAATTGAAAAACACCCCGCTCACAGCACACGTGACGCCTGCCGCCGAAACCTAATGACTGCCGCTGGTACACGATACGGGCGCGACACGCTGCCAGACCGCTTGATCTAACATCACGCGGAACCGCGGTAGGATTTTTCGGAACAATGGGTTGGTACCGCCGCGGGCGAGTTGCAGCGCCACCAACTCCGCGGGCAACTCGGGGTCCACAGGGGCCAGCGAGGTCACCCGGTAGCCGGGCGCCTCAATCCGCCGCTCAACATGGGCCGAGCCAGCCGCCTGGCTGATGAATGCCGCTTGGTCGCCCGCTCGCAGCACCAATGCCGACAGTGGCGGCGCGTGCGCATCCTCGCACAACACCACCGCGATTGGCGCGCCTGCCGCCGACACAAACCCGACTACCGAGTCGGCCCGATCCAGCCATGCGGTCTGCACGGCAAGCCAAGCGAGAAATTGCAGGGCGCTATTGCGATGGTGTGGGTGATACGTCAGTTCCAGCGTGTCGATCTTCGGCAATGCCCGCTGCGCTGCCGGATCGTCAAAGATACTGGCAACCCCGAGCCGAAATGGCCAGGTGCGCGTCCACGCATGGTCCTGCACGATCAAATCCATATTGGTCAAAGCCGCAGCTTCAATCTGTTGGAACGATCCCCCTGGATCCGCCCACGATGAGCTATCGATGAGCAGGCGGTCCATCACACTGACTAACCGCTCAGTCAGAATTTCCGACAGTTCACCCTGCCACCAAAAGACGAGCGGCAGATCCGAGTTGAGGTGAGCAAACACAGTGTTGCGAAATCTCCCCGGCACCTTACCCGTTAGATAAAAAGCGATTTGTTCGCAACACACTGATTTGCGGCCATCGACCAAATGGCAGTGCGCGGTGATCCACGCCCGGAGACTAGACTCCTCCCGTGTACGGTCAATTTCCACTAGAATCGCCCGACAGGCGTGCTCACGAGTCAACCCCTGGATGATTGCAGAGTTTTCCCGCAGCGACCCGGGCTGCTCCGAATACACCACCAGATTCATCAACGAGGCATTGGTACGCGCCTCGTCCTGCTCCCACAATCGGCGCAGCTCATAGTCGATGGTGGCCACCTCCACCTCCAGGCCGAGTTCCGGACAGACGACGGGGATCAACAGGCGGGCATCACTCATGGCCTGAGTCTAGCGCAAGATCGCATCCTGTCTAGGCAGCCGCTAAAACCTCGCCCCAGCACCCACCGAGTGGGCTGCCTCCAGATGGTAGAACTTATGGCGCCAGCCGCTCGATCTGCCATGCATCATTAGTTTTTCGATAGAGAAACCGGTCATGCAGGCGCGCCGGCCCGCCCTGCCAGAACTCGATAGCCTCTGGCACCACCCGGAAGCCGCCCCAGAATGACGGCAGTGGAACCTCACCCTGGTGGAATTTGTGGCGCATCTCCGCGAGTTTCTGCATCAGGAATTTCCGTGACGTAATCACCTCACTCTGGTTAGAAACCCAGGCGCCGATCTGCGATTCGCGTGGTCGCGATGCGAAGTAGCGCAACGATTCGGCGGTGCTGATTTTTTCGGCCCGGCCTTGAATGATCACCTGGCGCTCGAGCGTGAGCCATGGCAACAACAAGGAAACCTGCGGGTTGTGCGCAATCTGCTGGGCTTTGCGACTCCCATAATTCGTAAAAAACACAAACCCGTCGGTGTCGTAGTATTTCAACAAAACCGTGCGCTGATAGGGCATGCCCGATCCATCTACGGTCGCCAGTGTCATCGCGTTGGGCTCATGCACTGCCAACTCCGTGGCTTGATTGAACCACGCCGAAAATTGCGCGCAGGGATCGGGCAGTAACTCATGGAGGCTGAGCCCCCGATCGGAATATTCTTTGCGGAATTCAGCTAAATCCATCTGCTAGCCGTAGCCCCGCATGACCCAGTAGGCAAGACCGGACCGCCGAACTTCGGCGAGCGCTGGCGGATGCACTTCGCAAAAGCAACCAGCATCGGCTTGATCGCTAGCCAACTCACCCTCGGCCACCGTTTTTTGATTGTTTGTCTGACCCTTTATTGGCGAGCCTGTGGGTGCCGTGAGGGAGGGGTCGCAATCTCCCCTCATTTTTAACCTCAGTGATGGGACTTTACCATGCAACGATTGAACCAGGAATTTGTCGCGTATGATCTATCATCGCCGCTGTGCGCGCAGCTTGACTGGCGCACCTACCAGGGCGCCGTCGCCGATAGGGACGCGCGTTTTACCGACGGCGTGCCGCGCCAACCCGAGTTGGCGGAGTCCCGAGCACCCGCCGGTGGTGCCGCAGCGCCGGAGAACCACCACCTAACTGAATGAAGGCACCCACCCACACCGGCGGCCCCCGTGCGGAGTCAGCCAGGGCTCTAGATCTAGCGATTATCGGCGGCGGAGCGGCGGGTTTTTTCGCCGCACTGCAATATGCTGAATTGGCACCTCACAAAAGCGTCACGGTCTTCGAGAAAGGCGCACACTTTCTCCAGAAGGTAAAAATCTCAGGTGGCGGCCGGTGCAACGTGACGCATGCGTGTTTTGACCCGCGCGAGCTGGTCCAGCACTATCCGCGTGGTGGACGTGAGTTGCGCGCCGCCTTTCATATATGGCAAGCGACGGATACGGTGGCTTGGTTTGAGCGCCACGGCGTGTCACTGAAAACCGAGGCGGATGGGCGGATGTTTCCTGTGAGTGACCGCTCTGAGTCGATTACCGGGTGCTTTCTGGAGCGCGCGCGTGCCCAGCAAATCCAATTGCTGCTAGGCCACCCGCTGTGCAGGATTGTCCCGCTGCTAGGTGGCGGGTATGAGCTACGCTTTACGAATCTAGCGGAGCCAGTGCGGGCGCGGGCGGTGTGCATCACGGTGGGTTCACTGCAAAATAGCCCGCTGAGCCAGGGCTTGCAGGCGCTAGGGCTCACGCTTGAGCCGCCGGTGCCCTCATTGTTTGCGTTCAATATCACTGACCCACGGTTGAGTGGCTTGGCAGGAGTGTCCCATCCGCACGTCGGGATTCGTCTAGCAGGATCCCGCACCAGCCAGCACGGACCATTGCTAATCACACACCGCGGGTTGAGCGGCCCCGCGATCCTACGCCTATCCGCCTGGGAAGCCCGCTCGATGGCCGCTGCCAATTACCATAGCGCCGTGGCTGTCGATTGGCTACCAGACCTGCCAGCTGAGGCGCTTCAAGCGCGGTTTGCCCAAATCCGGCAATTGCAAGGAGCGAAGTTGGTGCGCAACACGCCGATCGCGCCCCTGCCACGCCGCCTGTGGGAGCGCCTCGTGGCTTGCTCTCATATCCCGGACGCCACCACTTGGGGGCAATTGTCGAGGGCGCTCACCCGCACATTGTTAGAATCACTCAAATCCGCGATCTTTGAAACCACTGGCAAGACCACCCACAAGGATGAGTTTGTAACCTGTGGGGGTATCTCGCGACCCACGATCGACTTTCGCACGATGCAGAGTCGCGTCACCCCTGGACTGTTCTTTGCGGGTGAGTGCATTGATATCGATGGCCTCACAGGAGGGTTCAACTTTCAAGCGGCCTGGACCACCGCCCACATTGCTGCGCGTGCCATAGCCTCTCAACCGTCGTAGAGCGATTGGCACGGCCCACCGAGGATCTATTCGAAACGGATTGTGCTCGACGGCGCCGTGGGATGAAGGCATTGCTCGTTGGTTCCTATGAGCGCCAACGCCAGCCCATCCCCCGAGTCCTCAGATCAGCCAGCGGCCGCGAGTCCGCCGCGAGTCCGGAGGATCTCCAACCCCCGCCCGAGGAAAACCGCCACCCCCGCCGTCACCCCGGCGGTTGAGATGTCCCTGCCGACGGTTGTACAGGCACCGGTGCCGGCCCTCGAAACCCCTAAATTTCCTGAATTTCCAGAGTCTGCGGCCAGTGAAATCGGCCGCAATGATTGGCCCGAAAGCGAAGGTGCCCCGTCAGGAGGAGGCGGCCCCGCGGAGCACGCAAAGCGCAAACGTCGGCGGAAAAAGGGCAAGGGCCACAACCCGCAACTCCCCGGTGGTACGCAAGATGATGAATCACCGCCAAGCGAAACTCGCGAGGTGATTGAAGCCGTCGTCATGCCAGCAGCCCCAGCAAGTGGCCCCACGAATTATCAAAATCACACGCCGCGCGCTAGGATTGAGCCCGAGGTGCTGGCGACCCGTGCCTGGAAAATCTATCTGTCAGAAGTTAGCGAAGAGGGCGTGGCTCTCATCGGTGATACAGATGCCAAAGAACTTGCTAGGCGTTGCTTCCGGCTAGCCGAGCTCTTCATCGAAGAGCAGATGCGGCGGCGATGACACGAGTCAGGACCAGGCTGGCAAGCCTAGCATTTCTGGCAAAGCCTCGCGCGGTCGCCATGTAAGAATCTCAGGATCACCGCTGGTGATGAGCACGGTGTGCTCGAAGTGTGCTGAGGGCTTGCGGTCCTCGGTGATGACCGTCCAACCGTCATCCAGAATGCGCACCGACGGCACGCCAGCGTTGACCATCGGCTCAATGGCCAAGGTCATACCTGGCAATAACGTGGGTGATTTGCCGCTAGGGCGGTAGTTGGGGACCTGTGGTTCCTCGTGCAATCGACGCCCAACACCGTGACCCACAAACTCACGGACCACGGTGAAGCCATGTGGCACGACAAATGCCTCAACGGAGCCACAAAGGTCGGCGAGCTTGCGACCGGCACGGGCGTGCTCAATGGCTTCAAATAGCGATTGTTCGGTAGCAGCTAACAGGCGCTTGGTTTCTAATGAAATATCACCTGCGGCCACGGTCGTGGCGTTGTCGCCAATGAATCCGCTTTTGCTGATACCAACGTCTAGTTTGACGATATCACCGGGTTGGATGATGCGAGGGCCGCCAATCCCATGAACGACCTCCTCGTTGATCGAGATACACGTGTAGCCAGCGAACCCACGGTAGCCTAAAAACGCGCTTTTGCAGTCGTGCTGGCGCATCAACTCGGCCGCGAGCAAATCAATTTCGCGGGTGGTGCGCCCGGGGGCGATTTCCTTGGCGAGTGCCTGGAGGATCGTCGAGGCGATCCATCCGGCGGTGCGCATGAATTCGATTTCACGCGCAGATTTGATTGGGATTCTGGGATTGCGGGACACGGTGGAGCGGTGGCTCAATGGCCGCCGTTGATGCGGTTATAGATAATGGCGGTAATGCCGATGACGATGAGCACTGCGATGATCGTCCAGAGATAGATGATAGCAGTTCGGGGAGCCGCGCCACCACCTTGGCTAAGGCGATCATAGCGGCCCTTGAGTTTTCCCTTCCGCAGGAACCCATCATAGTGTTTTTGGAGTAATTGCGTTTCAACCTGACGCATCACGTCGAGGGTGACGCCCACCATGATCAGCAACGAGGTGCCACCAAAGAAGTGGAGGATCAACGAGCCGGGCGGCAGGCCGACCAGCGTCCCAGTTAGAACTGGCAGCATGAAGATCAGGGTAAGGAAGATTGCGCCGGCAAAGGTTAGACGAGTCATCGTAAAATCGAGGAAATCGGCGGTGGGTTTGCCGGGGCGGACACCGGGAATATACCCGCCGTTGCGTTTGAGGTCCTCGGCGATCTGCGATGGCTGGAACATCATCGCCACCCAAAAGTACGAGAACAGGAAGATACCAACCCCACCCAATAGATAATACAAGGTTCCTCCACCGGCGAGTTCGCCGTAGAGTTTGGTTGCCCACGGTTTACCGGCTACTCCGGGAATCCATTGAAGCATCATTGGCGGCAGTGATAGCACTGCCGACGCAAAGATGATTGGCATCACTCCCGAATAATTCACCTTCAACGGCAAATACTGGGTCTGGCCACCGAATTGCTTACGACCGACAACCCGCTTGGCGTATTGGACCGCGATGCGCCGCTGGGCCTGAGTGATTGAGATGGTGGCCGCGATCACGACTAACAACAATGCGATCATGACCACCATCATGATCGAGCGGAATGGGCTCACGCCCTCGCCGGTGACGAAGTATTTCCACGCTTGGATGAGTGCGCCGGGCAGCGCCGAAATGATATTAACGGTGATGATGATCGATGAGCCGTTGCCGATGCCTCGTTCCGTGATTTGGTCAGCGATCCATAACAGCAACACACTGCCCGCCACGATGGTGAGCACGGTCATAACCATCCACATCGCCGAAGGGTCAGGGACGAGGTTGCCAAACCGCTCAATACCCGACATGTATGGGATTTTCCCTGGATTTGTGAGGGATTTCGCCACGAAGAACCCTTGGACAATCGCGATACCAATGGTGATATAGCGGGTATATTGGTTGATTTTCTGGCGGCCACCATCCTCACGTGCTAGGCGCGATAGTTTAGGCACCACCGCGGTAAGCAATTGCACCATGATTGATGCGGAGATATACGGCATGATCCCGAGCGCAAGAATCCCAGCTTGTTGCAGGCCACCGCCGGAAAAAACCGTCAGCAACGCGGTGACCCCGCCTGTGGCATTCTTGGGATCTGCGCGTTGGAGATCGTCGAGCCAGGCCTTGATGACCGTGCCATCCACGCCGGGCAGAGTGATATGCACCCCTAAGCGGATGATAACAATGAGAGCGAGTGTGAACAGGATGCGATCCCGAAGTTCCGGGATTTTCCAAGTGTTGGTGAAGGCGGAAATCATGGCGGATAGGTGAGAAAACGACGTGGGTGTTATATAAAGAATGGGGAAGTGCGCAAGCACTTCCCCATTCGAGATCTGTGATCAACAGGGAGAAATCAAGCGGTCGGCGCGGTCACCGTGCCACCTGCCTTGACGATTTTCTCGCGGGCGGAAGCACTGGCATTCGCAACAACTAAATGCAACGCCTTGGTCACCTCGCCCACGCCAAGCACCTTGACGGAGTCGCAGCGACCGTTGATGAGTCCTTGGCCGCGCAGTGCGGCTTCATCGATGGTGGCACCGACATCAAATAGATCGTCGAGTTCACCCACGTTGAAGACACCCACTTTATCGCGGAAGTCATAGTTGTTGAATCCGCGCTTAGGCAAGCGGCGGTGAAGGGGCATCTGGCCGCCTTCGAAGCCGACGCGCGTGCCACCGCCGGAGCGGGCTTTTTGGCCTTTATTGCCTTTGCAAGACGTCTTGCCATGACCGGAGCTTTCGCCGCAACCCAACCGTTTGTTACGGTGTTTTGCTCCCGGATTCGGGCTGTAGGAGTGGAGATTCATGAGAGGTATCAGTTAGGATGGATTAGAAAGACCCGCCGGTATCGAACCGAGCCGGCGGGCTTGCAGGATTAGATGGCCTTTTCCTTTTTCTTCTTGCCGCGGCTCGAGAGAACCTGGTCACGGGTGCGAAGTTGGGACAGCGCTTTGAGCGTGGCTTTGACGACATTGGCGTGGTTGGACGATCCCATCGACTTCGCGAGGATATCGCGGATGCCGACGGCTTCACAAACCGCGCGGACACCGCCACCGGCGATGATGCCGGTACCGGGCGATGCCGGTTTGAGGAGGACCTTGCCACCGCCGAACTCGGCGTAGATTTCGTGAGGGATGGTGCCGTCCACGATGCTCATTGGCATCAGGACTTTGCGGGCACCTTCGCTGGCTTTTTTGATCGCATCGGCCACTTCGTTGGCTTTGCCGAACCCGACGCCGACCTTACCGACTTTGTTACCGGAGACGACGAGGGCGGAGAAGCTGAAGCGACGACCGCCTTTGACGACCTTGGCGCAGCGGTTGATGAAGACGACCTTTTCGGAGATCTCGTTGCCTTCGGCATCGGTAGGAGCGGCGCGCTCTTCACGACGTGGACCGCCACGACCGCGGCCGCCTTGGCCACCGCCGAAGCTGCGTCCCCCTTGACCGCCGCCGAAGCCGCCGCCTTGGCCGCTTTGGCCGCCGCGATAACCGGCATTGGGTGGCTGAGTATCGGGTGCGGTGGGAGAAGTGCTGGGCGCGTTTTGAGGAGCGTTCGGCGCGTTATCAGGAGTAGTTACCATGATGGGAATCTGTTCGGAGCGTTAGAATTGGAGTCCGCCATCACGCGCGGCATCGGCGAGGGCTTTGACTTTTCCGTGATAGAGGTGGCCGCCGCGGTCAAAAACCACAGCGCTGATGTTGATGACCTTGGCACGCTCGGCGAGGAGCTGGCCGACCTTTTGGGCGCTGACCACATTCGACGAGCCTTGTTCGAAGGACTTGTCGAGGGTGGATGCGGAGACCAAGGTGCGGCCGGTCGAATCGTCGATGACCTGAGCGTAGATGTGCTGGTTCGAGTAGTGAACGGCCAAACGTGGACGTGTCGCGGTGCCGGAGACTTTGCGGCGGATGCGGTTGTGAATGCGTCGGCGGATCGACTTGCGGTTGATGATACTCATGATGCCGTATTAGATTAGTAGTGATGGGCAGCGGTGACGTGTTATTTACCGACGCTTTTGCCTTCCTTGCGGCGCACTTTTTCACCGGTGTAGCGGACGCCTTTGCCTTTGTAGGGTTCGGGCGGATAGTAGCTGCGGACGTCAGCAGCGAACTGGCCAACGAGTTGCTTATCGATGCCTTCCACCTTGATTTTGGTGTTATCGTTGACGGTGATGGTCAAGCCGTTAGGGATCGGGTGGAGCAGTGGGTGTGAGCGACCGAGTGAGAGGTCGAGGTCTTGGCCCTTGACGGCAGCGCGGAGGCCGACGCCGTGGATTTCGAGATCCTTGACGTACCCTTGGGTGACGCCGATGATCATGTTTTGGACTAGGCTGCGGGCCGTGCCGTGGAGAGCGCGGTGCTGGCGCAGTTCAGTGGCGCGGGAAACGATGACGTTGCCGTTTTCGCTAGTAAGGGAGATGCCTTCGGGAAGGTTGAAGTCGAGTTTGCCCTTGGGGCCTTCGACGATTACCGTGCGACCATCAAGGTTGACGGCGACTTTTTCCGGAAGTGAGATTGGTTTGAGTCCGACTCGTGACATATTCGTAGTTTTCCTATTTCGAGTTCGGGGTTTACCAAACGTTGGCGAGAAGTTCGCCGCCGAGCTTATGACGCTTGGCGTTACCGCCGGACATCACGCCCTTGGACGTCGAGAGAATCGAGATGCCCAAGCCTGACATGACGCGAGGCACTTCGCTGGCACCGACGTAATGACGGCGACCGGGAGTAGAGACGCGCTTCAGGTTAGTGAGAACTGGGCGACCCTCGATGAACTTGGGTTTAACCTTGAGTTGGGTACGTTTGCCGGTGATGACTTCGTAGTTCCAGATATATCCTTCTTCCATGAGGATACGAGCGATGTCCGCCTTGATCTTGGAATAGGGTGCGAGGAATTCCTCATTGCCAGCGTTGGCGGCGTTTTTGAAACGCGTGAGGAAGTCGGAAATTGGATCGGTGAGAACTGCCATGGTGGTATTCCTAAATGATGAGGTGGTTGGGTTGGGTGAATCAGACCGCGGCAACCTCGGCGGATTCTTCGTTGGCTTTTTTCATATCACGGAACGGCATGCCCAGCTCGGTGAGCAGCGCACGGCCTTCAGCGTCGGTCGGGGCGGTCGTCACAAAAATCAGGTCGAAACCGATCGGGCGCTTAATCTGGTCAATCTCGATTTCCGGGAAGATCGATTGTTCCTGGATACCGCAGGCATAATTGCCGCGACCATCGAACGATTTGGACGAGATTCCGCGGAAGTCGCGGATGTTAGGAGCGGTGACGTGAATGAAACGGTGCAGGAATTCCCACATCCGAGTGCCGCGCAGGGTGACCCGTGCGCCTAGGATTTCGCCCTCGCGGAGTTTGAAATTGGCGACAGCCTTCTTGGAGAAGGTGGTCGATGGCCGCTGGCCGGTGATTTTTTGGATTTCGTTGACAGCGTCATCGACGGCGACTTTGCGGTCGGCGGCTTTGCCCATGCACGAGGTGACGACGATTTTTTCGAGGCGTGGGACCTGGTGGGCATTGGTGTAGCCTTGGCTCTGAGTGAGGGCCGGGACTACTTTATCCTTGTAGTGTTGTAGGAGCGTAGGTGCTTTCATTTTGGTTGCGGGTCAGCGCGGTTGGTGGTGCGCTTAAGCGCGGGCTGGAGCGGAATGCTTCAGCTCACTTTCTTTACGTTAGAGATATGGATGGCGCCATCGATGGTTTTGATTCCGCCGCTTGGATCGGCTTCGGTGGGCTTGGTGGCCTTTTTGACCGGGCGGCCGCCTTCGACGACGACTTGGCCTTTGGCAGCATTCACTAGCAGAACGGTTCCGCGTTTGCCTTTGTGGTTACCGGTGATGATTTCGACTTGATCGCCTTTTTTGACGTGGGTCTTGATGCGGCTCATGGGATGAAAATTGTTAGGTGGAGATCAGAGGACCTCGGGTGCGAGGGAGACGATTTTCATGAACGACTTTTCGCGAAGTTCACGGGCAACTGGGCCAAAGATGCGGGTGCCACGCGGGTTGTTGTCCTTATCGATGAGGACGATGGCGTTTGAATCGAAGCGCAGGACCGATCCGTCGGCGCGGCGGATTGGGTAGGCGGTGCGGACGACGACGGCCTTGACGACGCTGCCTTTTTTGACCGCGGCGGTTGGGATGGAATCGCGGATGTGGCAGGTGATCACATCACCGATGCGTGCGGAGCGGCTACGTTTACCGAGCACGCCAATCATTTTTGCGCTGCGGGCACCGGTATTATCGGCGACAACGAGCATGGTTTCCATCTGGATCATGGCTTAAAAGAATTTGAGAGTTGAAATTGGAAATATGAGCACCGGCAGCACCAGACTCAGTGAGAGACGATCTCTTCGAGAGCCCAGCGCTTCAGTTTCGAGAGCGGGCGGGTTTCGACGATGCGCACACGGTCGCCGATCTTTGCTTGGCTGGCTTCGTCGTGGACGTAGTATTTTTTCGATCGTTTGACGATTTTGTTAAAGCGTGGATGGGGCACGCGTGCAACGTGCTCGACGACGAGGGTCTTGTCCATCTTGGCGGAGATGACCACGCCGACGCGGGTTTTACGAAGGTGGACTTGAGTGTCCGGTGAAGTGTCGCTCATAATGGGATGCAGTGGGGCGTTGGAGACGGAAATCAAGCGCTGCGCTTGGCGGTGACCGCGGTCATGACTTGGGCTTTTTCGCGGCGCACCTGGCGGATGCGGGCGGAGTTTTCAAGTTGGCCGGTGGCTTTTTGGAGTCGCAGGTTGAGTGCTTCCAGCTTCAATTCGCGAAGTTGGAGTTGGAGTTCGTCAGCGGATAGATTGCTAACGGATTTGGCTGTGGTTTTGGCCATGGTTCAGACGGTAGTTGAGTGATGGATCAAGCGTGCGGATTGCGGGTAATGAGGCGGGTGCGGATACCGAGCTTGTAGGATGCGAGACGCATGGCTTCCTTGGCAGCGGATTCGGGCACACCGCCCACTTCGAAAAGAACATTGCCGGGGCGGATGACAGCGACCCAACCTTCGACAGCGCCTTTCCCTTTACCCATGCGGACTTCCGGCGGGCGTGAGGTGATGGGTTTGTGAGGGAAGATCCGGATCCAGACCTTACCCTTACGTTTCAGGGAGCGGTTAATGGCGATCCGGCAGGCTTCGATCTGGCGGTTGGTCATCCACGCGCGGTCGAGGGTTTGAAGGCCGAAGTCACCGAAGGCGACAGTGGTTCCGGTCTGGGCATTTCCAGAGCGGCTTCCGCGGTGGGCTTTGCGGAACTTGGTTCGTTTGGGCATCAAAGGCATGGCTCAGTCCTCCTTGGAGATTAAAATGTTAGCGTTAGAAATTGGTAAAATCAGTTGCGGTTGTTAGGACGGCGGTCACCGCCGCGATCACCACCTCGGTCGCCGCCGCGGCCACCGCGGTCGCCGCGATCCCCGCGGCCACTTGGGGGTTTACCGGCACCGTCGTCATCTTTCTTATTGACCCAGCACTTCACGCCGATGATTCCGTAAACGGTACGGGCTTCGGCGAAGCCGTAATCGAGCGGGACGCGCAGGGTTTGAAGAGGCACTTTGCCTTCGCGGTAGCCTTCGGCGCGGGCAATGTCAGCACCACCGAGACGTCCAGCGCAGCGCAGGCGGATCCCTTCGGCTCCGAATTCCATGGCGGTTTGCAAGGCACGCTTCATGGCGCGACGGAAGCTGATTCGGCGTTCTAATTGGACGGCGATTTGCTCGGCGACGAGTTGGGCATCCAGCTCGGGTTTGCGGATTTCGATGATATCGATTTTGACTTGGGCGCCTCTGCAGAGGTCGGTGATTTCCTTGGTCATCACTTCGATTTCCTTGCCTTGGCGACCGATGATCAAACCTGGGCGTGAGGAGTGCAGGGTGACGCGGACGCTATTCCAAGCACGCTCGATGATGACACGGGCCAGACCGGCGTTCTGAAGCTTGTTTTTAAGGTAGCCACGGATTGCGAGATCTTCGTGAAGCTTGGCGGTATAATCTTTGCCCTGGGCATACCACTTGGAGCGCCAGTCTTTGTTGACGGCGAGGCGGAATGCGATCGGATTTACTTTCTGGCCCATATGCGGTGCGGAATGAGATTAGGAGAGAGTGATTCAGGCTTGGACTTCCGCAACGGCGGGAGTCTCATCGGATTTGGCGGTGGCTGCCTTGCGGGCAACCTTCTTTTTCTTTTCGGGAGCAGAACCCACGAGTGTAATCGAGATATGGCTGGAGCGCCTTAAAATCGGACCGGCCGAACCCTTGGCACGCGGCTTGAACCGGCGCTGGGTGGGGGCGGAGCCAATCACGGCTTCCTTGATGATGAGCGAACCCGCATCCAGTGAAAAATTGTTTTCGGCGTCGGCGATGGCGGTCTTGAGCGTCTTACCGATCAATTGGGCGGCCTTCTTTGGTGTGAACGTGAGGATATCCAGGGCGCTCGAGACCGGCAGGCCTTGAATTTCGCGGGCGACTTCACGCGCCTTTTTGGGCGAGAGGCTTACGTATTTGGTGATGCTTTTGACTTCCATGAGACGACGGACGTGAATGGTTACTGCGCTGGGGCTTGTGTTTCGAGAATGGCGAGATCGCCGGGTCGGGGTGATTCGGTGACGTTGTCGAAGGTTTCGACGAAGACACCGCTGACGCCCTTGCGGACATCGGCGAGAATGGCTTTACCGTAGGGCTGTTGCCCACGGGTGAGGCGAAACGTCATGCCGATTCGGGCTCCCTGGCTTTCGCCAATATTGAGAACCAACATGCCGCTTTCCTGATCTAAACTGACGATGCGAGCCTGCTGGAGAGAGCCGGAGCGCACATCGGGGCGCGGTTTCTGCCTTAGTCCGAGCACCGCGTCAAGCTCTCTTAATGAGGATTCGACCCGGAGTCGGGCATCGGGGTCAGAAACGACCGCTTGCCGGAGGTAATCATTGACCGCTCCGGTCATTCGGGTGACCGCTCCTTCGAGCTCGGTCACCCGCTCGTGGGCCAACTCCAAGTCACCGGCCGCCTGAACGAGGCGGTCATCGCCCCCATCGAGCAGGTTCTTGCCGAGTGCTTCGAGGCGATTGCGGACCTGGCTGAGTTGCTCGGACGCTTGTTTTTCGCCGCGGTTGGCCTCGGCGAGGCTGCGCTGGAGGGATTGGTTCTGCTCGTGGAGTTCGCGCATTGCCAACTGGAGTTGCTCGGGCTCCGGGGTTTTGGCACCCGACATTCCAGCGGAGGCGAGCAGCCCGAGGGCGGCGGCCAGCGATTTGGAATGGATGGTGACAGACATGACTGGGAGTGAGCGAAGCAGGGGTTATTTCTTGCCGATGCCGCCGTGAGTGCGGAAAATCCGAGTTGGTGCGAATTCGCCAAGTTTATGACCAACCATGTTTTCGGTGACATAAACTGGAACGAACGTCTTGCCATTGTGGACGGCAAAGTTGTGGCTAACAAAATCCGGGGTGATCATCGACTTGCGGCTCCAGGTTTTGATGGGCTTGCGGTCGGATCCGGCTTCGGCAACGGTGTCGATCTTGGCGAGAAGCTTTTGATCAACGTAGGGGCCTTTCTTGAGAGAGCGTGGCATGGAATCAGTGGGTAAGTTGGACTAGCGGATAAACTGTTACTTCTTTTTGTGGCGGGATGCGACGATGAAGACAGCGGTCGTCTTCTTGCGGTTGCGTGTCTTCTCGCCCTTGGCGTGTCCCCACGGGCTGGTAAGGTGCTGGCGTCCACCGCCGGATTTCGATTTGCCTTCGCCACCACCGTTCGGGTGGTCAACTGGGTTCATCGTCATCCCGCGGACCGTCGGCCGAACTCCCTGCCAGCGGGTACGGCCCGCCTTGCCTGAGATTTCATTCATGTGGTCGCGGTTGCCCACTTGACCAATGGTGCAGAAGCAACGGTCATTGAAGCGGCGAATTTCACCCGATGGCATCTTAACCAGTGCCCAGCCGCCATCGCGGTTAGAGAGCACAGCGAGCTGACCTGCAGCGCGAGCGACTTTGCCGCCATTCCCTGGGATGAGTTCGATGTTGTGGATCGAGGTTCCTAATGGCACTGCGCTGAGTGGCATGGCATTGCCGGCTTTGGGCGCGACATTCTGTCCCGCCACCACCGTGGTGCCAACCTCTAGCCCGAGTGGGGCAAGGATGTACGACTTTTGACCGTCGTCATACTGAATCAGGGCGATGCGGCACGTCCGGTTGGGATCGTATTCGATGCCGACCACAGTGGCAGGGGCGTCGTGTTTACCACGTTTAAAATCGATCAACCGGTAGTGGCGTTTGTGGCCACCTCCGATGTGACGGCAGGTGATGCGGCCGGTGTTATTGCGGCCGCCGCTGCGCTTCAATGGCGTGAGAAGACTCTTCTCAGGCTTGCTTTTGGTCACCTCCTCGAATGAAGGAAGGTTCTTGTAGCGCAGGGATGGTGTGACGGGCTTGAAATTTTTCAATGGCATGACTCGCGGAACGGTGAAGTGTTACGTTTGGAGCTGCGGCGGAATCGCTCAGACTAGGTCGAGCGACTCGCCTTCTTTCAGACGGACGATGGCTTTTTTCCAGTGGTTGGTGCGACCCGCATCAGCGCGGCGTTGACGGCGGAGTTTTCCGTCGTAGTTAGAGGTGCGGACGCCGGTAACGGTTTTCCCAAAGAGTTGTTCGACGGCCTGCTTGATTTCAAGCTTGTTGGCCTTTCGATCGACTTCGAGTGTGACTTCGTTATTCGTCTCTTGGAGGAAGGTAGCCTTCTCGCTGAGGCGGACGTTTTTAATGACCTGGTAAATATCTTTCATGATCTCGGTATGGGTCCGGGGTTCACGCGGTGCGGTGCGCGAGGGATTGAAGCGCGTCACCTACGATGATGACGGATTTCGCGAGGAGGAGTTGCTCGACGTTGAGGTCGGAGCCGGTGACGAGCTGGGCCCAGGCGACGTTGCGGGCGGCTAGGTAGGTGGACTCATCGAAGGTGTTGGAAACCAAGAGGATCTTACCGGGTGCGCACAGCGCGCCGAGAGCGGTAATAAACGACTTGGTTTTGCCATCCGCGACGGTGAACGAATCGACGACGGTGATTTTTTCACCACGGACGAGATCGCCTAGGACGCGGCGCAATGCGAGCTTGCGGACGGTTTTGGTCACCTTTTTGGAATAATCGCGGGGACGGGGGCCGAAGACTACGCCACCGCCGACAAAGATCGGGGCGCGCTTGTCGCCGTGGCGGGCGTTACCGGTGCCCTTCTGCTTGTAGATTTTCTTGTTGTTACCCGAGACCTCGCCGCGGGTCTTGGTGCTGGCGGAGCCGGTGCGGCGGTTGGCGCGATAGGCGGTCACGAGGTCGTGAACGGCTTGGCGGCCTTTTTCCGGACCAACCAATACGAGATTGGCGGCCTGGGCGTCTTCGACGGTTAGAGATTTGGCGGACATGACTTGGAATCTTAAGAGTTATCAGAATGCCACCGGATCAGGCGGTCTTTTTCTTGGCAGGACGGACGGTGACGTAGCCACCCTTGGCACCCGGAACTGCGCCGGAAACGAGGATCACACCATCCTCGAAACGAACGGCAACAATCTTGAGGTTTTGCACGGTGGTGCGAGTCGTGCCCATATGACCGGGCATCTTTTGGTTTTTCCAGACGCGGCCTGGAGTCGAGCGGCAGCCGATGGCGCCGGTCCGGCGGTGCATCATGGACCCGTGGGTCATTTTGAGGCCGCCGAAGCCGTGGCGTTTGACGGCACCTTGGAAGCCCTTGCCCTTGGAGTCAGCGACCACATCGACCCATTGGCCAGCGGTGAATGTTTCAAGACCGGGATGAACTTCGGGCATGGCAGCGCCGGCTTCGAAGCGGAATTCCTGGAGGAAGCGTTTCGGCGTGGAGCCTGCTTTTTTGAAGCGGCCGAGGTCGGGTTTGATGACGCGTTGTTCTTTTTGGTCGCCATAACCGACTTGCACGGCGGAGTAGCCTTCCTTGTCAGGTGTTTTAACCTGGAGGATGGTGTTGCCGGAAACATCAATGACAGTGACAGGAATCATGATCCCTGCCTGTTGGTCGAACAGGCGAGTCATACCGAGTTTTTTGCCGAGTAGGCCGAGTGACATGGCGAAAAGAATTTAAGATTTGAGAGTTATGAATTGAAATCGATGCTGGGCGCGTCCTCAGATACGAATGGTGATGTCCACACCGGCTGGCAGGTTGAGCTTCTTGAGCTCATCGACCGTGCGGGCGGTTGGGTCCACGATGTCGAGCAGGCGCTTGTGCGTACGAATCTCGAATTGTTCAGCGGACTTCTTGTTGACGTGAACCGAGCGGTTGACGCTGAACTTTTCAATGCGCGTCGGCAAGGGAATCGGGCCGGCAACGCGGGCACCGGTGCGCTTGGCGGTCTCCACGATTTCTTGGGCGGAACGGTCGATCGCGCGGTGATCGAAGGCGCGCAGGCGGATACGGATTTTCTGGTTTTCCATGGTGGAGAGGATGAGGACGGTTTACGTGGTGGGGCTACAGGGCGAGAAATCAACCGATGCGGTCGCTAACGATTTCTTCGACAATATTGGATGGGACTTGCTCAAAATGCGATGGTGTCATCGCATACGAAGCACGTCCCGAGGAGAGGGTGCGCACGGCAGTGGAATAGCCGAACATTTCCTTGAGTGGCACGTTGGCGTGCACGATGGAAAGTTTGCCTTTGGATTCAGTGTTTTGGATTTGCCCGCGGCGACGGCTCAAATCACCCATGACATCGCCTTGATAGTCGTCAGGCGTGGAGACCTCGACGGCCATGATCGGCTCTAGCAGAATTGATTTGGCTTTCTTGAAACCATCCTTCATAGCGAAGATGGCCGCCATGGTGAATGCGTTTTCGTTCGAATCGACATCGTGGTATGAGCCGTCGAGGATTTCAACATGCACGTCGATGACGGGATATCCGGCGACGATGCCGTTGGTCATCGATTCGGTGATGCCTTTGAAAACCGCATTGATATATTCTTTGGGAATGGCACCACCGATGAGCTTATTATCAATGGTGAGGCCCTTGCCCTTTTCATTCGGTTTGACCGAGAGAATCACATGACCGTATTGACCACGACCGCCAGACTGCTTAACCAGCTTGCCTTCGCCGCCAGCGGCCTGGGTGATCGTTTCGCGGTAGGCGATTTGCGGAGCGCCGGTATTGGCTTCGACTTTAAATTCGCGGCGGAGGCGATCGACGATGATTTCCAGGTGGAGTTCACCCATTCCCGAGATGATCGTTTGGCCTGTTTCATCGTCGGTCTTGACCAGAAACGTTGGGTCCTCCTCGGAAAGACGATTGAGCGCAAGCGCTAACTTCTCTTGGTCAACCTTGGTTTTCGGCTCAACCGCCATGGAAATGACGGGTTCAGGAAAGGTCGGCGGCTCTAACACCACGTCGTGCTTGTCGGCGGCCAGGGTGTCGCCGGTGGTCACGTTCTTTAGACCGACCATCGCCGCGATGTCCCCGGCGTAACAAGCATCAATATCTTTATGCTCATCGGCCTGAATCTGAATCAGGCGACCGACGCGCTCGGAGCGGCGGGTGCGTGGATTGTAAACGGTGTCACCCTTCTTGATGACACCCGAATAAACCCGGAAAAATATCAACTTACCGACGTATTTATCGGCCCACAACTTGAAGGCCAGCGCCACGAACTTTTCGTGATCGGAAGTAATGACTTCAATCTGCGTTTGCTCGTTGTCGGGATCCATGCCGATGGCCGACGGGATATCGAGCGGGCTGGGTAGATAGTCAACTACCGCGTCTAGCAGGTATTGCACACCCTTATTTTTAAAGGCAGAGCCACCAGCGACAGGAATCAGCTGATTGGCAATGGTCGCACGGCGGATCCCCAACTTGAGGTCGCTAAGTGAAATCATCTGCTCGCGCATGAACTGCTCACCGATGGCGTCATCCACATCGGCAACTGCGTGGATGAGTTCGTCGTAGGCCTCCTTGGCCTGCGTGACGAGATCACCGGTTAGCTCTTCCACCGTGTAGGTGGAGCCTAACTTGTCGTCATCGTTGAAATAAACCGCTTTTTGATTCACCACGTCAATCTGGCCGATGAGCTGGTCTTCGGAACCGATTGGAATGAGAATGCGCACGGCGTGAGCACCTAGCTTCTCTTTCACCTCGTCGAAGACGCGGTTGAAGTCGGCACCGGTGCGGTCCATCTTGTTGACGAACACGAGGCGCGGAACGTGGTATTTCGTTGCCTGGCGCCAGACGGTTTCAGATTGCGGCTGGACCCCGGCCACCCCGCAGAATACCACGATCGCGCCGTCTAACACCCGGAGTGAGCGTTCGACCTCGGCGGTGAAATCCACGTGGCCGGGCGTGTCGATGATATTGATGCGGTGTTTTTGCTCGGCGTAGAGCTTGGTCATTCCTTCTTCCGCGCGTTGCCACCACTCGGTGGTCACGGCGGCGGAAGTGATGGTGATTCCCCGCTCGCGCTCTTGTTCCATCCAATCGGTCGTCGCACCGCCATCATGCACCTCACCAATTTTGTGAATCATCCCAGTATAAAACAAAATCCGCTCGGTGAGCGTGGTCTTGCCCGCGTCAATGTGCGCCGCAATCCCGATATTTCGGGTGCGTTCGAGCACGTATTGGCGGTTTGGACTGTTAGGATTCACGATGGCGGGCGCTGGCAAGCGCGATTTTGATTAGAACCGGAAGTGAGCGAAGGCGCGGTTGGCTTGAGCCATCTTGTGGACGTCGTCGCGCTTGCGCACTGAACTCCCCTGATTGTTAGCTGCGTCCTTGATCTCGTTAGCGAGGGCAACGTGCATTGGCGTGCCTTTGCGGTTACGGGCGTAGTTGACTAACCAGCGCATGGCCAGCGACTCGGAGCGGTCGGCGGAAACTTCGAGTGGCACCTGATAGGTGGCACCACCGACGCGGCGGGATTTCACCTCGACGCGTGGTTTTGAATTCTCCACGGCACGGGTGACCACTTCCAATGGATCGACCGTGTCGATTCCTTCGTTGGCGCGGTCGATCGCGGCGTAAACGATACGTTGCGCGAGGGAGCGCTTCCCGTCGTTCATCACCTTGCTGATAAGGTGTCCGACGAGGGCGCTGTCGTAGCGCGGATCGCGGCGGTCCGGTTTGGTAAAAACTCGCTTGCGGCGTGGCATGGCGTTTGAGGGCTGAAGGTTGAGGTCGGTGAATTACTTCTTCTTGGCGGGAGCGGCGGCGGCACCCGGCTTCGGGCGTTTGGCACCGTACTTGGAGCGGGATTGGCGGCGCTTATCGACACCTAGGGTATCCAGCGAACCACGAACAATGTGGTAGCGGACACCCGGAAGGTCTTTCACCCGGCCACCCCGCACGAGCACGATGGAGTGCTCCTGGAGGTTGTGGCCTTCACCACCAATATAGGCGATGATTTCAAAGCCATTGGTGAGGCGAACCTTCGCCACTTTTCGGAGGGCCGAGTTGGGCTTCTTAGGCGTGCGTGTCATCACCTGGAGACAAACTCCGCGGCGCTGTGGACAATTCACAAGTGCGGGTGACTTCGACTTTTCGGCCGGAGTGTGGCGTCCCTTGCGAACGAGCTGATTGATAGTCGGCATGATTTCCTGCGTGGTTCTGGTTTTCCTGAGGGCAAACCGGAGCAACGACGAGGATACCTCGTTGAAGCTTTTTTCCGGAGCTGCACCCGATAAATTGTCCCTGGTTAATGATCTACCCCATCAAAAGGGGCAGACCGCATTGCGGGGCGGCGAACATAGGAGACGAACCCTGCCTGACAAGTCCTATTTTAGCTTTTCGCTGTTTTTTTTCAATTTCCGCTCATCCGTCGCAAATTATTAATTGAATCATCACCCACGACCCGGGCGCGCTCAGCGAATTCGCCTGATATCCGCGCCATGAGTGATGACAGCGCGCAAGCAGAGCGGTGAATAGCCTGCGGTGGCAACAGGCACGGGCGACAGCCCAGCGAGCCGCTCGGCGGCCGGACTATCGCAGAGCCTCACAAGCCCCTGGCGATGGGTGGGGTGCGCTGTGGACACGGGATCGAGGGAGCCTGCGCGCCACCCGCATCGCGCCCATGATTACCACTGGTCCTCGGTGGGATGCCAGGACTTGTCGGGATTGAAACGATCCATAGTCTCAAACGCCTGCTGCGTATCGGGCCCTAGATCCTTCTCGTAAACCACACCACTCGGGCCAACCACAAACGTTTTCACGCCAGTCACGCGGTACTGCGCTGGTGCCGCCGCCAGCGCAAAGCCGCCAATCATCGCTCCCTCGACGACAAAATCCATTTGTCCTAATGGAGCAGCAGAGCCTTGGCCCTTAAGGACTTTGAAGTGGTACCCGTGATACGGTTGGTCCTTCTTTGAATATCCTTGCGCAATAGCCTTGGCGACACCCTCACCCACCGGCCCGCCCCATGTGCCATCCGCGTTTTGCCACGCAAGACCGTCATGCTTGCCAGGCGTACTGATAATGCGCTGGGCGTACTGGTTGACTTGTGAATCATCATGCTTGTCCTGCGCATAATCGTGCTGCGCCTCAACAAAACCGTGACAAATTTCCATCACATCCAATTCGTTGGTGCCGATGCGTCGGTTGAGAATCTCGCTGCGGCCAGCTTGGGTGTCGAATGACCACTTATCCTTGCGCTTCACCACCGGGATCGGCAGCGGAAACTCATCGTCGCCGACTGACAAAACCGCGCGGTTGGATTTTTGGGATTCCACCTCAATGGACTTTTTCACCTTAGCCATGGCCACAAATACAGCGAGCCGTTCCTTATCCTTAACCGGATCCTCCGAGCTGATGAGATCCACGCTGTCAGGCCCCAGAATCTCCTTCAGAGCTGGCACGTCGTAATGCTCTGCCGCCTGCAGCAGACGGTCCACCGCCTGCTGCGGCGTATCGAACTCCAATTGCTTGGCGGCGGGGCGCGCTGCCTCCGGTTTAACCGGGGCCTCCGCCTGCAATGCCAGAGTCGCAATGCCGGAAACGAAGATCGCGGTCGTAAAGATTCTTGTCGATGTCATGATGTCTGATTTTGAGTTCATTAGTTGTTATCGATTGTGGGTTGCTCATCTGCCCCGCCCGCCGCCACTGCGCCCGCCCCCACTGCGCCCGCCTCCGCCTCCGCCGCTCATGCTACGAGACCCTCGGCTGCTGGCGGCTGCCGCAGAACTTCTACTGCTCGCGCCGCCACCGCCGAAGGCGCTGCCGCCGCCCGCCGATGGACTGCGCCCCCCGATGCTATTCGCGCCTCCCCCTTGAGTCGGTCGCGGACTCGCTCCGCCACTCGGACGATTCCCCGCGCCGACGCCTGCTCCGCCACTCGGACGATTTCCGGCACCCGCGCCGACGCCTGCTCCGCCACTTGGACGATTTCCAGCACCCGCGCCGACGCCTGCTCCTGCGCCCGAAGACCGCTTAGCCTGGCCGCGAGCTGCGCCACCGTATTGATTGGCCGTCTGGCGGTTGCCATAGGGAGCGTTGCCGCGATGTTGGGGATTGTGACTCCAATTATTACTCTGATTCACGCTGCGGTTAGAATTTTTGACGTAACTGTTATTCACGTTCACATTGACATCTCCATGGCCCCAGCCGCACCCGTAGCCCCAGCCACCACCACAGGCAGCTCCTAACGCCAATCCGGCTCCAAATGCCAGCCCGGTTCCTGGCACATAGCCCGGGTAATAAAGCGGCGGATAGGGATAGGCGGGAGCACCGTAAACCACCACTGGGTCATACGTGGGCACATACACAACATTTGGACTGGCCTGTTGAATCACGATGACCTCGGTGCCGCCATTGACCATCTGAGTGGTCACTTGTTGTTGGGGGTTGGTCTTCAGATTGCCAGTTCCGTGGGCTTTCGCGCGCATCCGCTGGACCGCTGCCATCGTGTCGGATTGTTGGGCGAGGAAGGCATTGCCCAAATCCGACGTCCACTGGATGTTCCCTGACAGTTTTTTGACCACCTCCGGGAAGCCAGCCATGGACTGGATGCTAGGATCCCACGGCTGCTTGGCCACCGCATTGGCCAGCGCCTTGTCGCTTAGGCCCTTATTCTGGTCCAGCCACTGCTGGAGCTGGATGAGTTCTAGCGGATAGGTGGCAGCCACCAAGGTTTGGCTCAGGAGCGAATCGGGATAGAGCGCGATCGGAGCCACCAACGAATCCAATTGAGCATCTGATATCCTCGGCTCCTCCTCATTGGACGCGGCGGGGATCGTGACACCTAACGGCAGTGTCTGTGCCACGCTGATTTCACGCGCGAGCAGGACCACACAGAAAATCGCCACGGCCGGTGGTACGGTCCGGCTTGCATGTCGGAATCGAGAGAAGATTGGCTTCATGATGTAGTTAGGATAATTTACTGAGATCACATGGATCGATCATTTCGGCTAGTAATCATGACGGATGATCGATGGATTGCAAGCAAATCCACGCCCCAAATCACGGCACCGCATTGCGCCATTCGCACCGCCGCCCGCACGCTAGGTTCAGGCCAACAGAAAGTTCCACGCTCGAGTCGTTTTGTCGCGAGCCACAGGCCAGTTCCGTCAAAACATAACAGCTTGACCCGCGTGTGCCGCTTGTTGACGAAAACAAACAACGAGTCGCATGCCAGCGGTTGTGCCAAATACTCGACGGCGGCGACAGTGAGTCCGTTGAAGCCCTTGCGCATGTCGCAGGGATCCACCGCCAGATAGACTTGCAGCGCCGACATGCAAGGCCGATCACGGGCAGCCTCCTTGCCGGTATCCGGCGATGGTGGCAAGCAGCTGCGCCACCCAGGCGACGTGCGCTGGCTCGCTGAGCAGAATTCGCCCCCAGCCTTCCAACTCAACTACCATGGGGCGTGCGGCAACCGGGGGCATCTCAACTTCCACGAACCGCGTGTGGGCAGCCCGTCCATTACGTCCCCGTCTCAGGGGAGATTTTGCAAACGACATGGCCGGAGACTAGCAGATGGCATCGCTCTGGATAGGGGGTCAATTTTAGGACGCTTACCATCCATGTAGTCATTGCAAAAATCGACGAGCGTCGAGCCGAGGAAAGACTCAGGGCCGGCGACCGCTGGCGCTGGCCACACCCACCACCAAAAGAGCAAAAACCAGACAATTCCGAGTGTCATGAATTATGGCGCAACGACCTCACCCCTCCGGTGCCATCTTTCATTGGCGCAATACGCAGCGACGCCTTACGGTCGAGATTCTACAACCCATCAGATCACGCAGAGCTCTGAAAATGGACTGCAAGTTCGCGCCCCCCCATGGCTGGCATGTATGAGCGTTCGCACGAGAGGCGGTCACATACGCACAGCATAGCGCGCCTGGCGGGTGAGCGGGAACTCTTCGGCGACGCGGACGTGGGACCGACGGTGAATCCCGACGAGGATTCCGACGGAGATCAAGGCGAAGACCATGCTAGTGCCGCCGAAGCTAATGAACGGTAGGGGTAAGCCGGTGTTCGGGAGGAGGGCGGTGGCCACGGCGATATTGAGCATGGCAGGCACGACGATCACGCAAGTCAGGCCGAGTGCGCAACAACGGTTGAGAACGTTGTGGGCCTGAAGCGCGATGCCACAACCGGCGACGGCGATCAGGAGATAACAAAGCACCACCCCGAGGGTCACGGGCAATCCAAGCTCTTCACCCAGCTCAGGGAAAATGAAATCAATGTGAGCAAACGTGAGCGTGCCGAACTTTTCCACCCCATTGCCTAGGCCAACACCCCACGGACCGCCGTGGCCTAGAGCGAGCAGAGATCGCCACTGTTGCATGCCGCGGTCGAGTTGATAGACCGGGTTATCGAGATTGAGCCACGCCTCGATGCGTTCCATGCGGTTTTCGTTGTGAGCGACGTACCATCCACCGGCGGAGAGCACGAAGGCGGCGGCAGGGATCATAAAGAGCATGCGGGTGCCCACGCAGAACATTATCGCACTCACCGAGACGGCGAGTGCGAGCGCAGTGCCAAGGTCCACCTCGCCGGCGATGAGTAAAATCGGCACTCCGGCGATCAGGCCAGGTAGCATAAAGCCGCGCCAGAACGTGCGGACCTCGGTTTGCCAGCGAGCGAACCAAGAACCCAGGCAAAAGACGACCATGATTTTGGCCAACTCGGAGGGCTGGAACTGTGGCAGGCCGGGCATCTGCAGCCAGCGTTTCGAACCGTAAATTTCCACCTTAATGCCGGGCACAAAGCAGCAAATCAACAACAGGCAGCCCACCGCAAACAACCAGGGCGCAAACCGCCGAAAACTCTCCAACGGGCACAACGACGCCCCGATGGCAACCCCCAATCCAAGCACCACATAGATCGATTGCTTGTATAGGAAATGATAGGGCGCATCGATCCCGTGCACCCACGTGCCGGTACTGGTCAGCATGACAAGCCCGATGGCAACCAAGGCGGCAACCGCAGCGCAGAGGATAGTGGAGCAATGGCGAAGCATCGGACTGGAACGATAAGATCTAACAGGCGGCAAGCGAGCGGTTAGATTTTTTCTTTAGGTGGAATGATGAGTTTCATGCCGGGTTTGATCTTGCGGGCATCACTGATGCCATTGGCACGCAGCAGCACGGCCTGACTGACCTTGCTGTGGTGCGCGATACCCCAGATACTGTCCCCTTGCTGGACGACGTAGGTTTTCCTCGAAGCGGCAGCCGACGGAGTAGCAGCCGCATGGGCTGGCGCATCGCCCAGCGCGTTTGCATGGACCGCGCGCGCCTTGGGAGCCGCGTTCACATCCACCGCGTCCACTAGTCCGTGGTCTGGCGGTGTGTGGCTGCGGCTTGTGGCAACAACCGGGTGCGTGGGCTCAATGGGGGCGGCCGCGGTGTCAGCGAGCCGTGGCAACGGCAATTTCAGGATCGTCCCGGGCGCGATACTCGCATGTTGGTTGAGCAGGCGCAGGGTACCCTCATCCACCCCGGCGGCGGCGGCAATCCGCGCGTAGGTGTCGTCGGGTTTTACGATATAAGGCACGTCTGCGGAGGGGACGGCGGGAGTTACCGAATGGGCGACGATGACCACCGGCGCGGTGTCCGCCGTGGCGGGTTTGGCGCTCTCCACAACGTCCGATTGGCGACTGGCTAGGAAGTGGATGTGGATAAAAACCAAGCAGAGAACCACGATGTGGCTGAAGAAGATGATGATCAACGAGCGGGCGGTCTTGGACCCGCCGTCGTCGTCATCGAAGTCCGCGGCGTTGGCGGTAGCGGCGACGCGTTGCTTACGAGTCACGGCGCTGAGGCGGCGGGAAATCCCTTTAGGGGCCGGACGGCGTTTTACAGGGAGAGTTTGGAAGTTCATGGACAGTTAGGAGGTTAGGAAAGTTGGTGGACGAGATCTCGGAACGCATGACCGCGTTGTTCATAGCCGGAAAACTGGTCGAACGACGAAGTGCCTGGCGAGAAGAGAATGACCGATCCCTGCGGTGCCAGGCTGCGGGCGGCCGCAACCGCGTCGGCCAGAGCCGGCACCGCCTGGCTGGGCACGGCCTCGGCGAACAAGGCCGCCAGCGGGCGGGCGATTTGACCGAAGGTGACGGTGGCCAGAGATTTTTCGCGCAACAAGGGCAGCACCGGCGAATAATCCAGCCCCTTGTCCTTACCCCCAGCAATCAACACCACTGGCCGGATTTGCGAACGCAGCGCGCTTTCCAGGGCGTGAAGATTCGTCGCTTTGGAATCATTCAAATACTCCACTCCATCGAGCGTCCGGATAAGCTCACAGCGGTGCGGTGGCGGCGCGTAGCCGAGCAGCGCAGCGCGCATCAGCGCGGCGGAAATCCCCAGCGCCTGACACGCAGCCAAGGCCGCCATGAGATTCTCGGCGTTATGCAGCCCGCGCAGATGGCTGTCCTGATCCATATCAAACCATGTGGCACCCGCATGCGTCACTAAATGGCCGTTAGAAAACCACGCCGCTGCCGGATTGGTGGTTGAGAACGTCACGCGCCGCGCTGCCAGCGGTGGCATCTCCTCGCCGTCGCGGATCACCGCCGTATCGCTTGCGCCTTGGTTGAAAAACACCCGCAGTTTTGCTGCTCGGTAGGCAGCTACGCTCGGGTAGCGGTCCATGTGGTCGGGCGCGAAGTTGAGCCAGACGGCGACGGTTGGGTGGAGGGTTTCGAGGGTTTCGAGTTGGAACGAACTGAGTTCCAACGCCACCGCGGCGGGTGGATGCGCCTGGCAAACCACTTCGGCAAACGGCGTGCCATAGTTGCCGCAGGGCGTGCCGCCCAATCCGGCGTGAGCCAAGATGCGTGCCACCAATTCGGTGGTGGTCGTTTTACCGTTGGTACCGGTGATGCCGATGATTTTCCCCTGATAGAATCGCGCTGCCAACTCGACTTCGCCAATGACGCAGCCGGCGCGCTGCGCGAAGGCTGCCACGTAGGACCCATACGTATCGATCCCCGGACTCACCACCAAGCAATCGGCCGCACCCTCATGGCCGTGCGCGGCAGTGGCATGCGGGTGGATGACCACACCCGACGGCATCCCAGCAAAGGCATCCTCGCCCGCCACGTCGAACACCGCCACTCGCGCGCCTTCGCGCAATGCGAGGACGGCGGCGGCGCGACCGCTGCGGCCGGCACCGAGGATGGTTACATCTTTACCAGACAGATTCATGGTGGGTCAGGCGATTTTAAGGATGGCGAGGCCGAACAGTGCGAGCATGATCGAAAGAATCCAGAACCGCACGATCACCTGGCTTTCATGCCAACCAAGCAATTCGAAATGGTGGTGGATCGGGGACATCCTAAAGATCCGTTGTTTGCGCAGTTTGAAGCTGCCGACCTGCAGGATCACAGACATCGCTTCCATCACAAAAACCCCGCCGACAATAACTAGCAGGAGTTCCTGTTTGGTACAAATGGCAGCGGTGCCCAGCGCCCCGCCAATTGCCAGCGAACCGGTGTCACCCATGAACACCTTAGCTGGGTGGCAATTGAACCACAAAAACCCAAAACAAGCACCTGCCAGCGCCATAAGAAACACGGCCAGCTCACCGATATAGGGGTTGTGCGGAATGACCAAATACTCGACGGCCATGAAATAGTGCCCGGCCAGATAGGCTAACAACGAGTACGATAGCGCTGCACTGATCGTGCAACCGGTCGCCAATCCATCCAATCCGTCAGTGAGGTTGACCGCGTTCGAACAGCCGACAATAATCAGCACGAAGAACGGTATGACTAGCAGGTGGAGGTTGATGAGCGGGGTTTTGAATAACGGAAAACAAATCGCCCCGATGTCGAGCGGTATGAGCCTGCTAGAAACAACCCCGACCGGCGTGCGCCCGAGGCAGTAGCCGAAATCGCCAGCGGCAATTTGCGTCGCACTGGCACCCAGACCGGAGATCTCCTGCTTGTAATAGATAAAGGCTGCAGCGATGAGCGCAATGACCACCTGCCAGAACAGCTTGGTCCGACTACTCAGACCAGTGGAGGATTTTTCCTTCACCTTGCGATAATCATCGCACAGCCCTAGCAGACCGCAGGCCCCCATCGTACAGGCGCACACCGCGACAAATGGATTGAGCGGCCGCGAGCAGATCAAGGTGGCGACCAACACAGTACCGAGGATCATCACGCCACCCATCGTGGGGGTGCCGAGTTTTCCGCCGTGGAGTTCGGCGAGTTGGCGGACTTCGGCGGCGGTGCGGATCGGTTGGCCGATCTTGAGTGAGATGAGCTTGCGGATGACGCGCGGGCCGATGAGCAACGAGACGATGAACGCGAGTAATCCGGCGCTGATGGCGCGGAAGGTGATGTATTGAAACAGGTTGAGAAATGAAAACGTGTGAGCCCATCCGTGATGACCGGCTGCTTTTTCGACGTCGAGCGCGTGGAG
>JAYSPI010000057.1:0-5257 GCA_043722215.1 Prosthecobacter sp.
CCTTGACGGGCTCCTTGACGGGCTCCTTGACGGGCTCCTTGACGGGCTCCTTGACGGGCTCCTTGACGGGCTCCTTGACGGGCTCCTTGACGGGGATGAGATCGGCACCGCGGGTGAGCGCCTTGATCACATCGGTGATGCGGACTTCGCCCAGGGATTGGATCGATTTGATGACGCCGAGTTCGAAATGTAGGCGCTTGTTGGTCGCCCATTTCATGCGTCCCTCCGTCTCGGCAAAGACGTCGATGGCTGCCAAAATGCGGTCGGGCGGGTATTCATTGGCCGCGGTTAGCAGTTGCGTCCAAATTTCCGCTGGAATTCCTTCGCCATCGGCGCTCGGGTCAAGCTTGGCGATGAGCAGCGCGCGCAGGCAGCCGATCAACTCGCCTAAAAGTTGGGATAACTCGCGACCGCTTTCGGCTTCTTTTTGAATCAGGGAGAGAGCAACTGGTGGCTGTCGTGCCAGCAGCGCGGAGGTGAGAGCGGCGACCTTTTCGCGGGATGTGAAGCCAAACACGTCGAGCACACTCTCCTCGGTGATGTGGTCGCCGCAAAAGGCCACTAATTGGTCTAACATCGATTGCGCGTCGCGCATGCCGCCATCGGCTCCTTTAGCGATCGCCCAGGCGGCGCTTTGATCGAGGGTGATGCCTTCGAGGGTGGCGATGTTGAGTAACTGCCCGGCGATGGTTTCGGTGGGAATCGGGCGCAAATCAAACCGCTGGCAACGCGACAGAATCGTCGGTAGGATTTTATTCGCCTCGGTGGTGGCAAAGATGAATTTCACATGCGGCGGTGGTTCTTCGAGCGTCTTGAGCAGGGCGTTGAATGCCGCGTTCGAGAGCATGTGGACCTCGTCGATGTAGTAGATTTTGAATTGTCCTCGAGTGGGCGCGAAGCGGACCGACTCGCGGAGGTCGCGCACCTGTTCGACGCCGTTGTTCGAGGCCCCGTCGATTTCGAGCACGTCGAGCGAGCGGCCTTCGGCGATCTCGACGCAGACGTCCTCGTCGGGGTCAAAATCAATTTTTGGGCCGTTGGAGCAATTGAGGGCCTTGGCGAGGATGCGGGCGGTGGAGGTTTTGCCGGTGCCGCGCGGCCCAACAAAGAGATACGCGTGAGCGAGTCGCTTCTGGGCGATGGCATTGCGCAGGGTGCGCACGACATGGTCCTGACCGAGGACATCGTCAAACGTTTTAGGGCGGTATTTGCGGGCGAAGACCTGGTAGCTCACGGCGGCGAGTGTAGGGATGGCGGCGCGTTTGTCATGACCGACTTTGCAGGAATCAAAAATACCCGCGCGTCAGCACTTGCGTTGCCCGCAGATGCATCCCGGCGTGGGGGATTTGCCTGGGTCATCGCGGCGCTATCGCGAGTGGAACTCACTTCAGCAGCGCGAGGATTGGGTCAGGCCAGACACCCAAGACCAGTGTCGCAACCGTTAGGATGGCGACGCTGGTTTTGCTGATTGCAGGCAGTTCGACTGGCTGCAGGTCGCCCGGGGTGGTCCACCACATCGCCCGCACCACGTTGAGATAGTAGTAAAATCCGGCCGCAGCTGCCAAGAACGCGACCGCCACTCCCGCCCATAGGTGCGCATCGACCGCCAGCGAAAACACCAAGAACTTTCCGACGAAGCCCGCCGTGAGTGGCACCCCGGCCAGCGACGCCAGCAACACGGTGAGCGATAGCGCTAACAATGGGTTGGTTTTTCCCAGCCCGTTGAAATCCACTAGGTTCTCGCCGTCGCGCTGAATGCGCACCTGGGCGAGGATGAAAAACACACCCAACGTCATCACCAGATAGGTTGCCAGATAGAAGGAAACCACCTGCGCGGAGCCGAGTGCTACCACCGTGGTGGATGCCCCGGCAGCCATTGCGAGCAGTAGGAACCCTGCGTGAGCAATCGACGAATAGGCAAGTAGGCGCTTGAAGTTGGTTTGCGGAATCGCGGCCAAGTTTCCAAACAGGAGTGTCGCGATGGCCAGGATAAGTAACAGATTGAGCACCGGTCTGCGGGTTAGCTCGCTGGTGAGCAAGGGTTCCACGAATCGGATCATAAAAATGAAACCCGCAGCCTTGGAGCCAACTGATAGAAACGCGGTGGTGGGGGTGGGCGCTCCCTGATAGACATCGGGAATCCAAACCTGCATCGGCACCGCACCAATTTTGAACCCGATGCCGACCATGACCAGCGCGATGCCGAACAGTAGGCCGCTTGGATTGGTGATCATGTGGGTCATGAGGAAGGCCCGGCTGTCGAGGCAAACCATCGTGCCGGTGGTGCCATAGACCCAAGCGATGCCGTAAACTAGGAATCCCGTACTCAGCGCGCCGAGGATCAAGTATTTTACTCCAGCTTCGAGCGAACCGACATTGCGGCGCATATAAGCTACTAGGATATAGAATGTGATAGTGATCAGTTCGAGTGCGACGAAACCACCGGCGAGGTCTCTAGCAGAAGCGAGCCACATCATGCCGGCGCAGGCGAAAATGGGTAGGCAGAAATACTCACCCGTGCCGTTCTCCGAACCCGGATTGTCGGTAAAGCGCGTGAGAATTTTCCGATAGTCTAGTGAAAGTAGAATAACGAAGATCGTGGTGACGAGAGCAAAGGTTTTGTAGAACCGGGCAAGGGAATCAAATTGGTAAAATCTCCACAAGGGCCACTTGGCCCAGGCGGCGTCGGGACTCGCTTCCGGGCCGATCGCCTGGGTGGTGAGGACCAGAATGATGCCGAGGCCAAGCGCCGCAGAGATGCCAAGTCGCGCCTTGTTGTGCGGTGATGCGAAGGCTTCAACCATAAGCAGTATCAGGCCGATGGCGACGGTGAGCGATTCTAAATAGTAGGCGGGCATGATGGAGAAAATTTTAAATTTTAAATTCTAAACGAAGATGACCCGAATGCGTATTCTGGGTTTGGAATTTCATGCTTAGAATTTACTGCTGGAATCTGGTAGCTTTAGCGCAGGATGTTGAGGAGGATGTTCGGATAGAGTCCGACTGCAAACAGCGCCAGCACCAGCAACACAGCTGGGATTCGTTCGGTTAGGGTGAGGTCGGCAACGCCTGTGGTGGTTTTCACGGTTGGACCATGGAAGACATTTCGATAGGCGCGGAGCATGTACACGGCGGAGATGACGACCCCCCACAGCGATAAGATGCAGGTGATCTGCACCGGTGCCAGGCCGTTGAGGCCGTTATAGCCTTGGAAGGCTGCTAGGAAGATCAGAATCTCCCCGGAGAAATTGGCCAGACCGGGCAGACCGATGGATGCCATGGCGGCGATGCCGAATAAAAAGGCGAGCTTGGGGGCTGACTTGGCGAGGCCGCCCAGATCGGCGAGATCGAGCGAACCGGTCAAGCGTTCGATTCGATCGGCCAACCCGAAGAGCAGGGCGATCGACACGCCATGGGCGAACATGAGCAGAATGGCGGCGGGTTGTGCTAATGGATTGTCAGGGAAGGCGATCAGCGCGGCGATGGCCAGGAAGATATACCCCATGTGCATCACGGACGAATTGCCGAGCATTCCATCGAGACGTTTCTGTGATATCGTGACCCACCCAACCCACAACACGTTGCCTAGCAGCAATACCAGTAGCGGCGTTAACCAGCTGTGAAGACCCATCGGAACTAACGGAATCGCGAGTCGCAACAACCCGTATAAACCAAATTTTTTCAGCACTCCGGCATGGAGCATGGCCACCGGGGCAGGAGCGCTGGCATAGGCGGGAGCGGCCCACGAGTGGAATGGGAAGAGCGACACCAGCGTGCCAAAGCCGACGAGCAAGAGCGCAGCGATGGGTGTTTGGGTGGCGAGATCCAGCGTGCCGGCCGCTGCGACCATCCTCCCGATGTCGTAGGTGCCAGTTAGATTAGCCAGCCAGACGAGTCCGGCGAGTAATATGATCGAGCCAAGCCCCAGATAGAGGGTGATTTTCCAGGCGGCGGCGCGTCGGTCGCCGCGACCGAGCATACCAATCATGAGAAACGTCGGGATGAGCGCTAGTTCGTGGCAGGCAAAGAAGAAAAACAAGTCGTTGGCAGCGAAGGCACCCAGAGCGCCGCCAGAGATGAGCAACAAGGAACCAAAATAGAGTTTTTCCTTACCTGCCGGGGATTGGCCGGAAAGCACGGCGGCGAGCGTCACGATCACGGTGAGCAAGACCAGGACGACGGACATGCCATCCGGGAAGCCAAATGCGAGATGCAGCGCGGGTTTGGCCAGCACCGGTAGCGAGAAACTCCAACAGGAATCATGCCACGACATGACGGCGTAGAGTCCTAGTCCTAGGTTGATGGCGGATACGCCGATAGCGGTTAGGCGCGCGGACGAACCTAGCAGAATTGCGATGAACGCGGCGATGGGCAGGAAAACGAGTAGGGCGAGCATGGCGATCAGTGGGCGAACACGGTGAAGTAAATAACGAGGATGACGCCCAGCCCGAAGGCAAAAGCATAGGCTTGCAGGCTCCCAGATTGGACCTTGCGCAATAGATGGCCAGAGCCAACGACCACCCGCGTCATGCCGCCGACACAAAGGCCGTCAATCAGGAGTTCATCCAATAAATGGACGATGGCGGCCCAAGCATCCTGCAAGTAGCGGACGATGAAATTGTCGTAGAAAGAGTCGATGTAAAACCGATTGCGCAGCAGCGGGATGTCGAGAGGGTCATGGTCCTGGCCGAGGTAGAGCTTGAGGCCAGCGAGCACCCCGATGACGAGTGCGGCAAGCGACATTCCGGAGACCAGGTTGAGGTGAAACCCGCCTGCCTCAGCCGGCACCGCTGGCGCGCACCAGGCAATGCTCGCATAGCCCGAAAAAATGGCCAGCATTGCCAACACGGCGAGCGGCAGCCACATCAACGGGCCGACTTCACGGGCATGGTGGCTGTGGTCCGATCGCGGGCGGCCGAGGAAGGCCACCACAAATAACCGGGTCATGTAAAACGGCGTGAGCGCCGCAACGAACACACCGACCCAAAATAAGGGTGAGCCGGCCTCGCGCGCCGCATCCAGGATGAGCTCCTTGGAGAAAAATCCTGAGGTGCCCGGGAAGGCAATCAGCGCCAGGCATCCCGCAGCGAAGGTGATGCCGGTGATGGGCATTTTTCTAAGCAGGCCGCCCATTTTCCACATATCTTGCTCGTGGTGGCAGGCGTGAATGACCGCCCCCGCTCCTAAAAATAGCAGGGCCTTGAACCATGCGTGGGTGAAGAGATGAAACATCCCAGCTTCTCCTGCCACCAAGCCC
>JAYSPI010000058.1:0-3124 GCA_043722215.1 Prosthecobacter sp.
CCATCTATCAGATGAAGTGCGCTAGGTGCCATCCCTATGAAAACCCAGCTAGCTACTCGGCTGACCGTTTAACGAGGCAGATTATCCCCGAAATGGCCCGCAAAGCCAAGCTGGAGCCACACGATGCGCAAGCGGTGTTGGCCTATTTGTTGGCCGCTCGCCAACTCGTGCCGGCCACCTCCCCGTGAGTCGCTCTCGATTGGCGACACGGCGAGGTCCGTGCCGCCGACGGCGGTGGGGTCTCGTTATTTGGCAGGAATTGAATCGTATATCTGTTCGAGTGAGAGTACGGTGAAGGCAGTGACGAGGATCGGGTTGGATTCCATCCAGCGACCATTTTCGTTGATCCATGAGCCGTTTTCGCGTTGTCCGGCGAGGAGTTTTCCGGCCAGGTCGCTGCGCCAATCGACTTCTTTGCCGTCCGCGAGCTTGAGTTGATTGATGTTAGAAGCGGATAGGGCCTTGGACATCGTCTGATAGTAATAATACATTCCCTGGGCACCCATGCCGGGGTTTTCGTCGAGCGTGTAGTTTTGGCCGAGCCATTCCTTCACGGCGACAACGCGTGGGTCATCGGCGCTGACTTTGGCGTAGATGAACGAGAGAAGACCGGCGTAGGACATCGAACCGTACGAGCGGAGTGAGGTGCGGCCCTCGGGGGACTTCTCCTCGCCAGCTTTGGATGCGAATGGCGAGTAGGTGAAGCCGCCTTTGTTTTTGTGATCATTGGATGCCCACGCTTGGTCGTTAGAACCCTCTAGGTTTTGGCAGCGCGAGAGGAATGTGATGGCGGCCTTCCAATCTAGGTCGGGTTGCTCGCCGTAGTTGCCATCCGCCACGACCTTCTTGGAGAGGGCGAGCGCTTCAATGGCGAAATAGGTGTTGGATAGATCGGCGTGTTCCTTGTCCGAGCCGTAGCCGACGCCACCTGCGTTGGCGGGGTCAGATTCTTTTTGGCGGTCGAGGTCCCATTGGTTGTTGATGAGATGCTTGCGGGCTTTCACCACGGCGGGTTCGAAGCTTTTACGGTTGGCGGCCATGAGGGCGGTGACAGCGGTGGCGGTGTTATAGACCGAGAGGCCGCGGTTGTAGATTCCGCCGTCCTCTTTTTGCTGGGCAAGGAGCCAGGTGTAGCCGTTTTCGATGGGTGTGGGCAGCGGTGCGGTGTGATCGAGGTTGGGGTCGCGCACTACGGCATTGAGCGCCAGCGCGGTGAAGGCAGGCAGTTCGGCGTCGTCCCAATGGCCGGCGGGTTTTTGTTGGGATTTGAGCCATTGATTGCCGCGGGCGATCGACTGGCGGATTTCCTGGCGGAGTGACTCGTAGCGGTTCGATGGCTCAGGTGCGGCGCTGGCGAGGCTGGCACCCAGGAGGATGATAGGGGCGAGGTATTTCATGGTTGGGGTGGATGGATGGTTTTCGAGTGAGGAGAGATGATCAAGGTGACGGGAGTTCCAGTGGGAGGGATTCGTTTTGGGAAGGCATACCAGACGTTGTCGCCGTTGTCGGATCCTGGAAAATTGATCAGCGCGCCGGGATCGTTCATGATTGCGGCGATGTCGCCACTCGTCTCCGGTAGGTATGGGGCGTCGTGGATGTCCGAGCCGGTGTAAAGCCATGGACCGGCTGGCATCGAGTGGGTCGTGACGACGTGTTGGATCCATTCGTTGACCGGAATGCGGCGGGTCGTGCCTTGCTGGTCCCATTCGACGTCGATATCGATGCGGGCGTCGGCTCTCACCGCGGCGGCAACCGGCGGGTGAGTCGTGGTCATGGAGTGGTTGGCATCCAGCAGATAGAAAAGTTCGGGAGATGCGGGGTAGCGCAGCAGAGTGAATGCCAGATTCAGGTGGATCGGGGAGATCGTAGTGGTCAGGAGGGATTCATGGGTTTTCCCCTGTGGCATGACGATGAGATATTCGATCTGCCCATCCGCCATATTCACTTGAGTGGGGAGGCGGATTTCCCGACTGCGCTGGTCTAGGGTAATCCCACCAATCTGATAGCGGAAATGATCGAGCTTTTGAACTGGAGGATTGGCGGTGGGCGGGCAGGCATTCTGGGCGGGCACTAGAGCCGTGAGGGCGGCAAAGGTGAGGGCAAGGCGGCGAATCATGGTGGGCTGCGGAGGAAACGTGTGAACGCTAGAGGATCTTAGAGATTCTCGCAAATCATTCATGCTTGGCTGCCGGGCGGTTGAGCTGGGTGCCGAGTTCATGCCAGCAGGCGCGGGTGACTTGGCCTCGTAGCCAATCGAGTGGAATTGCCGCGGCGGTCAGGGTGACCGGCGAGGCGTGAACGTTGGCATGCGCGAGCTGGTCGTGAAGTTCGCCATAGATCGTTAGCAGCAGCTCGTCGTGCAGCGGTCTGGTGGATGCCGGGGTGCAGGTGCGCACGGTTAGTGGGGCGGGTTGGTTGGCAGAGCCGGAAAACCACAGGTCAATGGACGACGAGGTGCTGGATTTCCCGCGCCTAGCGGGTGCGACGGTAGCGGTCACTTTGAGGATCCCGGCGGAGGCGCGTTCGATTTCGTGAGCGATTTCATCCAGCGCGGTGCTCAGTGCTTTGGGGGTTTTTTGGTGAGTCCGAGCATGCAGAGTGATGGCGAGCAATGACTTGCGATCCGTGTTCCAATCTGGCTGGGTTGCGCGCAGCCGTTGAATCGCGGTGCTGGCTAGGCGAGCCTGCTCTGCGTCGGGTTGGGTCGAGTCAATCACTCGTTCCCACGCCAACAGCGCGCGCTGGCTTGCTCCTTTTGTCTCCAGCAAAGCCGCTAATTCGCTCAGCCTGGCGGCACCATTGCCCGCAAGTAGGTGATATTCTAACAGTGATGGCGGTCGGCTCAAATCGCCGAGGTCAATGGACGGTGGTGCCGCGACTTGCGGCAGCGGTGGCGCTGGGTCGTCAAGCGCCGTGGGTGGTGGTGGCGTGTCGTCGGGATGTGGATCGGGTGGGATCGACGCCTCGATCTTGTAGCGGATGAGCGTCAGTTTTGATTCGTTAGGGGGACTTAGGAAATCAGCGTGGCGGGTTCCCGCCCACCATGTGCCGCAGATCACGGCAATCGCAAGCAACAGGACCCATGAAATCGGCGTGCGCACGCCGGGAAATTGGCCTGCTCACC
>JAYSPI010000059.1:0-3628 GCA_043722215.1 Prosthecobacter sp.
CGTGGCTGGTGTGGGTTTGGATGCGTGACCAGCTCATGTGGGTGCCTGCTCCGCCCTGTGCCGCAGACTCTCCCCACTGAGACCCGATGGGGTGATAGCTCGCGGCGGCTTGGGAAAACGTGACCACGGGGTCGGCGTCCAGCAGATCCCCAAAATCCAAGAGTCTGACCGTGGTCACCCCGTAGATGAAATCAATCTGGTAAATGCTTTGACTCATCGGATCATCCGGCTTTGTAATTATCCTCCGGAGGGATGCGCAGGCGGTCCTGGAGGGATGAGTATGTCATGCGCGGCGATGGCCCGAGCGTGACGGTACTGGCACCGGTGGCAAGATCGATGGACAGCGCGGACACCGGGGTGGCCATGGTGGCAAATTCGGGCGGCAAATCCGCGGCGAAAATGCCTACGAAATCACCGGGGGCGGGCATCACCGGAGCGCTCGGGGCGAGCGACAGCTGGCCTTGGAATGGCGTCCAATTCTGGCGGGTGAAATAGTTGAGTGCCAGGTCCGCGGGCGCCTCCACGAACTCGGCTCGGTCAATGAACGAGGTGTTGGCCGCACCACCCGTCTGATAGGTCAGGGCGGCCGCTGCTTGGGCATACAGGGTGGATCGGATGACCGATGGTGCCTTACTCAAAAGATCTACCGCAATCGGGCTTACCGTGGCAACGCAATAGATTTTTTGGGCGGCAGTCGCCGCAGTCGAGGAGGTATATGCTTTGTCGGGATAGCCATTGGCTAGGACCGGGTAGCCATACTGCGGAGCATTTACGCCCGTCTCAAACACCACCTGCCCAGAGATGGATCCAGACGCCTTAGTCGCCCCCGCGGTTACGAGTTGGGCATCGGTGAAGGTACCAGTCGGCACCGGCCAACCGGGCGCGGAATAGTGCAGGCCCGTGTAGGCATAACTGACAAGGGTGATGTATTGATCCAAGACACCATCCCATCGGCATGAGGGATACAACTGGATCGGGTTGGGTGACATCCTCCATGGCAATGTGGCATGAGCCGCGATGGATGGATCGTGAGCTTTTACATAGGTTAACAAATCAAACGAATCCGGCGGGTTTGGGATCGCGTTGACCGTCGCCCAATACGTCGCGCTGATCTGCGTGTTGACGGCATTGATGGCGGCGTTGGCAGCAGCGAGTGACGCCTGGGCGGTTAGCAGGGCGTTGGAGCTGGTGACCAGCGCCTCGCTGACGAGCATCTCGGACCGGTCGTGGCCTGACAGATAGATCGAGAGCGCGCGATGCGCATCGGCGGATGCATCACCGGCGCTTTGCGTTAGATAGTTGACCAGCAGCGCGCCGTCGCGCACCGCGTAGACAAAGGCCACGAACAGCGCGCGGGCCTCGGGCATCGCCGTCAGATCCATGGCCGTGACGCCGTGGCCGGGAGTGTCCAGGTTGATTTGGACGGGTGTTGCGGACGCCCTGCAGGACAAGCGCAACGTCGGGGGAGTGGTCGAGTAATCCATGCGGGATGCCGCGTCGGGCAGCCATTTGAGGGCCTCCTCAAATGCGCTGCCGCAGGAGGCGGCGCGGAAGGCCATCTTGGGCACGGCGAACATCGCTGGCAGGGTGGTCGGCGGCTGAATGGGCAGGCCTAGGGTGTTGGCGCGCGCGAGGAGGGCGCGTAGGGTGGTGGCGAGGTCCGCCATGTCGAAAGACACGTAGGGCCGCGCGGTGGTGGTATCGGTGAGAGGCGTCTCCAGCATCCCCCGATAGACGTTGTTGACGGAGACCTGATAGAGCCCGGACGGGTAGATGAATTTGCGCTTGGCGAGGCCGCTTAGAAGCACCGTGCCGAGCGAGTCTTTGAGCGATACCCATTGGCCGTCGGCCGCGATGACCCGGCCGGCCTTGGCGCGTTGGGTGTATTGCAGAGTATCCACGTCCAGGCTGCGCAAGTCCAGGGTGGCGTCATGGATGCCCAGGTCGGCCAAGGTGCGCCAGGTGGCGTCCATCGCTTGGCCAGCCTGGCCGCTCAGAGAGTAGGGCGGATGGAATGTCATCGTTGGCGGGCGTAGAGGTTGTTGAGTTGGGTACTCAAGTTGTTGATTTTGCTGTTTTGCGTCGCCAAGTTCGCCGTTACCAAGCCCAGCGCGGTGATCACCGAGTTGGCCTGCGAGTGGAGCAGATCGTTGACGCCTTTTACCGCCTCGGCAATCTGGCGGTCGCCGCTTTCGCGCGCGGCCTGCGCCTGGGCCATCGCCTGGCCAAGTTGGGCGAGCTCCTCGGGTCGTACCGTGCCATCCGCTAGAATTTTGTTTAGCGCCTCCAAGGCCGTTTTGGCGCTGGCTGTGATATTTCCGCCCATCTCGTCGGACTTGGCCTGGATGGCATCGCGCGTTTTGGTGGCGGCGCCGGTGGTCTCGGTTAGAACATCGGCTTTAAGCGTGCTGAGGCTGCCGTCGATCTCGGAGGAGATGGCCAACTTGGCCGCTTGGAATTTCTCGCGCTCGGCGGCCAGGTCGAGCTTGGCCTCGGTGGCGGCGTTCTCCATTTTCTCCACGGCGATTCCGGCCGCCACCCATTCGTCCGAGTTCTGCCGCCCCTGGGTGTTCAGTTCATGGAGCGTGGCGTTGGCCTTTTCGGAATCAACTTGGGTGTTTTTTACTTTTTCCTCCGCCTTGGCCACGGCGTCGCCCAAGTTTTCCAGCTTGGTTTCCAACTGGACGGCCAGGGCATTCGCCTTGGCTCCCATCACATCCGCACCCGGCGTGTTCTGGGCCACCGTGACGGCGGTGGATGCCTGCGTCTCGGCAGCACTGGCGCGGGCACCTTGAATCTCTTTGATGCGTAGCAGCACCGCCTCCTGTTTGACCAGCTCTGCTGTCTGGCGCTGGTAATAGTCGAGAATGAAGTCCATGCGGACCTTATCGCCGAGATCGATCTGCTGCTGGATGATGAATTGCTGCTGCTTCATGTAGCGGTTGCCCGCCTGGCTCAGATCGTCCTGAGCCTCCTTCATACTTTCCCAGGCCTTATACACCATCCCGCCGCCGATGACCAATTCGGTTAGCACCAGAGACACCCCGGTGCCCATCGACACCGCGCTGCCCAGCATGGATGTTAGGTTACTTGCACCGCCACCCAGCATTTGCAGCGCACCAATCGCTTGCGGGGCCTGCTGGGTGAATGCGGTAACGGCCGAGGTGCCGCCCTGCACCTGGACAGCAAAGTCGGTCACCTGATAGCCGACCTGGGTGGCCACCATGCCCATGTTTTTCACTCCGGCAGTCGCTGGGGGTACCACCGATGATAGCTTTTGCAGCGGCGTACTGGCAACGTGCTCGATGGTGTTGCCGGTCTTGGTGAGTTGCGCGTCCAGGTCGTAGAATGCGATCTGGTTGACGCGCACCTTGTCGGTCGAGTCCTGGATCGCGCGGATCGACGCCTGCTTGGCAGACGGGCTAGGCGTGATGCTGTCCTTGGCAGCGCGGGCGGCGGAGTCCGTGACGCGGTCAATCGCCTCGCTGGCGGACTTTGCACCGGCGGTGTCGGCGGTGGTCTTGATGGCGATGGTGAGGTCTTTGTCGGCCATGGGAGTTATGGGATCACCTGGCTAGGTTTCCCGCCGGTGATGGTGTAGGAGGAAACGGTCTCGAAGGTGGCGGAT
>JAYSPI010000060.1:0-2940 GCA_043722215.1 Prosthecobacter sp.
ATCCGCCACCTTCGAGACCGTTTCCTCCTACACCATCACCGGCGGGAAACCTAGCCAGGTGATCCCATAACTCCCATGGCCGACAAAGACCTCACCATCCCCATCAAGACCACCGCCGACACCTCCGGTTCGGAGGCGGTCCAGACGTCGCTAAAGGATCTCGATGCCGAGGTCAAAATCATTGACGCTAACCAAACCCAATCCGCCGAGCATCGCAAACAGCAAGTCGCCGAATTCGCGGAATGGCAGAAAGGTCTCCAGGCTCAGTCCGGCGGCACATCAATGCTCGCTACGGACGTGCAGCTCGAGGGCGAGTTGGCAGAAAAAGAAGCGGCCCGTGCCGCTGCAAAAAAGACCATCGACGCGGCGGAGGCCGAGGCGCTTGCCATCAGGATCGAGCGCGGGCAGATGGCTGCACGCTTGCAGGCCGAGGCGGACCTGGAGCAGGTGCTCGCCGCGCGCGAGAAAATCGCCCTCGAGGAAAAACAATCCGCACTCGTCATCCAGCGCGCGATGTCACGCGCCGCGCTGCCCGAGAGCCGCTTCAATGAGGCCGGGCGCATGATTCTGCGGGACCAAGCCGCGCTCGCATCCTTAGTCAATCCCGCCACGATTGCCGCCGCCGCTCTGGTGGCGTTGGGCGCAGCCTCTGAGGCTGCCCTCGGACCCATCGCTAAGGAGATGGATGCCGCCACGGCTGCGGGTTCTAAATTCGCAGAGCAAAACATTAAGACGGCCGCCACTCTCAGTGTGTTGGGATCACCCATAGCGGCGGTCAAGGATGGATGGTCGCGTATTTTCTCATATATCAGCGATGGAGCAAAGTCTGCCGGGGAAACCGTTGTTCAATTTTTTGAATACGCCACCACCAAGATTGGCGACGAAACCGATCTGCAAGCGATGCGCCGGATGGCGAGCGAAGCGAAAGTCGCGCGCGCAGCCCGCGACCAATACGAGCAAACCGTCGCCGACCACGCGGCGATGACTAAGAAGTTATTGGCTGACCAGATCTCCTATCAGGCGGCTCTGGATAATCTAGCCCGTGGACGCGAGCAGCGTGCCGGCGTGGGAGCCGACCAGAGCGCCGCTAACGAAATCGCCCGCCTGTTGAAAAGCAATGCCGATCATGACGCACAGATTCTGGCCGCAATCAATGCCGCGCAGATCCGAAGCCAGCAAGCGACTAAGGATTTATATGCAAAGAGCATTGCCCGCACCGCAGAGGAGTATGCCGCGCTGAAAAAAACCGTCGCGGATTCTGACGCAGAAGCGAAACAGTTAGCGGACCAGTTGGCGACCAGCCAGCGCAACCGAGCTCCCGACTTGATTAACAAAGTCGAAGCAGCACAGGACTCAGTTCAAAAGGTTCTGGAAGATAAATTGACGGCCAACGCGCAAACGCTTCAAACCCAACTACAGGCGGTAGTTGACGCGAAGGGAAAGGACGCCTCCGCTGGCACCCGCGCCGCTCTGAAAACGGTGAATGACTTGCTGGCAACTGGTAACGTCACACAGGCTGATGCAACCAAACTGCAAGGTGCGGCAACGCAGTTCTATCAGTCGGTCGATTCCAACACCCAATCCCAACGTACAGCGATCCAGGGCTTGATCACTTCGAATCAATCGGCGCTAGATAACGCCAAGACGCTTTCCACGCAGCTGGCTACGAATACCACCGCCGTCGCCACCACCACCACGGAAACCAGGACCGCTATCGATACCCACCAGACGGCCACGGTGGACTCGATCAAATCCCTCGCGCCCACCCAGGCCGACACCCAGGCGATTGCCACGGCGGGTAAAGATACGGCCAAGGCCATCACCGACCAGAGCAACGCTTTCCTTGCCGCTCTAACCAGCGTGACGGCGGTCTGCTCGGCATTAACCCAGCAGGTGAACCACCAGCGACAGGTGATCGACAACCTCGCCTCGCGCATCCGATGACCTTCAACCCGCCCTACTCACTGAGCGGCCAGGCCGGCAAAGCGATGGACGCCACCTGGCGCACGCTCGCCGAACTCGGAATCCACTCCGCCAGCCTCTCGCAGCGCAGTCTGGATGTGGACACACTGAGCTATATCCAGCGCGAGAAGCCGGGCCGCGTCATCGCCGCCGACAACCAATGGATTTCCCTGCGCGACGCCAGCGGCACGCTGCGCTTCACCGGCCTCGCCAAGCGCAAGTTTGTCTATCCGCAGCGGCTGTGGCAATTCACGGTGACCAACGTCTATCAGGGGCTATTGGATACTCCGCTCACCGATGCCGTCACCGGCCGGCCCTACGTCCTGTTTGATATGGCGGACCTGGCCGCCACGCTGCTTGCAATCCTGGCACGCGCCAACACCCTGGGCTTGGCGATCCAACCGCCTGCAACAACCCCGGCAATGTTTGCCGTGCCCAAGATGGCGTTCCGCGCGGCCTCCTGTGGCTCCGCCCTCGAGGACGCGCTCAAGTGGCTGGCCGACGTGGCCAGCCGCATGGACTACACGTCCACGCCGCCCACCCTGCGCCTGGCTTGCAGGGCTTCTGCCACGCCTCTGGTTTTCGACCTGGACACACCCGGCCACGGCATGACCGCGCTGGACCTAACCGCCATGCCCGAGGCCCAGGCGCTCTTCATTTCATTTGTCTATGCGGTGCGGGATGGAGCGCAGCTCGTCAATTACCTTACCCAGTCCGCCGGTGATTCCGCGGCTGATGCCAACCGCTCATTGTCCATCTATCTGAGCGGGCACGACCGCACCGAGATGCTCGTAAGCGAATCGCTGGTGACTAGCAACAACGCCCTGCTCACCGCCCAAGCGAGCCTCACCGCCGCCAACGCCGCCATCGCGGCCGTCAATACCCAGATCAGCGCGACCTACGCCGCCGCCATCGCATCGATCCCCCCCGTTGCCGACATCTTCGATTGGCTCGCATACGTCAAGACGGCCGACTCAG
>JAYSPI010000061.1:0-21101 GCA_043722215.1 Prosthecobacter sp.
CGAAGGCGGCGGCGGTGGCGGTGCAGGAGGTGTTTGGTGAGCAATCATTGCGGTTGCCGATCATCCTATCTGCGGCGGTCGGTCGCGGTGGAGAAACGATGATCTCGGCGCAGAAGGTGGAGGCATTTTGGAATGCTTTTGCCCATACGCAGCCGCTGGCTATTGGCTTGAATTGCTCGCTTGGGCCGGACCTACTGCGTCCGCATTTGGAGGATTTATCGGCCTGTGCCACGACCCGGGTCTCATGTTATCCGAATGCGGGTTTGCCCAATCCGCTGGCAGCCACGGGTTTCGATTTGGAGCCACCGCAGATGGCGAGGTTCATGGAGGAGTTTGCGGCTGCTGGGCTGCTTAATTTAGCGGGTGGCTGTTGTGGGAATACGCCGCAACACATCGCGGCCATCGCGGAGGCGGTGGCGCGTCATGCGCCGAGGGTCGTGCCGACGGTGGGGTAAGAGGATTTGCAGAGCTGCTAGTTTTTCTAATAAATTTATGACGACCCTTCCCCATGCGCTTCGTTTGTCAGGCACCGAGGCATACAACCACACGCCGGATAAGCGTTTTTTAATGATCGGTGAGCGCACCAATGTTGCTGGTTCACCTTTGTTCGCCAGACTGGTGCGTGCGGGTGATCTTGAGGCTGCAGTCGAGGTGGCGCGCCAACAAGTGGCCAACGGGGCCAATGTGATTGATATCTGTTTTGATGACGGGCTGCTCGACGGTGAGGCGATGATGACGCGCTATTTGCAGCTGCTGCAGGGTGAGCCCGATGTGGCGAAGGTGCCGATCATGGTGGATTCCTCGAAGTGGGAGATTTTGGAGGCAGGGCTGAAGTGTCTGCAAGGCAAGGGGATCGTCAATTCGATTTCGCTCAAGGAAGGCGAGGAGATTTTCAAGGATCGGGCCCGCCACATCATGCGTTACGGTGCGGCAGTCGTGGTGATGGCGTTCGATGAAAATGGCCAAGCGGCGAGTTATGAGGAAAAAATTCGGATTTGCCAGCGCGCCTATCGGATATTGGTAGATGAGGTAGGGTTTAACCCGGATGATATCATTTTTGATCCTAACATTTTAACAGTAGCGACCGGGATTGAGGAGCACAATAATTACGCTCTCGATTTCATCAATGCCACGCGTTGGATCAAGCAGAACCTGCCTGGAGCCAAGGTTTCCGGAGGGGTTTCAAACATCTCATTTTCGTTCCGGGGCAACAACGTGGTGCGCGAGGCAATGCACTCCGCGTTCCTTTATCACGCGGCCAGGGCCGGGATGGACATGGGGATAGTCAACGCCGGGATGCTTGAGGTGTACGATGAGATTCCGCGTGAATTGCTTGCTTGTGTTGAGGACGTGGTGCTTAACCGGCGCGCTGACGCGACCGAGCGCTTGTTGGAGTTGGCCGAGCGGTTCAAGGGGCAGGATGGTAAAAAGATTGAGGAGGATCTGGCGTGGCGAGACGGTCCAGTTGAAGCGCGTTTGGAGCATGCCTTGCTCAAGGGGATCGATAGATATATCGACGAAGACACGGCCGAAGCATTTGCCAAATATGAGCGACCGCTCAAAGTAATCGAAGGGCCGCTGATGGATGGCATGAGTGTGGTGGGTGACCTATTTGGCGAGGGCAAAATGTTTCTGCCGCAGGTTGTGAAATCCGCGCGCGTGATGAAGAAAGCGGTGGCCTGGCTGACGCCGCACATGGCCGCCGAAAAGGCTGAGCTACTCAGTGCCGACATAGCGGCGATTCGCGCCGCCAGCCCCGAGCTGAACGAAGCAGAGGTCTTGCGCCTGGCTGAACGCGGTCGCTCTGCGGGGCGTTTCTTGATCGCCACGGTCAAGGGGGATGTTCACGACATCGGCAAAAATATCGTTGGAGTGGTGCTGGCATGCAATGGTTTTGAGGTGACCGATCTCGGGGTCATGATCCCCTGCGACAAGATTCTCGATAGAGCGCTCGAGATTGGTGCGGATGTCATCGGTCTATCAGGATTGATTACCCCCTCGCTCGATGAAATGGTTCACGTGGCCAAGGAGATGGAGCGCCGCGGGTTCACGATACCATTGTTAGTTGGAGGAGCCACGACTTCTGCGGCGCATACAGCAATCAAGATTGCCGAGCATTATTCTGGTCCGGTGGTCCACGTACTTGATGCTTCGCGATCGGTGCCGGTGACCACGTCGCTGCTTTCTGCTGAGGGCAAGGAGGCGTTCGTGGTGGCTAACCGGACCAAGCAACACACGCTGCGCGAACATTTTTTAGGCGCGCCTAAACCGGCGACCCTTACCTTAGCGCAAGCGCGCGCCGCTTCGCCGGATCTCGACTGGGCGAATTATGCGCCGCCGGTGCCATCGTTCCTGGGTGTGTCAGGTGGCTCGCTAGCGATCGACCTGCGTACGTTGGTGGACTATATTGATTGGACGCCATTTTTTCACGCGTGGGAGCTGCGTGGGGTTTGGGACCGTGAGCGTCATGTGCTGAAGACAAAAAATGCGGCAGGGGCAGCCGAGGCAGCCCGGCTCTATCAAGATGCGCAGGTTTGGATGAATCGCATTATCGACGACGCGCGTTTTGATGCGCGGGGGGTATGGGGTTTTTTCCCAGCTAATGCCGCCGGTGACGACATCATCGTCTGGACGGATGAGTCCCGCGAGAGTGAACGCTGCCGCTTCCATACCTTGCGCCAGCAACTCCAGAAAGCGTCGGGCAAAGCCAACATGGCTCTCGCGGACTGGCTGGCTGGCGGGCAATTGCCGGATTACCTCGGTGGATTTGTGGTCGGCATCCACGGTGCGGACGAGTTGGCACGGGAGTTGGACGCCGCCCATGATCCTTACGGCGCGATCATGGTCAAGGCATTGGCCGATCGCCTGGCCGAGGCTTTTGCCGAGAGCCTCCACCACCGGGCGCGCATCGATTGGGGGTATGAGACCGAGTTAGAACTGACGACGGACCAATTGATTCACGAAAACTACCGTGGCATCCGGCCTGCGCCAGGCTACCCTGCCCAGCCGGATCATACCGAGAAAGCCACCTTGTTTGATCTGTTAGGGGCGGCTGAGCGCACCGGGGTGGTTTTAACTGACAGTTTTGCCATGCACCCAGGAGCGGCGGTTTGCGGGTTGTATTTTTCCCATCCGAATAGCCATTATTTTGGTATTAGCGAACTGCAGCAAGATCAGGTTAAGGACTATGCACGCCGCAAGCAGGTTTCCCTATCTGAGGTGGAACGCTGGCTTGGCCCCTGGCTCGGATACGTGCCTTGAGTGCCGAGAGATTCCGCTGGACGCAGGCGGGTGGTTTCACCATTGTGCTGGCACCGATGAATTCCATCAAATTTACTACATCCCTCTGTACTGCGATTGTGGCGCTCCATGGTTCAGCTTTTGCAGGAGGGGAAGGCTGGTCGTCCGACTATTCAGCTGCTAAAAGCCAGGCTGCGGCATCTAACAAGGATTTGCTGATCGACTTCACCGGTTCCGACTGGTGTGGTTGGTGCATCAAGCTCGACAGCGAGGTTTTCAAACAAGAGCCATTCAAGGCGGGTGTGAAGGATACCTTCGTGTTGGTCGAACTGGATTACCCACAAGACAAAACCAAGCTAACGGCGGAAACGGTGAAGCAAAACCAGGAGCTGAGTACGAAGTACGCCGTAAAGGGTTTCCCCACGATTCTGTTATGTGACGCCCAAGGGCGTCCCTACGCCGCCACCGGCTATGAGCCAGGCGGTCCAGAAAAATACGTTGAGCTTCTCAATCAACTGCGCGGGATCAAGGCCAAGCGTGATGAAGCATTCGCCACCGCCGATAAGGCCGAAGGCCTAGACAAGGCCAAGGCCCTCATCGCGGCCCTAGCCACTTTGACACTGGAGGACGCTCAAGTAAGCAACTTTTACGGAGACATCGTGACGAGTATCGGCCAACTCGACAAAGAAGACGTGACGGGTTATACTAAGGCCAGAAATGCGGCTACAGCTAAAAAATCTGCCGTCGATGCGAGCGCTGCGGCGGGGCAGAAGTTTTTTGGTAATACAATCATGCCACTGCTGAAAGCCAAGGAATACGACAAGGCGTTGGCGGCGGTGAGATCCTACCTCAAGGAGAATCCTACGACCGAGGTTGAGGACAGGGTGGGGCTGCTCATGGTCGTTGGTTTAGCCAGTCCGATGGAGAAGAATGATGCTCCAGCAGCCATGGCGGTAGTCGATGAGCTCGTCAAAGCGTATCCTGAAAGCGGGCTCGCTAAGAATGCCGAGAAGGTCAAAGGCAATATCACATCTCGCCTAGAGGCACAGGGCAAGGCTGCCGCCCCTGCGAAGAAATAATCATTCGGGTGGATTCAAAATCGCACGCGTCGTTCCCTCACCCGGGCGGCGCGTGGTTGGTTTCGGGTCTTGAGTTGGGAAGCGTTGCGCGTGAGGGTAGGGGATGCGCATTGAGATTCTCAACACCGGCACCGAGCTTCTGCTAGGTAACACCGTCAACACCCATGCCGCTTGGTTCGGGCAGGAGTTGTTCAAAATCGGCCTGCGCATTGCCCGCCAAACTACCGTGCCGGATGGCGAGGCGATCCGCGAGGCGATCACCGAGGCATTAGGCCGGGCAGACGTTCTGATCGTCACCGGTGGATTAGGGCCGACGAGCGACGATCTCACGCGAGAGATTACCGCCGCGGTTCTCGGCTTGGAGTTGCGCACGGATGAGGTGGCGTTGCGGGCGATCGAGGAGTTTTTTGCATTGCGCGGGCGACCGATGGCTGCGGCCAATCGAAAGCAAGCACTGATTCCGCAGGGGGCTGAGGTGCTGCCCAATGCACATGGCACCGCGCCGGGCGTCTTTGTTGGGGCGTGTGTGAACCCATGCGCGCCGTGCGTCGTTTTCCTGCTGCCAGGGCCACCGCGTGAGCTCTATCCGATGTTTCAGGCTGAGGTCGGACCGCGATTGCGCGCGCTAGCCGGCGTGGCGCGGCCACCCGCTGTGCTTGAACTCAAATTCACGGGCATCGGCGAAAGTGATTTTCATCAAGGGATAGACGCGCAGCTCGCGGTCATCCCCGGCCTAGAATATGGCTACTGCGCTCATATGAGTGAAGTGGACTTGCGCCTGATCGGCCAGCCCACCGCGCTCGCACGCGGGCGGGCTATCGCGATGGAGCGCTTTGAATCGTTTCTGATCAGCGACGATGGCTCATCGTTAGAAGCCACAGTGGTGCGGATTCTAGCCGAGCAGCGGTTGACCCTTACAACTGCCGAAAGTTGCACAGGAGGGCTGATCGCCAGCCGCATTACTGACGTGCCTGGGGCGAGTGCGGTCTTCACTCATGGCTTTGTGACCTACGCCAACGAGGCCAAATCCGGGGTGTTAGGTGTTGCCGCTGCCGTGCTTACGAGCGACGGCGCGGTCAGCGAGTTGGTGGCTTGCCAGATGGCTGCCGGGGCGTTGCGGGTGAGCGGTGCTGACGTTGCGGTGGCCGTCACCGGGATTGCGGGTCCCACAGGCGGGAGCCAGGAAAAACCACTGGGCACTGCCTGGATCGGCCTGGCGACCCGCGGCAATGAGGCCACCGCGACGCGGGTCTTTCATCCGCGCAACCGCCATGATTTCAAGCTTGCGGTGAGCCAGGCGGCGCTCGATGCCGTGCGGCGTCACCTCACATCCACAGGGGATTCGGCGACCAAACGAGCGGCAGTCGCTGATTCGTTAGCGAGCCTGTCCAGCGCCGAGCGGTCGGCAGTTGGGCGTTCTTGATTTGACAGTTCGGTGGGCGGCATTACAGTTACTCCATCAAACGCTCATTACTCCCCTTCATGTCCATGACTGTCATCTCTCGCATTAGACTGAAATTAGCCAAGGCCCAATGCGGCTTGCCCGCAGTGTTGTTAGCAGTGGTTGTGCTAGCTGGCTGCAAGAAGCCGGTGGCACCGGTAATGCCGCCACCGATCGTAGAGGTGATGGAGGTTGTGAATTCGGACGTTCCGTTGAGCACCACGCTGATTGGTCAGTTGGATTCGCCGCAGAATGTGGAAGTGCGGGCGCGGGTTGAAGCGTTTGTGGATGAAATGCGTTTCACTGAAGGAGTTGAGGTTAAAAAGGGCGATATTCTCTTCGTGCTCGATAAAAAACCGTTTTTAGAGAAGCTCACGGCTGCCAAAGGCTCACTAGCCGAGTCCACCGCTGCGCTTAAAAAACATCAGACCGATGTGGCGCGATTGTTACCCTTGGTAGAAAAGAAGGCGGTGCCGCAGCAGGACCTTGATAATTCGTTGGCGGCGCTCGATGAGGGTAAGGCCAACGTGCTAACCGCTCAGTCGCGGGTGGAAACGGCGCTGCTGAATCTCGGGTATTGCGAGGTCATCGCCCCCATTACCGGCCTGATCGGTGCCAAGGAGGTTTCGATTGGTGATCTGGTAGGCAAAGGTGAACCCACGCTGTTAGCGACGATGTCCACTCTCGATCCGATCTGGTTTTACTGCAATGTGAGTGAGGTGGATTATATCCAGGCGGAAGCCAAGAGTAGTAAGCAGGGAAAGGCTGTGGCGAGTTTGCCTTTGACGTTGGTTCTAGCCAACGGCATGGAACATCCGCACCAGGGTCGGATTGTGTTTCTGGACCGGGCGGTGGATGTTAAAACCGGTACCTTGAGAATCCGGGCGGAATTTCCTAACCCGCAAAAGATTTTACGGCCCGGCATGTTTGCGCGGGCCCGGGTGGATCTAGGGGTCCGCACCAACTGCCTTGAGGTGCCGCAACGCGCGGTAGTCGAATTGCAGGGGAAGACGTTTCTCTGGCTGATCGGTCAGGACGGCAAAGCCAAGCAACGACCGGTGAAGGTGGGTGAGCTGAACGGTTCAAATGTGATCATCGTGGATGGCATCCAACCCGGCGAGCGCGTAGTGGTCGAGGGCTTGCAGAAAGTCCGCGAAGGAGCGCCGGTCAACGCGCTCACTCGCGCGCAAATCGCTGCGCTGACATCCGCGACGGCGACCGAAATTCACCCCGCTCAGAAATAACCCGTCATGGCCGAATTTTTTATCCGCCGTCCCATCGTGGCGATGGTCATCTCGATCGTCACAGTCATCGTGGGCCTCATCTCACTCTCCCGCCTGCCGATTTCGGAATACCCCAACGTTAGCCCGACCCTGATTCAGGCGACCACCACCTACCGCGGCGCCGCCGCCGAGGCGGTCATGGAATCCGTGGCCACCCCGATCGAGTCCAAGGTCAACGGCGTGGACAAGTTGCTCTACATGCAGTCGTACAATACCAACGACGGCAAAATGACGCTCAACGTCACGTTTGATGTCGGCACGGATGTGGACATCATGCAGGTCAACGCCCAGAACCGCGTCGGCCAGGCCGAAGCCCAGCTCCCCGATGCGGTCAAACGCGAGGGAGTGGTGGTCAATCGCTCCAGCCCGGACATTCTGTTAGCCATCGGGTTGTCATCACCGAAAGGCACCTATGATGGGGTGTTTCTGGGCAACTACGCCGATATCAACCTAGTCGATCAAATCAAAAGGGTGCCGGGCGTGGGCGATGTGAAAAACTTTACCGCGCAGGATTACTCGATGCGGGTCTGGCTTAATCCGGAGAAGTTAGCGATTTTGGGTGTCACGCCCAAGGATGTTTCCGACGCGATCAAGGAGCAGAATGCGCAGTCGCCGGCGGGCACCATCGGTGCGGAGCCCGCTCCACCCGGCCAGGAAAGCCAGTTCAGCATCCGCGCCCAGGGGCTGCTCAAGGACCCGAAAGAATTCGCGGACATCATCATCCGCTCCAACCCGGATGGCTCGCAGGTGAAAATCAAGGATGTCGGTCGCGTCGATCTGGGTGCCCAAACCTACTCGATTCGCGCCCGCATGGACAAGGCCCCGGCCGGAGCGCTGGGCGTCTATCTGGCACCTGGAGCCAATGCGATTCAAACGGCGGATAATGTCAAAAAAATCCTAGCGGCGGCGAAACTGCAGTTTCCTCCAGATATGGAATATGGCATCACGCTCGACTCGACGCTGCCGATCAAGGCCTCGATGGAAGCGATTGTGCACACGCTTTTTGAGGCGGTGATTCTAGTGCTGATCGTGGTGTATATTTTCCTGCAAAGTTTTCGAGCGACAATCATTCCGATGCTGACGGTGCCGGTGTCGCTGCTCGGGGTGTTCATCGCCTTCCCGATGTTAGGGTTCACCGTCAATACGCTCACCATGTTTGGTTTGGTGCTTGCCATCGGTATCGTCGTGGACGACGCCATCGTTGTCGTCGAGGCGGTGCAGCATCACATCGAGCACGGGATGTCGCCAGTGGATGCCACGCGTCAGGCGATGAAGGAAGTATCCGGACCGGTGGTTGCCATTGCGCTGATCCTGTGTGCGGTGTTTGTGCCAGTCGCCTTCATGGGCGGGGTGAGCGGCCGGCTCTATCAGCAGTTTGCCATCACCATCGCCGTCTCCGTGGTCTTCTCTGCGACCAACGCGCTGACTCTCAGCCCGGCGCTTTCCGCCTTGCTGCTGCGCAAACCGACCCCTGGGCGCGGACCGGTCGCCTGGTTCTTCAAAAAATTCAATGCGTTCTTTGATTGGATCATCGATCGTTACGGTCGGGTGGTCGGCGGGTTGACGCGCAAGGCGACGTTTTCGATGTTATTGTTAGTCATTGTGTGTGGCGGGATTTGGCTGTTAGGTAAATTTGTGCCGGGCGGGTTCATTCCGGACGAGGACAAGGGGTATTTATTTGTGGCGGTCGAGTTGCCGGAGGGAGCCTCGTTGCAGCGTTCGGATGAAGTGCTCAAGCAGGTTGAGCAAATTGTGGGTAGCACGCATGGTGTGCGGTCCGCGTTGGCGATTTCGGGTATGAGCATCCTTAACTCGCTGAACTTCCCTAACTCGGCGTTGATGTTCATCGGTCTCGACGACTGGGAGGAGCGCAAGGCCCCCGGGATGCATGCCAAGGACCTCGTCGCCCAATGGAATAAAAAGTTCTTCGCGATTCCGGGCGCGCGCGTATTTGCTTTCGGTCCGCCTCCGCTGCCAGGATATGGCAACGTGTCCGGCTTCACCATGCAGTTGCAGGACCGCTCGGGTGGCAGCGTCGATCAACTTGCCGGCTATGTCCAGCAGGTCATTGCGGCGGCGGCCAAGCGGCCGGAAATCAGCCGTGTCAGCACCACCTTCCACCCGTCCACGCCGCAGGTGAAGGTCGAGTTGGACCGTGAAAAAGCCCGCACGCTGGGGGTGCCGGTGGACAGCGTATTCCAAACCCTGCAATCGTATCTGAGCGGACTCTACGTCAATGATTTTGTTAGATTCGGCAGGGTTTACAAGGTTTTCCTTCAGGCGGAACCTCAATTCACCAGTAAGCCGGATGATATCGGCAGGTTCTTTGTGCGCAACAACGCCGGTCAAATGGTGCCATTGAGTACCTTGGTTAATGTGAGTAAGATGTCCGGGCCGAACTTTGCCACGCGATTTAATCTCTATCTAGCAGCAGAGATGATGGGGGCCCCCGCGCCCGGCTACAGCTCAGCGCAGGCGATGAAGGCGATGGAGGAAGTCATGGCGAGCATGCCGACCAACGTCGGTTATGAATGGTCTGGGCTCACGCTTCAGGAAAAGAAGTCCGAGGGTCAGGCGGGTGTCATTTTTGGGATGGCGGTTATCTTTGTGTTTTTATTATTAGCCGCGCAGTATGAGAGCTGGTCGCTGCCGTTTGCGGTGTTGCTTTCGGTGCCGACGGTGATTCTCGGGACGATGATCGGCCTGTTGATGCGAAATTTCGAAATGAACGTCTATGCCCAGGTGGGACTGGTCATGCTGATCGGTCTAGCGGCCAAGAACGCCATCCTCATCGTCGAGTTCGCCAAAATGAAACGTGACGAAGGCGTGCCCACCCTGCAAGCCGCCCTCGAGGGCGCCAAGCTGCGGTTGCGCCCGATCCTGATGACGTCGTTTGCCTTCATTCTCGGGTGTGTGCCGTTGATGTTGGCGAGCGGTTCGGGTGCCGCCTCGCGCAGCACCATGGGTACTGGCGTGGTCTTCGGCATGACCATCTCCACGGCCATCGGGTTGTTCTTGATTCCCGTCTGTTATGTTTTCGTCCAACAGTTCGCGGACCGCAAGGGCGCACCCGCTGCCACCACTGCTGATTCCGACGCGTAAGGTCGGTCATCCAATCTTCATCACTGAAATGCGAATTCCAATGCGTCTATTGTTCCTGCTGCCCAGCGTTTTATTTGTGAATTCCTGTGTCATGGGACCGGAGCCCGGTTCACCGGATATCAAGCTGCCATCCACGATTCGTGGCGATCAATCGCCGCACGGGACCTCATTTGGTGACAAGGCATGGCGCAAAGTGTTCACGGATGCCACGTTGCGCACGCTCATCGACCGCGCGCTGCAAAATAACGCCGACCTCGTCGCTGCTACCTATCGGATCGAAGAAGCTCGCGCTCAAGCAGGCATCGCTCACGCCGGTTGGTTTCCCATGCTCAACGGCAGTGCCGACGCGACCGCCAACTATGCATCACGCAATGCCGGGCAGGCTGTTGCTGGCAGCAGTCGGCATTCAGAGAGCTATGGCCTAACGGGGTTGCTGAGTTGGGAGCTCGACTTGTGGGGTGGGATTCGCCGCGACAACCAGGCGGCACGTGCGCACTTGTTAGCGAGTGAATCTCAGCGCGACGGAGTCCAGACATCGCTGGTGGCGGCAGTCGCCAGCGCCTACATTGACCTGCGCAACCTGGATGAGCGCCTGGCCATTGCACGCCGCACCACCGCCAGTCGCAAGGCTTCCCTCGGGTTGGTGACGGACCGCCGAAATGGCGGCCTCAGCTCGGATTTGGAGGTAGGTCAAGCGGAAGCGTTGCTCTATCAAGCACAGGTCCTGATACCGATCACCGAGCAGGCGATGGCGGCCAAAGAGAATGAAATCCGAGTTTTGTTAGGCGAGTATCCGGGTGGCATCATGCGCGGCGGAAGCTTGGTGACTTTGGAGTCGGCGTTACACATTACCGGGGGGCTGCCTTCGTTGCTGATAGAGCGGCGGCCAGACTTGGCAGCGGCCAACCAGGATTTTCAGGCGGCGACGGCAGAGATTGGTGTGTTTCAGGCGTTGCGGTTTCCGAGTCTATCACTCACTGGATCGGGCGGGATGATCAGCAGCGACCTCAATAATCTGCTTCAAGGGAAATCCGCTGCCTATTCAATTGGCCCGCAACTGGCAGGGCCAATCTTTGACGCGGGCCGCAACCGTGCCCGCGTGCAAGCGGCTCATGCGCGCGCCCAGCAGTCGCTGGCGGCCTATCAGAAGTCGGTGCAACTGGCGTTCCAGGAAGTGGCGGATTCACTCAGCGCCTATCAGAAGACGGGTGAAATCATCGTCGAGAATGCCCATCTGGTTGCTTCCCAGAAGAGTGTTTCATCACTGGCGCTCGACCGGTTTCAGGGCGGCGCGTCAAGTTATCTGGAAGTTCTGGATGCCGAGCGCGGATTGTTCACTGCTGAACTTGACCTGGCTGATGCCCGCAGCAATCGCTTGAAATCGGTGGTGCAAGCGTACCGCTCGCTAGGCGGCGGTTGGAAGTAACCCGGATGTGGCACGCTCTAGCGGCTAGGCGGTTGGTGGCGATTCCGGGTTGGCGGATTCGGGCACGCGGCCGTTATTTTCCAGCAGGGTGAACACCTCGTTTTGGAGTGATTCGATCTGGTCGAGTGGCGTATCAGGATCGCGGATCAGATAGACCTCGCCGGTTTTCCGGTGTTCATAAACGCGCAGGATGCCCTGTGGGGTGCGCTGGCTATCGGTTTCGCGGAGCAGCTTTTTACGTTCCAGCATCACGGCCAGGATGTAGCGGGTGTTTTCCGTGTGATTTTCATCTTCCTCAATGAGGCGATGCAGGATTTCTTCGGGACTGAGTTTTTCAACCGGCTGGGCAGGCTCGCCCGCGGCTGGAGCGGTGAAGGTCGTTTGCCAGAATGAAAAGGGCGCTACATCGTCGGCGGCGAGAGCGTTCCATGCTTCCAGGCAAATGTCGCGGCGCAGGTAACCGCTCGTGAGCGGGTCCGGATAGAGCGCAGTGACGATGGTGTCACCATCGTGGAAGGGGCGGTGAGTAGCGGCACATTCGCGGGAGCGGGAGCGGACGTGCCAGGGTTCTGCTAGGGCCATGTAGTGCGTGGGTCGATGGTGATTGGTCAATGAGCCCCACAGGGGTCACTCGCTGCCGGGTAATAAGTTGCGCAGCGAGTGATAGAGCGGGCGGCCGGTGATGCGGCGGCGCAGCAGGTCCAGTCCAACCAGAGAGAAGGCGAGGTTAGGGAGCCAGGCGGCCAAGGCGGGATGGAGCGAGCCGGCGGCACCGAAGGCGAGTGAGACGTTGCTGATGAGCAACATCAGCGCGGAGAGCACGATGGCCACAAAGATGCCACCGCCGGGGCCGCGCCGGGAAAAGTGGATGGCGAGCGGGGTGGCGAGCAGCACGTTGACCAGGCAGGCGAACGGCAGCGCCCAGCGGTAGTGCCATTGAGTGAGGTAGGGGGCGGGGTCGGCGAATAGTTGGTGGTGGGCATTGGCGTGCAGCCAGGCATTGAGGTCGGGGATGCCGAGGTATTCTGGGCTGAGGCCGGGTTTGATGAGTTGCCAGGGGGTTTCGGACCAGGAGGTGACGACTAATTGGCTGGCGGGCGGATCGTAAACGGGCGGGTGTCCTGGCGAGTAGTGGCAGATGATCGGGTTGAGAAAGGTCCACTGCTGCTGTGTTTTTTCCCACATGGCTTGGGAGGCAAAGAGCCGGGATTGGAGGACGTGGTGGTCGTCGGTGGTGGTGATTTCAACGTTGATGAGTGGGTTGCCGTATTGATAGTCCGTGGGGAATGAATCGATCATCCAGAGGCGGCGGTTTTGCTGGTTGCGGAACAACACGTGAGTGGCCTTGCTGACGGGTTTATCGGCGGCGGCGGCGAGGATTTCGTCTTGAGTGCCGTCGGCCGTGGGAGCCCAGTGGTAATTGAGTCCGAGGCTCAACAAGGTGCAGAACGCGCCGGTGATCAGCAATGGCAGGGTAATGCGCAACACTCCACGCCCACCCTGGATGATGGCGATGATTTCGCGGTTGGTGGAAAGCTTCCCTAAGGTATGGAGTAAGGCGAGCAACAGGCTGAAGGGCAGCAGTAATAACAAAATGGGTGGCAGGCGCGTGCCGTAGTAGGTAAGCAGCGTGTGGATTAGGTGATGCGAGCTGCGAAAATGATTTACGTTGTCGGTGAGATCGATGAGCAGCCAAATCATAAATAGGGATGACAGGCAGATGCTGAAGATTCCTAGAAACGAGCGGGCGATGTAGCGGTCAATCGTGCCGCCCAGTGCGTAACTGAGGCTGGCTAGGGCAGGCAGAAAACAAAGCGCGGCAAGGACTAGCGGGCGCGCTTGGTGGGCGTGGATATCTGAATCCGGGAAGCCGAGGAGTTGTTGTTCCACGGCGAGCGCTTCGGCGGGCAGCAAGATCGCGGCCAGTCCGGCACCCACGGCGGCAAGCGCGAGGATGAGGAGAAAGCGGGGCGGCAAGCGTCGGAGAAAAGGCATCAGAAAATCCGTGTCGCCAGAGATTGGTGGTGCCGGGGCGCGCCTGTCGAGCGCGTTGTGGTGGGCGGCCGCTGTCGGCGGGCGAATGGCAGAGCCGTGGGTGGTGGGGGAGATCGGGGGTTGTTGAAGTTGCTGCTTGGCAGGCGGGCGATTGCGGGATGCGATGCGCGTGAGATGATTGCGCTGAGTGATGGCCATGCGATGCCCGGATTTTGTGATGCGGTGCAGGAGGCCTTTTCACGTCAGGGGGTGCTCGCCAAGTCACGTGATTTTGAATATCGCCCGCAGCAGCAGGAGTTGGCGGTGGCAGTGGCGGCGGCGCTCATCGACGGGCGGCCGTTGGTGGCGGAGGCAGGCACCGGGGTGGGTAAGTCGCTGGCATATTTGCTGCCGGCGGCGCGCTTTGCGCTGGAAACCGGGCGCAAGGGGGTGATTTCCACGCACACGATCAACCTGCAGGAGCAGTTGGTGCGCAAGGATATCCCGATTGTGCGAAAACTCTTGGGCGATGAATTGCCGGCGGTTTTGTTGAAGGGTCGGCAGAATTATTTATGTCCGCAGCGGCTACGGCGGGCGCTCGAGCAGACGGCGGATTTGTTCACGAGTACGGAGAACGACGAGCTGGAGGTGATTCGGAAGTGGGCTGAGGCCACCCGAGATGGCACGCTCAGCGATCTGGATTTTCAGCCGCAGATGAAGGTGTGGTTGCAGGTTTGTAGCGAGGCGCACCTGTGTACGAGCCGTCACTGCGGGCCGCGCGGGAATTGTTTTTTTCAGGAGGCGCGCAAGGCGGCGGCGGACGCGCGGTTGGTGGTTGTGAATCACACGTTGTTTTTTGCGTTGCTCAACACCGAACTTGAGGCCACCGAGGAGGAGGCGAAAAAAACGAAGGGTTTCCTGTTTCCCAATGATTTCGCGATCCTCGATGAGGCTCATACCATCGAACAGGTCGCCGCGGTCCAGCTAGGCCTGCGGGTCTCCCAGGCGGGCTTGCGCTTCGACTTGCAGCGCCTGTACCACCCGCGAACCCGCAAGGGCTTGCTCAAGGCATTCCGCAAAGCGTCGGCGATGGTCGCGGTGGAGGACGCTCTGGCGGCGGCGGAGCGGTTTTTCAGCGATCTGGGAGAGGCGTCCACGTTCGGGAATTTCGCCAAAGAGTGCCGGGTGCGCGAACCCGAAATGGTGCCCAACTCGCTGGCGGAACCGTTTCGCCGCTTGTGGCAGGAAATCGATGAGCTGGCAGTCGATGTGGAGGGAGAGGCCCCGCGTTCGGAGTTGCAGGATGCGTCGCGGCGGTTGCGTGAGGCGCATGGTTCGGTCGCGGCGTTTCTCGATCAAGCGAGCGAGGACAGCGTGTATTGGGTTGAGCGGGGCGGGCGCGATGAAACGCAATACAGCCTGCATGCCGCGCCGGTGAATGTGGCGGATCGTTTGCGCCCGTTGTTGTTTGGGAGCGGCAAGTCGCTGGTGCTGACCAGCGCGACTCTCGGCGTCGGGGACCCACAGCTCGGGTATTTTCGTGGTCGCGTGGGTGCGGAGTCCGCGCGTCCGTTGTGCATCGGCAGCCCGTTTGACTATCAACGACAAATGCGTATCCGCATATACAAATCGGTGCCGGACCCGGGGACACCGCGCTATGACGAATTGCTGGCCGAAGCGATTCGCTTGGCGGTTTCGGAGAGCGACGGGCGGGCGTTCGTGTTGTTCACGAGTTACCGGACGATGCGCGATGCGGCCCAGCGGCTGGAGGGGTTTTTTCGCAAAAAAAGCTGGCGGGTTTTGATGCAGGGCGAGGGAATGCCTCGCCACCGGATGCTCGAAGAATTTCGCCAGGACGTCCACAGCGTGCTCTTCGGCACTGACAGCTTTTGGACGGGTGTGGACGTGCCAGGCGAGGCGCTCTCCAACGTGGTGGTCACCCGCCTGCCATTTGCGGTGCCAGATCACCCGCTCACGGCTTCACGCTTGGAGGCGATTGAAGCGGCGGGTGGCAATGCGTTCATGCAGTATTCGGTGCCGGAGGCGATTCTTAAGCTTCGCCAAGGAGTTGGGCGCTTGATTCGGACCGGTCGCGATCACGGCTTGGTCTGCATCCTCGACAACCGCATCCTTACCAAACGCTACGGAAAATCCTTCCTCAACGCCCTGCCCGATGCGCCGATTGAGGTGATCGGTTAGGCGTGAATCGGCACCAACCGGGCGATGGCATCCTTCAAGGACCGCGCGTCCCATTGGCCGGGTGCCGTCGCGCTGGTCCCAAGGAAACCGTAATTGAACACGCTCCCACACTGGGCGCACAGGAGTCGGGAAACGACCGCCAGCGGTCCCATCCCCATGGTTGCCACTGGCAACCCGTGGTCAGCAAGTTGAAATTCCGCGAGGCGCGCCATGTCCGCCGGTTGCTTGAGTTGGGCCGCTGCCTTGAAGGCACTGGCACCCGCGTCGCGCGCTCGCTGAGCGGCTTGGTCGAGCGCCGCGGGAGGGGGCAATTGCTCGAAATCATGGAATGACGCGAGCCAGGGAATCTGCTGGCGAGCCAAGTCGGCGATGAGCTCGGTCATTTCCGGGATGCTGGCTACCTCAATGTCGATCCACGCCGCCTGCATCACCACAGGGGTGAGCAATTGGATGCGCTCGGCGGCGCTCAGGGCGCAGGCCCCTCCCTCCTCGGGCCGCCTAGCGGTGAATAGCAGCGGAAGCCCGTGCAAATGCTGCCATGCTGCTAGACCCCGCGCCCCGCCGGCCTCCGCGAGCAGATCCATGCGGATTTCCACCATGTCGCAGGCGGTGGCGGCTGATGCGGGGTCGAGCGCCTCCAGATCGAGCAGGCTGCCGATGCTTCCGACGACCTGAGGCTGCCTATCGGTTAGGTGAAATCCCGCATGTGTCATGGCCGAGTGATGCTCGTTCTAGCGGCATTCGTCAACGGTTGTTGGTGGCTAGCAGGACGTGACTGAGCAAATCCGATGAAAGATTACGCGAAATCGTTATTTTAGCTGGTCAACCCGAATCGGGATTTCCTAGGTTCCGTTAATTCTTAAACGCATGAAGAACGCAATGCTTCAAAAAACCATTTCCCTAGCCGTTTCGGTCATCATCGCTGGATTTGCGTCGGGCTCCGCTAACGGCCAATCCGTCCCTGGCGGCAAAGGCACATTTGAAAAGCCGACGTTTGACGACCTGCAATCGCCGGAGTTCATGATCGGTGGCGGCGGCAAACAAAAACGCTTCAAAGGCAAAGAGTGGCTGGAAATCGAAACCAAGCTCAATCTTCCTGGCGAAGGGGGGCGGGCGAAGGGTAAAGTCATCGAGAGGCTCACCGTGAAATGGTATGTTGCGGTGAAAAACCCTGACAAGCAGGGGTCAATGCTGCTTTTGACCAAGGACATCGAGCACATCAACGTGCCGGCCGATGAGGATATTTACTGCTCAGTCTATCTGTCGCCGGTCTCGGTGAAACGCCTTACCGGGTTAGACCGGGCTGGCAAAAATGCGGTCGAAGCGGTGGGATATGAAATCCTCATCAACGGCGAGAAAATCGCAGCAGAAACCACCAAATTCAAAGTCGGGTGGTGGAGCGCCGCATCGGACAAGATTTCGCGCAGCGAGACCGTGCCGCTTCTGAGCAAGTCGGAAACCCCGTTTCGTGCCATGTGGTGGGACCGCTACGCCGAAATCAACGAAGCGCGTAGTAGCAGATAATTTGGCATCCTGCCGCGCTGCTCACCATCCGCTCTCCTGCTGCCCCGCCTATCTTATTATCCTTCGCGCATTATGGCTGACACTCAGACAACCGTCGCACTCAATATTGGATCCCAGCGCATCAGCATGGCCGTTTTCGAAGTCTCGAAAACCGGCGGCTTGGTCCTCAAGGCGTATGACTCGGAATCGATCGTCGCGGACCCTGCGATGGACGCCTCCCGGATCACTCAGAGCCGCGTCGCCATCCACGATATCTCGCGCCGACTCAAGGTGGATAAGGCCAAGGTTCGCTACGCAATCTCCGGCCAACCGGTATTCACCCGCTTCGTCAAACTGCCGCCACTGCAGGATGACAACATCGAACAATTAGTCACCTTCGAGGCACAGCAGCATATCCCGTTCCCGCTCAACGAGGTGGTATGGGACTATGAACTCATTGAAGGTGGGGCCGACAAAGAAGTCGTCATCGTCGCAATTAAGGGCGATGCCCTGGATGAAATCAATGGCGCAGTCAACGACGGTGGGCTCAAGACCGTCGAGGTCGATGTCGCCCCGATGGCACTGTATAACGCCTTCCGCGCGGCTTACGGCCATCCTGAGGAGACCGTTTTGCTGATCGATATCGGCGCTAAAACTAGCAACTTGCTTTATATCGACGGCAAGAGGTTTTTCACCCGTAGCATCGCCATCGGTGGTGCCGCCATCACCGCCGCCATTGCCAAGGAATACAACGTCCCCTTCATGGAGGCCGAGCAGCAGAAATTGAGCAATGGGCTGGTCGCTTTGGGGGGTGGACACACCGAGCAGTTAGATGAGGCGGTTGCCTCTCTCGCGATGGTGATTCGCAATGCGCTGAGCCGCCTGCCCGCAGAGATCGCGCGGACGACGAATTACTACCGCAGCCAGCACGGGGGCAGCGCGCCGCGGCGTGTTTTGTTAGCGGGTGGCGGGGCGAATCTGCCGTACACGCTGGAGTTTTTCCAAGAAAAGCTTAGCCTCGCGGTCGAGTATTTTAATCCGGTGCGCAACCTCGCCCTCGGCAAGGGCGTCGATCCAGCCATCGTCCAGCGCGACGGACACCTCATGGGTGAACTCGTCGGCCTTGGTCTGCGCGGCATCGGCAAATCCGAGATCAACATCGATTTGGTGCCCCTAGTCGTCGAACAATCGCGCGCTGCTGACCTCAGAAAACCGTATTTCATCGCCGCCGCCGCCGCCTTGCTCGTCGGGATGGGCGTGTGGACCGGGTTCCAGAACGTGGCGGCCACCGCCGCCGCCGATCGCGCTCGGACCATGGCCGAGCAACGGAATTCGTTAGCACCGTTCAAACAACAGGCTGACGATTTGCTCAAGAAGGAATCCAGTTTGCGCCAGCTAGCAGGTCGCTACACCGGAGCCGAGGACGATCACGTTTTCTGGATTGATCTCCTTGAGGAAGTCCACAATGCGTTTGCTAGCGACGCGGTCTGGCTAACATCCTTGGAGCCCATCCACGACTACGACCCAGTCAAGGCGTTCGATCCCAAGACCCCTAACAGCCAGAACACGAATGGACAGCCCGTGGTCAAAGCGGATTTTGTTTCGACTGAGTATGGGAAATCCTCACTCATCGAGTTGACCAGTGAGGTGGCAGCCGTGGTGGGCAAACCCACCACCCGCGGCAAAGCACCGACCCCGGTTGCGGCCGTCAAGGGGGCCACTGCCAATGCGCTTCGGCTCAAGGGGTTTTGGAGGGAAAACCCCAAGAGCCAAAACTTGGTGTCTGAGTTGCTGAAAAACCTCCGCGACAGATCGACAAATTTCAATTTCACCGTCAAGGATGGGAAGGGGGCCAATGTCGCATTGACCGATGAGCAGATCCTCTCCATCACCGTGACAGGCAAATCCGGCGAGCTCGGACTGCCTTTCGAAATCACCCTGCCGTTGGCGCGCGAAGTCGCGATCAAGTGATGCATTTCAATTACTCGCCCATCTGATATATGAGTTGGATAAAGGATAACAAGTTTGTGGTAGCTCTTGGCGGCGGATCCCTCGTCGGGGCCATGCTGATTTTCCTCGTGGGCTCCAAGGAGTCATCTCGCTATGACCAAGCCAAGGAGGAATTTGATACCACGGCTGCGGAAGCGACGTCATTTGAAAGCCTAGCGCTCTATCCGAGTTCGGAAAACTGCGATGGCAAGCGCAAGGCGCTCGTGGAATACCGTCAAGCCACCGACTCGCTGCAGGGCGCGTTCAAGGATTTTCGTCCCAAAGAAATGAAAAACGTATCGCCTCAGGTGTTTACTGACCAGTTGAAGTCGGTCAACACGGAGGTTCGCAAGGCGCTGGCCGATGCCGGCACCCAAGTGCCCGACGCGTTCTTCTGCGGGTTTGAAAACTATCAAACAAAGCTGGCCCCCGGCAACGCCACTGGCATCCTCAACTACCAACTCGGCGGTATCAAAACCCTGATGCTCGCGTTAGCCAAGGCCGGCCCCACCGAACTCAAGAACCTCCATCGGCCGACGCTGGCTGAGGAAGATGGCCAGCCCCCATCGCTGCTAGATGCAGAGGTGGCGCGCCCGTTGCCGCTAGAAATCACCTTTGTCGGACCTGAAAAATCGTTACGGGCCTTCCTCTCCACGATCATCAAGCAGCCATCCTGTTATTTTGTGATTCGCTCACTCGCAGTGGCCAATAGCAAAAAAGACCCGCCGCGCTCATCCGATGCCAAATTCGAGAAACCCGCGACCCGCGCTGCCAGCGCCGATACTACCAGCGGCGGATTCACGTTACCCGGCGACGAGCACAAGCCAGAGATCAAGAAGCTGGTAGCAACTGCTGCAACCCAGGACACGTCGCGTATTCTCGCGCAAGTCCTCGGCGACGAAGAAGTTCAGGTCTTTCTCCGTCTTGACCTGATGCAGTTTTTACCTGCCAAGAAACTTCCCTAACTCCGACAAACTCCCTTTCCAACGATGTCCTGGTTTTCAAAGAATTACGAAAAAGCCGCGCTTGGGGCAACTGTCGTCCTAGCGCTCGGTATGATCTACCTCGGGTGGTCAAAGTTCAGTGGCGTAGCGCAGGACTTTAGCAATAGCCTTCATGGCAATGGTGCTAGTAACACGGCTGTTAGCGGTGCTGACTTGATCCCCAAAGCATTGCAATCGATGACACTCAACCGCGCCTGGACACCCGCCATGGATGGCGACCGTCCGGTCGATCTGTTTACAGGGATTGCATTATTCATTAAAAGTAGCGCACCAGAGAAGCCGGTGGACCTGCTCAAGGACGCTCCCGTGCATCCTCCAATCCCTAACACCTGGTGGATGGAACACCACCTTGACCCCGGCTTTGCTGACTCGCCAGCCCGCGACCCCGATCACGATGGATTCAGCAATTTGGAGGAATTCCTAGGAAAAACCGACCCGAACGACAGCAAGTCGATTCCCAAGCTCATTGCCAAGTTGATGTATGTGAAGGACGACAGTCTGGCTTGGGTGGTTCGCCCTGGGTATCCGGATGGGGATAAGTTCTCGTTTATGTACGCGGATTCCAAGGGACACAGCAATAAGATTGCAGCCGGCGGTATGGTGGGGCCTGATGAATTGTTCTTTGAGAAAGAACCGATGATGAAGCGCTTCAAGCTGCTAGGTCATGAAATCCGCAAGGAGGTGAGCAAGAGCACCAAGGTGGAGATGGAAGTGACCTTCGTGCGAATCGAAGACCAACGGCCGAACAAGAAAGGCGTGATTTACGAGATTCCGGCACCACTCACCGAGGAGCGTAAAAACGAGCACCTCCAATACGACCGCACGGCTGTCTTCACGCTGGAGGCCATCGGTCTGGCCGGA
>JAYSPI010000062.1:0-2766 GCA_043722215.1 Prosthecobacter sp.
CCCGCGCACCGCTACATGAACGAAATTACCGATATGCCCGCACCGACTGCAGCTGTGGAAGCGACTCCCCTACCATCCGCTTGGCGGACTTGGCTGGAGATGTACGGCCCAAAAATGCTACTCTTTGCCCGCCAGCAGACCCGCTCCCACGAGGATGCTCAGGACGTCTTTCAGGATGCCATGGTCAAACTGGTTGGAAAAATCGACCACCACGAGTTCATCGGCGGGCCGGATGCTTGGCAACCATATCTTTACACGACCATCCGCCGACTGGCGATTGACCTCAGTCGGCGCGATGACCGCCGAAAACGCCGCGAGGACAACGTCGGCACAGAGACGGGCGAAGCCCAACAACTCGCCTTCCACCCGTGGTTCGAGAGCGAATCGTCCGACGACGAAACCCGCGACCAATTGGAAAACAAGCTCAAACAACTGCCAGCAAAATTCTCCGAAGTCATCATCATGAAAATTTGGGGCGAACGCACCTTCGCCGAAATCGGCGATATCCTCGGAATTTCCCAAAATACCGCCGCCTCCCGGTATCGATATGGCCTGGAAGCCCTCCAAAAAAGCCTCGGCGGGGCGCGCCGCCGTGGCGACCTGTCCCTCTAAATCCCCAATCACCCACCACCATGTCCCGCGACCTGTCCTCCATGGAGTGCGCCCTGCGCCAACTCCGCCCCACCACCCTCGATGCCGCCTTACTCTCGCGCCTAGAGGGCTGCACCGCAAACACCTGGACCGAACCTACGCCCGAAACCCTCCGCCTCGCCCAACAACTGCAATCCCTCGCACCCGCAAATCTGCCCGCCTCCCTGAAAATCTCCCTGGAGGCCCTCGTCAGCACCGTAGAATTCCCCAAAAATACAAATATCCTCACCTTCCCACAATCCCAGCACCCCGCACGCAACCACGCCCGCACCTGGTGGAGCGCTGCGGCTGCCGTCGCCCTCATCGGGGCACTCAGCGCGCTCATCGTGCCGCCCCGCCACGAGACCCACCGCTTCACTGGGGGCCCCTCCAAAAGTCAGAACGCCCTACCCACCCGCTCATCCGCACATCTTGTCCCCGCTAGCTTCAACCGCGGCCTCACTGAAACACACGACGAAGGAGTCATCTGGCCATCTAACGAACCCGCCCAGCGCGTCCTCAAAGTGGTCTATACGGACCGCGTGACCCTCAAGGACGCGACCGGCCAAACCTATCAGGTCGAGCAACCGCGCGTGGAATACATCCTCGTACCCGCTAAGGCTGATTGAACCCTTCTTCAAAACAAGGCTCTTCCATTACTACACTCACAGTAAGTCAATCATGATAGCAAAACCATTTCCAACTCTATTAATCGGCCTAGCTGGGTTGTCGATCGCGTCGACCCAGGCAATCGAGGCCCCTGCGGATAATACCCCGCCGCCTGCAATGCCGCCGGGAGTTGACCACGCCGCACCACCGCCCAACGCGACCACTCCGCAATCAGCGACTGCGTTTTTGGGAGTCGTTTCCGCAGGAGTTCCCGAGATGCTCGCCGCGCACCTTGGCCTAAAACCCGGCGCAGGCATTGTCGTACAAGCCCTCATGCCGAACGGCCCCGCCGCCAAGGCAGGCGTCGCCGTGTACGACGTCATCACCCACGTGGCGGACCACCCAGTCGAATCAGTGCTCGACCTCACCCGCCAAGTGGCGACTCACCAACCCGGTGAATCAATCCGCCTCAAGCTGATCCACCATGGCCAACCCTCTGACATCTCAGTGACCCTCAGCACTCGACCCGGAGGCCTGGCCTCACAGCCCGCCCACCCACTCGATCAACTCAATCTGGACGACATCCCCAAAGATCTCGCCGACCGGATTCGACGCGCAATTCAAGACAACCTCGGCGACATCGATCTCCAGGCACAACAAGGTGCCGCTGAAACCGCCCCGCAAATTCAAGATGCGATGCGCGAAATGAAGAAGCGCATGCAACAACCACTAGAAGAAAGGGACGCTGCCCAGGCAGCCGGCGAACCCAAGATCGAAGTCCAGCAGGGTGCTGCCGTCCGGCTGATGGATGAGCTAGGAAGTATCGAACTGAAATCCAATAAGGGCGGCAAGGAGGTCACAATTCGCGACAAGGAGAATAAGATCACATGGAGCGGCCCGTGGGATACCGAACAGGACAAGGCCGCGGCCCCCCCCGATGTCCGCCAACGCGTCGAACGCCTTAACATCGACTCGAAATATCAAGGCAACGGCTTACGCCTGCGATTCCACGGTACCGCCCAGCCCAACGAATAATCCTCGCGAGTCACGGCTTGAACACCGGAAAACCCGCCGCTAAACGAACCTCCACCGGCGGCTCCAAGGTGATCGTCGACGAGTCGCCTAGGCGACTGGCTCCATAAGCCAGCGGCACCACCGTCAGACACACTACCTGCTCGCCTCGTTCCTCCAACCGCTCAACATGCACAATCGCCGCGCACTGAGTTGATTTCTTCACCGTCAGCAACTGCCCTGGACGGAAGTTGCACGCGGCGGAGGTGTCAGCTGTGGGTAGCAGATACTCGATCACTACCGGATAGGGCACCGCCTGGGTGAAATCGTCAGACTTCACCATCGCCCGCGCACGAACCGCAAAGCCGCTAACCAACACGTCGCTACCACCCAACAACCGCACTTTTTCCACCTGATAGTCGCCTTCTATGTAGGTCAGCGCCTGCGGTTGGGAAAAATTTGTCAGGTAATTCCTCAATAACTGCGCATTGCAGCGGGCCTGAGCGTCGCCCGGTA
>JAYSPI010000063.1:0-4875 GCA_043722215.1 Prosthecobacter sp.
GCGAGCCAGACCAAGGAGACCGTGCGCTGGTCGAAAACCGCAAGGACCCGCATTAAGAAGCAGGTCAGGCGTGCCTTGGGGAGCTTCAAATGCGGCTTGAAGAGTTCGCGGAGAGTCTCCATCGTCGGTTCGGCGGCTTGCTGATTTTTGCCTTTTGTGTTCACAAGCAATGACTTACACATCAAGTCACCATTTGTTAAACCTTCTTTAATTTTGTCGTGTAGTGTGGTCGTCATTGTCGCTCTCCTGCCCGGCCGAATACGGCGGGTTGCCCATGATGACGCGGATGTCGAGGGCCTTTTGGCGTTTGCGGCGGTCGCTGTTGTTGGCGAGGAGATTGCTGATGAGATCGCCTTTTTCGTAGAGTTGGAAGGTGTCGGTGAGGCAGATGCCTTGGAAGGGTTCGTAAGAGTGGGACGCCCCTACAGGGCTGGGAATCTCTGTTTGAACGGAGCCCAGGGCGTTACCCGCATAAGCGCTAACTTAAAAAAATCCCACATAAAGAAATAGTTACGCCAGCCTTCTGATTGCCGAGTGATGATTTTTGAATTTTGATGAGCTTGTCATGACACTTCAAATACGGGAAGAAAGACGGATCGATTTTGCGGACATCATCGCCAGCGTTGTTGAGGCTCCGCCAAATTCCAAAGCAGGCACCCCATCGCAAACCCATGGATCCGGTCTGAAACCTCTCCAGCGCCAAATGATGGCGAAGCTCAAAGCGCAGAATCCCGCAAAGACTTCATTCATCAGATGAAGATTTCTCTGAAAGAGCTGCGTGAAACCATGGTCTGGCTTAAAATCATTGCCCGCAAACGTCTTGGCGATTGCAGCGAGATCCCGGCAGCGATTTCCGAGTGCAATGAACTCATCGCGATCTTCGTGAGCAGCACGAAAACCGCCGATGCAAACGGGCGTTGATCCAATCATCAATCATCAATCATCAATCATCAATCATCAATCATCAATCATCAATCATCAATCATCAATCATCAATCATCAATCCGGACGAGCCGCAGAAGAAATGCATTGCCGATTGTCAATTGCCGATTGAAGCGCCACTTCACCCCCCAGCACGGCCGCTTCTTCCACCGTCTGCACCCACGGCCCACCATCGATTCACACCACGCTCCTTGATGAAAACCATCCCGATCATCGGCCTACCGCTAGCTGCCACCGACTACGCCGGCGCGATCGACTGGGTCTGCGAGCACGCGTCGCGAGCCGACCGCGCCTACGCGGTGGCTGCGGCCAACACCCACCTCGCCGCACTGGCGCGCCGCGATGCTGAATTCGGTGCGGCGATGGCGCGCTTCGATTTGATTTGCCCCGATGGCATGCCATTGGTGTGGGCACTGAATGCGCGCTTACCCGCGAGCGACCTGCTGAGCGACCGGATTTACGGGCCCACACTGATGCTTGAAACGCTGAGGGCCACCCAGAATTCCACCCAATTCCGCCACTTCCTGTTCGGTGGTCAACCCTCCACTCTCGAAACCCTCACCCGCTCGTTCGCCTCCCGCTTTCCTGGCTCCTCCATCGTTGGCTGCCACTCGCCGCCCTTCGGCCAGTGGCCACCCGACGAGTTCGACCGCGTTTCTCAACACATCCGTGCCTCGCGAGCCAACCTAATCTGGGTGGGTCTCGGCTGCCCGAAACAAGAGCATTGGATCGCCCGCTATAAAGATCGACTCCCGCCCGGCGTCTATTTCGGGATCGGTGCCGCCTTCGCATTCCACGCTGGCGAGGTCAAACAATCGCCTCCAATCCTCCAGCGCTGCGGCCTCGAGTGGGCTTTCCGCCTCGCCATGGAACCTCGCCGCCTCATCAAACGCTACTTTACCTACAACTCGCTTTTTCTCTACTACCTGCTGCGCGACCGCCTCGTTGGCAACCCCTGAAATCCCAGCCCACTGCCCACACCGGAAATCTCCGCCCGCTCCTTCTGCATTCTCTCCATCATCATGAAAATCAATTCCATCTGTTGCCTCGGTGCCGGCTATGTCGGCGGTCCTACCATGGCGATGATCGCCGCCAAATGCCCTGACGTCCAAGTCACCGTGGCCGACATGAATGCCAAACGCATCGATGCCTGGAACTCCGACACCCTACCAGTTTATGAGCCCGGCCTGGATGCCGTGGTCGCCTCTGCCCGCGGCCGCAACCTCCATTTCACCACCGACATCCGCGCCGCCATTGCCGCCGCCGATTTGATCTTTGTCTCCGTGGGCACCCCGACCAAGAACTACGGGATCGGGGCGGGCCGTGCCGCCGACCTCCGCTACATCGAAGCCGCGGCACGCCTGATCGCCGAGGTCTCACATGGCCACAAAATCATCGTCGAAAAAAGCACCATCCCGGTGAAAACCGCCATCGCCATCAAGGAGATCCTCGCCGCCAACTCATCCACCGAGGCCACCTTCGAGGTGCTCTCCAACCCAGAGTTCCTCGCCGAGGGCACCGCCATCAACGACCTCCAAAACCCTGACCGCATTCTCATCGGCGGCGAAAGCACCCCAACCGGGCAGGCCGCCATCGAGGCCCTCGTCTCAATCTACGCTCACTGGATCCCCCGCGAACGCATCCTGACCACCAACTTGTGGTCGTCCGAACTCTCGAAACTCGTCGCCAATGCCTTCCTCGCCCAGCGAATTTCTTCCATCAACTCGATCTCCGCCCTGTGTGAAACCACCGGTGCCGATTGCGAGGAAGTCGCCCGCGCCATCGGCATGGACTCGCGCATCGGCCCAAAATTCTTACAAGCGTCGATTGGTTTTGGCGGTTCCTGTTTTCAAAAAGACATCCTCAACCTCGTCTACCTCTGCGAATCGTTCAATCTGCCGCACGTGGCCGAGTATTGGCGGCAAGTCATCCACCTCAATGATTGGCAAAAATCCCGCTTCGTCGAAAAAATCGTCCGCACCCTATTCAACACGGTCAACGGCAAACGCATCGCCATCCTCGGATTCTCCTTCAAAAAAGACACCAACGACACCCGCGAATCCCCCGCCATCCACGTCTGCCGCGACCTCCTGCGCGAACACGCCCAGGTCGCCATTTACGACCCTCGCGTCCTCCCCGATACCATCCGCACCAACCTCGCCGAGGCAGGCGTCCACCCCGACATCATCGCCTCCAACCTCGAAATCTGCTCCGACCCGTACACCGCCGCAACCCACGCCCACGCGCTAGCCACCCTCACCGAGTGGGATGAATTCCGCTCGCTCGACCTCGCACGCATCCACCACCTCATGCTCAAACCCGCCTTCGTCTTCGACGGCCGCGCCGTCCTCTCGTCCGCCGCCCTCAAAGCTCACGGCTTCCACTCATTCACCCTCGGCAAAGGAGCCTAAAATATCTCACCTCATGAACATCCACCCCGAATTCCACCGCTTCCTCAACCGCCACGACAAGGAAGTCCACCTCGGCCAGCGCGGCATCGTCATCTGGCTGTGCGGCCTATCCGGCTCGGGCAAATCCACCATCGCCAATGCCGTCGAGCGAGTCCTCCACCAGCAAGGGCGCATCACCACCATCCTCGACGGCGATAACCTCCGCACCGGCCTCAATTCTAACCTCGGATTCTCCGACCACGACCGCCTCGAAAATATCCGCCGCATCGCAGAAACCGCCAAAATCTTCGTCTCCCAAGGCATCATCACCCTCGTCTCCGCCATCACCCCGCGCGGCGAACTCCGCGACCTCGCACGCGGCCTGCTCGGTGCTGACATGTTCGAAGTCTATATCAAAGCCAGTTACCATGCCTGTGAGCAGCGCGACGTCAAAGGCCTCTACGCCAAAGCCGCCGCCGGCGAAATCCAGCACTTCACCGGCAAGGATGGTTCCTTCGAACCCCCGCAATCGCCCAACCTCACCCTCGATACCGAGCAATCGACCGTCGAGGACGCCGCCTTCGAACTCCTCGAAGCCATCCGCGATCGCATCGCCATCAACCCATAAGTCCGACACCCCAAGAGCCTCCTCCCTAAACATCTCAGCGACCCAGTGTCGCGCACCCCCTCTCCCCGCGAACGCCGAGCCCCAGCTCGGCATCTTTCTCCCTCTTTTAATCAGCAATCCTCTTCTACGCATCTGGATTGACGATCGCTAATTGCAGAGGCGCGGCGTCGTGCTGACGACCCTCACCGGCGAAGATGCCACGCCCCATCGCCGATACATTACAAAAAAACCCAACATTGTAATTATTTGTTGACGCCGGCCAGTTTTCGTCCTAATTCATCCGCGACCCAGCCTGTGCCGATCATCCATCTTCGCCCATCGACCCCTTTTTTATCCCATGCCAAACTACCACCTAAGCCACTTAGACCAACTGGAGGCGGAAGCCATCTTTGTTTTGCGGGAAACAGCGGCCCAATTTGAGAATCCAGCATTGTTATTTTCTGGAGGAAAAGACTCGATTGTCATGGCCTGGTTAGCGCGTAAGGCCTTTTGGCCCGCACGGATGCCGTTTCCGCTAGTCCACATCGACACCGGTCATAACTTCCACGAAACCCTGACGTTCCGCGACCAATTCGTCGAGCTCATCCGCGCCACCCTCGTCGTCGGCTCGGTCCAAGAGTCCATCGATTCCGGCCGCGCCGTCGAAGAAAAAGGCCCCTCCGCATCCCGCAATAAACTCCAAACCGTCACCCTGCTCGATACCATCGAACTCCACAAGTACGACGCCTGCCTCGGCGGCGGTCGCCGCGACGAGGAAAAGGCCCGAGCCAAAGAACGGTTCTTCTCACACCGCGACGACTTCGGCCAGTGGGACCCAAAAAACCAGCGCCCAGAACTCTGGAACCTCTTCAACGGCCACAAACACCCCGGCGAACACTTCCGCATCTTCCCGCTCTCGAATTTCACCGAAATGGA
>JAYSPI010000064.1:0-6282 GCA_043722215.1 Prosthecobacter sp.
GGCGGGATCCTCGCTGGCAGACCGTCATCTCTGCGAGCACCGGGTCCGCCTTGATCGCCTCCAGCGTGAGTATCGTCGCGAAGCGACTGACGAAATCGAAATCCACCAACCACCAGCGCGGGTTGGCGGCGGTCGCCTTGGCGTCGTAGTAATCACTCGCTGGATCAAACTGGGTGGTGTCGGGGTAGGGAGGACCCGCGACTCGGGCGATGCCGACGATCCCCGGTGGCTTGGCATTTGAATGATAGAACAAGGCGAGGTCGCCGGGATGCATGTCTTTCCACATGAAATTGCGCGCCTGATAGTTGCGCACCCCGGACCAGGGCTCGCGTTGTGCGCGAGCGAGGTCGTCGATGGAAAAGGTTGAGGGTTCTGATTTGATCAACCAGTGGCGCATGGCGGTGGCTGGGGTCACAGGTTGGCGGCGCGCACATCTGCCGCAATGGCATCCAGAACGTCGAGTTCCGGCCGGAAGTCCGCCGCATGATACGAACTGCGCACCAGCGGCCCGCTCGCGACATGGCGGAACCCTTTGGCCAAGGCGATCTCCTTGTACTCGGCGAATGCTTCCGGGGTGATAAACTCGATCACCGGCAGGTGCTTTGGGGTCGGCCGCAGGTATTGCCCTAGCGTGAGCACGGTGACGTCATGGGCCAGGAGGTCGTCGAAGGCTTGCAGGATCTCCTCGCGCTGCTCGCCGAGTCCTAACATGATGCCACTCTTGGTGGCCACCTTGCCCGCGACCATTGCTTTGGCTTTCTTTAAAACCGTGAGGCTGCGCTGATAGCGGGCGCGGGATCTAACCAGTGGGGTAAGTCGCTCGACGGTTTCGAGGTTGTGATTGAAGATGTGGGGCCTGGCATCCATTACCAACTGCAACGCCCAGTCGCGGTCGTTGAAATCGGGCACGAGTACCTCAATGATGGTGTCGGGGTTAGCGGCTCGCACGGCCGTGATCGTTTGCTGGAAATGTTCCGCTCCACCATCCTGGAGATCGTCGCGGGCCACCGCCGTGATCACCACATGCCGCAAACCCATCCGGCGGGTCGCCTCGGCCACGCGCGCTGGCTCATCCGCTTCCAGCGGGTCCGGCTTGGCCGTCTTGATCGCGCAAAACCCGCACGCCCGCGTGCATTTTTCCCCTGCGATCATGAATGTGGCAGTGCGCTGACTCCAACATTCCCAGCGGTTCGGGCATTGTGCCTCCTCGCACACGGTCACCAGCTTCAAGTCGGTGACGAGCGCCTTGGTGGACCAGAACTCGGGGTTGTGAGGCAGTCGCACCTTCAGCCATGCTGGCTTCTGGCTGCGGTGCAACGCGGGATCCATCGTGGTTTGTGGGCGGCAGCTACTCATCTGGCGGGACGCTAAGCGCGGCAACCCGCCCGGGAAAGCGGAAAGTGGTGCCGTGGCCGTCGCGTCGCGTGCCGCCGCTGTGGCAACGATCGCAGCGCCCGTAGAGCCCGCTGCCGCCATACATCGGGCTACGACTCCGACGGTGTCCGCTTGGTCTTAGGGCTGAGGTTTCACGACGAGGCAGACGGGTCAGGGGTGAGGGCATGGGACGGCCGCATCAGCTGCGGGAGGACCGGCGTCATGAGCTGGACCTGCGGTGTTCGCTCGGGGAATGTCCATGGTGCCTGCGAAAGACATTGGAAAAATACTGGCTCGATTGGAACCCGCAGCGAAAGGCAATTTCCGTAACACTCAACTCAGGATGGAGCATCAGAAACCGACTGGCGGCCGCGATACGGACGCGCGTGAGATACTCGACCGGAGCGACGTTGCCGAGCTTTTTGCAATATGAGGAGAAATGCGTCCGCCCAAGCCCACAGTCTGCCGCCATCGATGCGAGCGTCCATGGCTCATCAATGCGGTGGCTTAGATTTTCCAAAAACAAACGCACCGTCCGCTCGCTACTCGACAGGGATTGGTCCAACTGCGGATTTTGCGATTCTAGCAACTCCGACAGGAGCATGATGAGTTCATTGATGAGAATCTTGAGCTTGGCATGGTCGGTGCCCTGAGCCCACTGGGATACGGCTCGGTCTAACTGATGAAAACAATTGCCGAGCTTGCGATCCGCGCGCCAGACCGCTTGTTCGTTCTGGCGGAGCATCTCAGTGAGGCGCTTGAGGCCGGTTTTCGACGCGAGCAGCCAGGCGGGCCAATGCCATGGTTGGTTAGGACGGCGCATGCCGACATCCAGAATCAACCAGGAATACCGGCAAGCCGGCACCTTGGGGTTGCCCACGCGATGGCGCTGCCACGGACGCGTGATCGTGAGGTGGCCGGGTTCTACCCGATAGGACGCGTCACCTACGCTGAAGGGCAACTGGCCTTTGGCAACATAGCCGATCTCGATTCCCTCGTTGCAATGCCAGTCGAGACCCCAGTTTTGGTCGCGCGGAGCGTCCCAATAGCCGACCATGCAGATCTCCTTTAAGTCGTGGCGCGGCAGACGTTCGCCGGGATAGCTCCCGCGTCCCAGTGCTGCCAGGCACAAATCTCCTTGCTTGGCCGCCTCCTTGAGCGGTTGGCAGGTGTCGGCGTGGAAAAGTTCGCGCTTGCTGCGGAAGGTCGTGCGCTTGTTCATAATGTCCTCAGGTGTAATATTTACCAGCGGTCAATTTTGCAAGTATCTTCTTCATGCGGGTGCTAGGGTATGTGCGTTCATGAACCGCCACGTCCGCATCCTCATTGGTTTTTCCGTTTTGTTTGGACTGCCCGCAGGCAGCGCCGTTGGGGCGGATGCCAAGGAGCCTGATCTCATGAACCGCCCCGATGGGCAGTCCCCCACGGCGGCAATCAAAGTGATGGATCGGAATGCCGAATCGCTTGCACCGGATGCGGCGATCGCCAGAAATTTCAAATGGTTGCAGACCGATACCAGTCTCGCTCTGTGCAACGGCGACAAGACCGTTTGGCGCTTGGTGTTCGATGCCAAGCAACCCAAATCGTATTTTCACCCGCTTGCCACGGTGGACGGCGAGGTTCTAACTGCTTTTGAACCTGCGGATCACCCGTGGCATCGCGGCCTTTGGTGGTCATGGAAATTCATCAACGGCCTGAACTACTGGGAGGAGGACCCGACGACCCATGCGAGTGAGGGTTTCACTGATTTGACTGGATGCACCGTTGAGCCAAGCGATGACTTCACCGCGCACGCCAAGTTATGCTTCAGCTATCACCCGCCCGGCCAAGCCGCAATCATGACGGAGTTGCGCCAGCTGTCTATCGGGCGGCCGAATACCGCAGGCCAATATGCCATCGACTGGACCAGCGAGTTCACCGCAGGTGACGCGCCGGTGAAGCTTGACCGCACGCTGCCGCTGCACCAGTCGGGCGGAGTCTCGTATGGCGGCTATGCCGGCTTGTCGCTTCGCCTTCCGCCCGGTATTAAGGGCTGGAGCTTCCGGACCAGCGAAGGAGCCAACAGCGCCGCCACGGGCAATGGAAAATCCGCGCGCTGGGCTGATCTATCAGGATCGACGGCCGGCATCACCGTGTTCGATCATCCCGGCAACCTCCGCCACCCGACACCCTGGTATTTGTTTGAAGGCCCACCGTTGTTCTACTTCAGCCCAGCGGTTTTGTTCAATGATCCGCTCGTACTCGCTCCCCAACAAAAATTAATTCTTTCTTACCGAGTGGTCATCCATTCGCAGGCGGTCACCGCCGAACACCTCACAAGTGAATGGCGGGAATTCGCGGCCCCGGCCAAACCCTGATTCATTTCTATCAATCCAACCCATCACTACCCATCCCTATGAAAATCGGCTGCTTTGCCCTCATCCAACCGTTTTCGCCCATGCGGCGGCAATTCGAACTCATCCGTGAACTCGGGTTCGACTACGCGGATCTCACTGACAACCATGACGGTGCCACGCTTGGCACCGAATACGGGTTTTCGGCCTCATTCAGCCTGGATTCCCACCCGGCGACCATCCTCGACATGGTCAACGAGTTTGGTCTCACCCTCACCAGCGTTTGCGCCCATGCCAACCTGCTCGATCCCACCTCCCCGGATCGTTACGGCTCCGCGGAAATCATCAAGGCTATCAAGCTCGCCCACTTCCTCGGCGTCAAGCAAGTCATCACCACCGAGGGCGATCCCAAAACCGCCTTCGGCCATCAGCTCACCGACGCGCAACGCCTCTTCAGCATCTGTGAGAAACTCCATGAACCCGTCCGATGGGCGAAAACGCTCGGCATCGAATTGTTGCTAGAACCACACGGCACCCTCACCGACACCGTCGATGGCATGACCCGCATCCTCGACGCGCTCGGTCACGAGGACACCGTCGGAATCAATCTGGATACCGGCAATTCGTGGCTTGGTGGCGGCGATCCGCTCGCATTCGTGAAAACCTTCGGTGCGCGTATCAAACACGTCCATTGGAAGGACATGTCCGCAGAGATGCTTCCGCTGCGCGGAAAACAATTTGGCTGCGGAATGGGACTCATTGCGTTAGGTGATGGCATCGTCGGCATCGAGGCCATTGTGAAGGAACTTCTCGCCACCGGCTTCGACGGCCCCACCACCTTGGAAATCGCCGGCGAAGATGCTGTGAAACTCTCCGCCGACCGCCTCCGTAACTGGGCCGACCAATAAATCTCAAATCCCGAATTTCAAATTTCAAATTTCAAATCCATGAACTCGACCACGCGCCGCTCATTTCTCGCTGGCACCGCTGCCGCATTTTCAGCACCGCTCATCCTACCAGCCTCACGCCTTTTTGGCGCAGATGTCCCAAGCCGCAAGATCCACATCGGCCACATTGGCACCGGCGGCCAAGGCACCGGACTGCTTCAGAATCTCCTCTCCGTCCCGGGCGCGCTGAGCGTCGCCATCGCCGATCCGTTCCAGAAGCGGCGCGAGGCGAGTGGCGCCCGCGTCAAAGCCATGCAAGGCCACGACCCCAAGCTCTACAATGATTTCCGCGAATTGCTCGCCGACAAGTCGATCGACGCGGTGGTCATCGCCACTCCCGACCACTGGCATGTGCCCATCGGTCTGGCGGCCGTGCGCGCAGGCAAGGATGTTTACATTGAGAAACCGTTAGGCCACACGCTCGACCAGAACCGCGCCATGCTCGCGGCTTGTCAGAAACACGAACGCATCTTCCAATACGGCACCCAACAACGCAGCCAGGAACTCCTCAAGCGCGGCATCGAATTGGTTCTCAACGGCTACATCGGTGAACTCCAACGCATCGAGGTCTGGGCCCCACCGGGAGCGGGTGGCGGCTCGCTTGAAGAAATCCCGGTGCCCGCCGGCCTCGACTACGATCTCTATCTCGGACCTGCGCCGATGAAACCCTGCAGTGCAGACCGTATCACCAGCAAGGGGTCTTGGTATTGCTCGGATTACTCGATTGGTTTCATCGCGGGTTGGGGCGCGCATCCGTTAGATATCGCAATCTGGGGGCATCACTACGACCAGGAAGGTCCGGTGAGCTTCCGTGGCACCGGCGAGTTTCCCACGCCCAATGCTTTGTTCAATAACTGCGTCGACTGGGATGTGGAGATCAAATTCGCTGGCGGGCTCCCCATGCACTTCATGAGCACCAAATTCGCCCAACCCATCGTGAGCCAATACCGGAAAAATGTCCCAGGTGATGGCACCACATTTTTCGGCTCCAAGGGCTGGGTGAGCTTGAGCCGCGATGGCTCGGAAGCCAGTAATCCTGAGTGGCTTAAAATGAAAAAATGTGAGGGCGAAAAACGCGTGCTCTATCGGAACAACTATTACGCCTCCTTCGTCGAGTCCGTCCGCGAGCGCACTCCGTCCATCGCGCCCATCGAAGATGCCGTGCGATCCGACGCTCTCAGCCACCTCTCGCTGCTGGCCATCAAGTCCGGCCAGGAAGTCGTTTGGAACCCCAAGACCTACCGCATCGTGTCTCCGGAATCGCTCAATTCCCAGATGACCCATGAAGTCCGTGGCGATTGGGCGCAAAGTTGATTGCTCCACCGCTGGTCCCCACACCAATGTCTATCACTTGGCCCACGCCAAGACTTGTCAGACATTTCCGCCCCACTTTCCGCACACACAACCCGCAACGAGCCTCCACAGCTCCTTGCGTCGCCAGCGTCACGGAAACGAATGGATCGCGGAATCATTTGTCGGTCACTCTGACGATGGACGGGGCGGGGATGCGTGGGAGTTCCTTGGCCGAGCTTCTGTAAACCGCGGGCGAAAAGTGCAGCAGGTGGCGGTCGAAAAGTGAGTCACCTCTGTGGCGGAGAGAGAACATAAAGCTGGCATGCGGGTCAGGC
>JAYSPI010000065.1:0-5811 GCA_043722215.1 Prosthecobacter sp.
GGGGTTTCGGCTGCGGAACTTCACGTACGCGCAGTTGATGGTCGGTTATTTGCTGGCGCGGGTGGTGGTCAGCGCGGTGTTTTTGCCTGCGTACTACAAACACAACGTCGTCAGCATTTACGAGTTCCTCGAATTGCGGTTTGGGCCGCGCACCCGGAGTATCGCCAGCGTGATTTTCCTGCTGACCCGCTCACTCGCCAGCGGCTCGCGGTTGTGGGTGCCCACGCTGTTGTGGGTTGTCATTTGGAACCGCCTCCATCCGAATCAACCGATGGACCCGTGGCAGCAATTTTGGTTCACCGGCGCGGCTCTGGTCGCCATCAGTCTGCTCACTGCCGCCTACACCGCAGTCGGCGGGATCAAGGCGGTGATTTGGACCGACGTGCTGCAAATTGTGGTGCTCTTTGGCGCGCTCGGGTTTTCCGTCTGGTATTTGTTAGGGCACATCCCTGGCGGCTGGCAGGGAGCCCGTGCCCAGCTCACCGGGCCGCGCGATTTGGTGCTTTGGCAGTGGAGCGGGGATGTGGCGGGGGTGGGTGCGTGGGGGAGCATCAAGAGCGTGTTGGAAACCGAGTTTACCGTCTGGGCGGCGCTGTTCGGCTCATTGTTCGTGACGCTCGCCACCCACGGCACCGACCAGGACATGGTGCAGCGAATGCTCACCGCGAAAAACAAGCGCCAGAGCGCGGCGGCCACTATTTTATCAGGATTGGCGGATATTCCGGTTACCTTTGCCGTGCTTGCTATCGGGATTCTGTTAGCGGTTTATTACGGTCATGTGGTGAACGATCCGGGTTTGCCGATGGCGGGCGGTCAGCCTGACAGCACCCGGGTGTTTCCCTACTTTGTGGTTGCGGTGATGCCTGGTGGGTTGCGGGGGTTGGTGATCGCCGGGGTGTTGGCGACCACGATGGGGTCGTTGGGCACGGCGATGAACTCTCTGGCCACGAGTTATTGCCGGGATTTTCATTTTCGGTGGTTTGCGACGCCGTCGGACGACCGGGCGCGGGTGCGGTTGATCAAGTGGGCGACGCTTGGGTTTGCGCTGGTGCTCATCGGTGTCGGGTTGGCCACGGCTTTCGTCAAGGCCCATCATCCGGACATCAGCATCATCGGCATCATCCTCGGAAGTTTCGGCTACACCTACGGCTCCTTGCTCGGGGTATTCATCGTCGCGCTCTTCACCCGCACCCGCGGCAATGACACCGGCAACCCGCTGGCCATGGCCGCCGGGGTGGCGGCTGTGGCCATGCTCAGCAACCTCCCGAACGATCTCTGGCAGATGGCCACCGGCAGCGTGCTTTACGCAATTCCGCCGTGGCTGCCGGTGCTCGCTTTCCCGTGGCGGATCATGGCCGGCGCGCTCGTGACGGTGGCCATTGCCGTGTGTTTCAAGACCCCGAACGCGCTCCTACCGCATCGGTCCTAAAGGCCCGTAACGACCTCTGCGGCGCCGGATGTGCTCGGTGACAGCTCCGTCACAATGCGACTGATTGTTTTTCAACAGGATCTGCCGATTCGGCGTTTGGTGCGGCGATAATGCTTCGGAAAAACGTAGCAAAGCCGAGGTCAAGTTTTTAAAAAACATGGGTGTGGAACGCCTGTGGAATGGGGTGCAAATCCATCGGCTGTTAGAGCGCCGCGAAATATTTTCCAATGGACGGGTAAGGCTGGCCAGAGTGCGGGCCGCGCTGCGATGTGTCACTCAGACGAGTGGGTTGGAGCGGCGATATAAAATTTTACGATTAGATTGAATCACTATGGAATCAGGGGGCTTAGCCACACACGAAGGAGCAGAAGAAATGAAGCAAATGGCTGCGGATCCAAGCGGCTGGCTTGGGGTGTGTGCCTCGTTGCGAGGGGCCGTCGGTGAGGATGCTTTTCAGCGGTGGTTCCGCAGTGCGAGTTGGTGCGGCGCGGAAGATGGAGTGGGCCGCGTCACGGTGCCTGGTGAGATGCACCAAGTGTGGATTGAAACGAACTATTTGCCGGAGTTGACGATGGCGGTCAACGGGGTTTTCGATGACGTGCGGGAGGTTCAGGTCGAGGTTGCCGCCACGGTGGTGCTCGACGAGGGGGGCGGGCAGGGGGAGGCATCGCAGGCGCGGCCAAGCAAGGCGGCTGCCTTGGAGGGGGATGCACTGGAGCGGCGGATCAAGAGTTCGGGGCTCAATCCGGCGCATACATTTGGGAGTTTTGTGGTGGGGACGAACAACCAGTTTGCGCATGCGGCGTGTGAGGCGGTGGCGAAGAAGAGCGGCATCGGTTATAATCCCTTGTTTATTCACGGTGGTCCGGGATTGGGCAAGACCCACTTGATGCAAGCGATTGGGCAGGAGATATTGCGGTGCCAACCGGGTGCGCGCGTGATTTATCTGACGTGCGAGAAGTTCACCAACGAGTTCATCGATTCGATCCGGCGTGGTGACTTGGAGAAGTTTCGGCGGCGGTACCGCAGTTCGGACGTGCTGTTGATCGACGACGTGCAGTTTTTAGCGGGCAAGGAGCGGTCGCAGGAGGAGTTTTTCCACACCTTCAACACCCTGCTCGACGGGCGTAACCAAGTGGTTCTGACCTGTGATCGGCCAGCCTGCGAGATTAAGAACTTGGAGCCGCGGCTGATTTCACGCTTTGAATGCGGCCTGACCGTAGAAACGCAAGCGCCGCAGATGGAGACTCGCTTGGCGATTTTGCGCAAGAAATCGCTGGATTGGAAGGTGCGGGTGGATGAGTCGGTGTTGTTATTTTTGGCGGAGAAGATCACGACCAACGTGCGCCGCCTCGAAGGCGCGTTGATGCGCGTGGCCACCTACGCCTCGCTCGCCGGCGAGAGCGTGACGGTCGATAAAGTGGAACACCTGCTGCGCGATTTGATCCGCGAGGAAAGCAGCCGCCAAGTCAATATCGATGCCATTCAGAAGGCGGTGGCCGAACACTTCGACGTCCGCCTCGCCGATATGACCAGCCGGCGACGACCCGCCAGCATCGCGTTTCCAAGGCAAATCGCCATGTATTTGAGTCGCTCGCTGACCAAGGGGTCACTGATGGAGATTGGCGAGGCGTTCGGCGGGCGCGACCACGGCACCGTGATTCACGCGTGCAAGAAAGTTCACGAGCGGATTGATCAGGAGGATGGCTTGAAGGCGACGGTGGCGCGTCTTGAGGCGCAACTCCGCCGGTGAGGGTGTGCGGATTGTGGGATTCTTCACAGAATCTCACAGAAGACTTGCCAAGGCGCAGTGAAAACGGAAACTGCACCCGCCAACTACCCGGCTCTCATCCATGAAGTTTCGTATTTCCAAGGAAGCATTTCTCGACGGCCTACAAAAAGTCCAGCACGTGGTCAGCTCACGCACGACCCTGCCGATTTTATCCAACGTGTTGTTGGTGGCAAAGGAGGGTCGCATCCAGTTCACTACGACCGATTTGGACGTCGGCATCACCGGCTCAGTCGAAGCACAGATCGAAAAAGAGGGTGCCACCACTCTACCCGCAAAACGCTTGGTTAGTATCGTGCGCGAACTCCCATCCAGCGAGATCGAGGTCTCAGTGGATTCCAAAAATCACGCATCCATCCGCAGTGGGCCGTCATTTTTCAAAATCATCGGCCTGGGTGAAGCCGAGTTTCCGCCACTGCCTGATTTTTCGGGTTCCAAGGAGTTCAAGATCCCTCAGCAGGTGCTGCGCGATGGCTTGAAAAAAACCGCCTACGCGATTTCTAACGATGAAACCCGCTACGTGCTCAATGGCATCTTTACGTCATTTCGAGATGGCAAGATGACGCTGGTGGCCACCGATGGGCGCCGCTTGGCGATGGTCGATGCCGATCTGGAGTTTCCAGCATCGCACGAAACTGACGTGATTATCCCGACCAAGGCGGTGCAGGAGTTGCAGCGGTTGTTAGGAGAAGCGGGTGAGGTGGTCGTCAAGCTCAGTGATAGTCAAGTCTCCTTCACGATTGGCGACAGCCTGCTGTGCAGCAAGTTGATTGAAGGGAACTATCCGAACTACCGGCAGGTAATTCCGGGAGACAGCAACGAGCGGGTGGTCATTGGTCGTGAAGCGCTGTTGGAAACGGTGCGCCGCGTGTCACTGCTCTCGTCAGAGAAATCCAATTCGGTGAAGCTCGTCTTCAGCGAAAATCGGATTGAAGTCACCGCCAATTCGCCCGACGTCGGAGAGGCGCAGGAGTCGATGGATGTGATTTATCAGGGGCCGCCGATGCAAATTGCCTTCAACCCGGAGTTCCTTCAAGCGCCACTGCGCAACCTCGACAGCGACGATGTCTATCTGGACCTGATCGATGAAATGAGCCCCGGCGTGCTGCGCATCGAAGGGACTTTCCTGTACGTGCTGATGCCGATGCGGGTCACCAATTAAGGCGATTCAGGAATGACGTGGCAAGTCGCCGCGCCCGCAATCGGGCCGGCGCTCTCGCCACCGTTGCCGAATCATGAGTCGAGCATCAAGCACGCGAGTTTTCCTCCAGCAGGCGCTTGAGGCGGTTTTTCATTGAGACCTTGCCGACGGCTGAGAGGCGGTCCACGAACAACACGCCGTTGAGGTGGTCGATTTCATGCTGCAGGGCGCGGGCGAGTAGACCGTCGGTTTCGATGACCAGCACCGAGCCGTCGAGTTGGGGCAGGGTGGCTGTGACGACGAGCGGGCGGCGGACTTCGGCGCGGATGCCGCGGATGCTGAGGCAGCCCTCCATGGCGATTTCTTTTTCCTGACCGAATGTGAGTTCCGGGTTGATGAAGACCAAGGGCATGATCGAGGCGAGGTCCGCGTCCTCGCCATTGACCTTGAGGAACGTGATGCAGTCCGGATCGAAGGCGACATCCACCAAGGCGAGGCGCAGGTCTTGGCCGACTTGGGGCGCGGCGAGTCCCACGCCGTGGGCATCGATCATGGTGTCGATCATGTCGGCGACGAGTTGTAGAATGGTTTCGTCCACCAGAGTGACCGGGCGGCAGCGTTGGCGGAGAACGGGCTGGCCGTATTGAATGATGTCGCGGATCATGGCGGGTGAGGGCGGGATTGTTATCGGAGCATCCCGCAAAGGTCAAATCCCGGTTCAGTCGCGGTGGTACGGTGAGCCACATTGGAGTGAGGCCACCCGATAAAGTTGTTCAAGCAGGACGACAAGTGCGAGTTCATGCTGCAGGGTCATCGGCGAAAGCGTCAGCACCAGATCACAGGCATCACGCAGCGCCGCGCTGTGGCCGTCGGCGGCACCGATGAGAAACGCGACGGTTTTGACGTCGCCGCGGGTGGCGAGTGCGGTGAGGCGGGCTGCGAAGGCGCGGGTGTCCAGGCTGAGTCCGCGTTCGTCCATGGCGATGCGGAAGCACCCATGGGATCGTTCTAGCAGGCGGGCGGAGACCTCCTCGCGGGAGCCGGTCTTGACGGTGATCCACTCGTAGCCGCCGCTACGGGTGAGGCGTTTGAGATACTCGTTCACGCCGGCCTTGGCGTAGGCGAGTGAGGGTTTACCGGCAACGATGAGGCGGACGTTCATGCGCATCGGAGCTTGCCGGATCGTTGGCTGGCAACCAGCTTGAATTCCTCATGAAATGGATTTCATTATTGTTGGCGGCGGTGGCGAGCGGTGGGTGCAGCCGGGGGTTAGGGCCGGTGGTGCCGACCACCCCGGCGCAGCGGCAAATGATTGGATTGCTTCAGAAATTCGACCGTTGGGACGATGATGGCAGTGGCGATCTGGATCGTCACGAGTTGGCGGTGGGCTTGCGCGGGACGCCCTACAAGGCTGCGAAAGTGTTAGCATTTTATGATACCGACCACAACGGG
>JAYSPI010000066.1:0-4336 GCA_043722215.1 Prosthecobacter sp.
CCGCAAGGTTGTCACCGTGCTATTCCACCCGTTTCGCAAGCTCTGGGTTCTCGATCATTCACCAAAGTTAACATGGCCCCCGATTCTCGGCCATTTTACCCTATAATTTGTCCGGTTTTGCTCCGCAAAAAAATCCGGTTTTGAACCAGCGCCGACAACATTTTGGTTTTTGGTTGCGCGCGGGTAGTGGCGTGGTAGTGTCATTGCGACTGCTGTGTGCGTCTAGATTTGGAAGCTGGCCCGAACTGATATGATAGAACCGGGGGCATTTTCCAGTGTCTTATGTCATGCCTGATAAGGGAAGGCAGAAAGTCACTGGGCGTCCCCACTTATAGAGTTTACGGAACGTGGCTCACAGCGCCAATGACGGCACAGCGGTTTTTTTATATGATCGAATGGATCACGGTTGGAGTGAGTGGATGAGGAGCGATGCGGCCATGGCGCGCGCGTGCTCGCCACCACCACCTAACATACGGACGAGTTCTTGGATTCGGGCTTCGCCACTGACCGGGAATAAGCGCGAGCGGGTTCGCCCGCCGGAGACTTCCTTTTCGACGACGAAGTGATGCGCGGCGGTTGCGGCGACTTGGGGGAAGTGGGTGATGGCGACGACTTGATGGCGGGTGCCGAGGGCGGCCATCTTGCGTCCGACGGCGCAGGCAACCTCGCCGCCGACGTTGGCGTCGATTTCATCAAAGACCATGAGGGGGGTAGCGTCTTGAGCGGCGAGGGCGGATTTGACGGCGAGCATGACGCGGCTGATTTCGCCTGATGAGGCGATCTGGCGGAGAGGGAGTAAGGGTTCGCCGGGGTTTGGGCCGAATTGGAATTCGAGAGATTCCAACCCTTGCGCGCCTGGGGCTGTGAGGGGTTGGAGTGGTGCCTCGAACGAGGCTTGCTGGAAACCAAGTTCCTTGAGTTGGTTGGAGATTTCTTTTGCCAGTTTGGGAGCGGCTTTGCGACGCGTAGTGGTGAGCGATTTGCCAGCGGCGTCTAGGGTGGCGCGGCAGGTGGTCAGTTCCTGTTCGAGGGTGGCGAGTTTTCCGCTGCGGTTGTCGAGGGTGTCGAGGCGCGCGGCGGCAGCGTCGCGGCGCGCTAGAACGTCGCTCAGAGAGGCACCATATTTGCGTTTCAGTGATTCGAGTAGATTGACGCGTTCTTCTAGGGCGTCGGCCTCTGCGGGATCGATGTCGAGTTGGGTGGCGTAATCGACGAGGTTGCGTTCGAGGTCTTGGAGGTCGAGCAGGGCGGTTTCGAGTGAGGCGGTGTGATCGCTTACGGAGGGGTCGATTTTTTCGAGGTCGCGCACTAGGCGTTGGACGTGAGCGAGGCGTTCAAGGATGCCTGCTTCGCCAGCGAGAGCGGCGGCGGCGGCGGCGGCAGATTCTAACAATCGAGTGGCATTGGAGGCGCGGCGCCAGCGGTCTTGGAGGTCCTGTTCTTCCTCGGGTTGGAGGTTGGCGGCGGTGATTTCCTCGAGTTGATAGCGCAGTAGTTCGAGCTCCTGTTCACTGGCAAATTCGGCGTGGCGGAGGTCTTCGAGTTCGGCGGATTTCACCCGCCATGAGCGATAGGTTTCGCGGTAGGTCGCAAGGGGAGTTTCTGCGTTGGCGTAGGCGTCGAGCATAGCCAGCTGGCGTTCGGTTGAGAGCAGTGATTGGTGGTCATGCGGGCCATGCAGGTCCACGAGGTGTTCGCCGATGCGTTTCAGTAGGGTGAGCGTGACGGGTGAGTCGTTGATGAACTGGCGATTGGTGGATTGGCCGATCCATCGGCGCACGATGAGTTGGGTGTCATCGCAGGGCGACAAGCCGCCGTCGGCGAGGATGTCGTTGATGGCGTCTGGGTGGCTGAGTTCGAATACGGCCTCGACCGAGCAGGCGTCTTCGCCGCTGCGGATCAATGATTTATCGGCGCGTTCGCCGAGGACGAGTTTGAGGGCTCCGACGATGATGGACTTACCGGCCCCGGTTTCCCCGGTGACGCCGATGAGACCCGGGCCGAGCTCCCAAACGAGTTCATCGACCAAGGCTAGATTACGGATTTTGATCAGGGAGAGCATGGTGGGCTCCATGAGGAGCTGTGGGGAAGGCATCGCCACTAGAGTGGCGACGCCTGACAGCCTAGGCTCGTTGATAGTGTGGGTGGTCGCTCTCAACTACAGCCTTGGCTGGTGCCGCATTGGGTGCAGCAGCCGCATGCGCCGGCGCGGATCACTTTATCGGAGCCGCAGTTCGAGCAGGTGATGTCCATGAACATCGTGAGGGCACTTTTAAGGCGCTCCGATTTCTGGACGGGGGCCTGGCCGTCGGCGGTGACGCTGAGTTCTGGAACCGGACGGTTGACGGCTTGTTGTTCCATCTGGGCGATTTCGGGCATTGGCAGTTCGCTCTGGTGGTTGTCGGGGGAGGTGGCTTTTCGGTATCCGGTGATGAATTCGCAGCCGAGCCAGCGGAAGACGTAGTCAGTGATACTGAAGGCGGTGCGGATGTCGGGGTTTTTGGTGAAGCCGCTGGGTTCAAAGCGCTGGTAGGCGAATTTCTTGACCAGTTGTTCGAGAGGGACGCCGTATTGGAGTGAGATGGAGGTGAGGGTGGCCACGGTGTCCATGAGACCGCCGATGGTGCTGCCCTCCTTGGACATTTGGACGAACAACTCGCCTGGTCGGCCGTCTGGGTAGAGGCCCACGGTGATGTAGCCTTCGTGGCCGGCGATTTCAAACTTATGGGTGAGTGACATCCGGGTGTCGGGCATGTGGCGGCGGGCCCGGGTTTCGGATTTTTGGCGGAGTGATTCGTTCTCTCGGATGAGAGCGGCGATGCGTCCAGCGATGTCCTCGCCGGCGGGGGTGGTTGCATCGGCCAGTCCGCCCATGCCGACGGTTTTTTTGGTATTGAGGGGAGCGGAGCGTTTTGAGCCATCGCGATAGATGGCCACCGCCTTGAGGCCGAGCTGCCAGGCTTCAATGTAGGTTTGCATGATGTCCTCGACGCTGGCGGACTCGGGCATATTGACGGTTTTGGAGATGGCGCCGCTAAGGAAGGGTTGTGCGGCGGCCATCATCCGGAGGTGGCCACGGTAGTGCAGGCTGCGGGTGCCGAGGTGCGGTTTAAAGGCGCAGTCAAAAACCAACAAGTGCTCGGGTTTGAGGCCGCTGTGATGGATTTGTCCGGTGGAGGCATCGGTGACATCCTCGATGGTGTCGTAGTTTTCAATATGAATGAGGATCGCGGCGATTTCATCGGGGGTGTAGCCGAGGCGAATGAGTGCCGGGGGAACGGTGCGGTTGACGATCTTCAGCATGCCGCCACCGGCTAGGAGTTTGTATTTTACCAGAGCGATGTCTGGTTCGATGCCAGTGGTGTCGCAATCCATGAGGAAGCCGATGGTGCCGGTGGGAGCCAAGACGGTGACTTGGGCGTTGCGGTAGCCATGAACGCGGCCATGTTTTAGGGCTGCGTCCCAAGCGCTGCGGGCGGCGATGATGATGGGTAGGCAGTCGCCGTGACCTTCGAGCTGGGCTGCGCGGTCGCGATGGAGTTCGATGACTTCGAGCATCGAGGTGGCATTGGATGGGGCGGGGGGATGCGTGACGTCGCCGTAGCGAGCGTCATGATAAGATGGGAAGGCACCTTTGGCGGAGGCGAGCTCTGCGCTGACTTCGTAGGCCTTGCCGGTCATGAGGGCGGTGATGGCGCTGGCGTGGGCGCGGCCATCATCGCTGTCATAGCCGAGGCCGCGGCTCATGATGAGGGCACCCAGGTTGGCGTAGCCGAGGCCTAGGGTGCGGAAGGCGTGGGAGTTTTCGGCGATTGGCTTGGTTGGATAGCTGGCGCGATCGACGAGGATTTCTTGGGCCACGATGAACAAGCGTACGGCGGCTTGGAAGCGGGGGACATCGAACGCGCCGTCGGGCAGTTGGAAGTGGACCAGGTTGAGGGATGCGAGGTTGCAGGCGGTGTCGTTGAGGAAGAGGTACTCCGAGCATGGATTGGTGGAGTTTTGGCGGCCGCTGCCCTTGCAGGTATGCCAGGTGTGGATGGTGCTGTCGAACTGCATCCCGGGGTCGCCGCAGGTCCAGGTACCGAGCGCGATTTTACGGAGTAATTCGCGGGCGTTTTTCTTTTCGCAGGGTTCTTGATCGGTGACGCGGCGGGTCCACCAATCGTTGTCGGCCACGGCGGCCAGCATGAATTCATCGCTGGTTCGGACGGAGAGATTTTCGTTTTGGAACATGACGGAGCCATAGGCGTCGCCGTTGTAGCTGCCGTCGTAGCCTTGTTCGATGAGAGCCCAGGCCTTTTTTTCTTCGATGGTTTTGGCTTCGATAAAGTCC
>JAYSPI010000067.1:0-4692 GCA_043722215.1 Prosthecobacter sp.
GTCGATCATGAGCCGGGCTTTTTCTAACTGTGCGATGGGAGCGAGTGAGCCGTGGGCGGCGATGACTTTTTCGAAGAGGATGAGAGCTTCTTGTTGGGATTGGCTGGTGGGAACCAGCGCGGCCGAGCGCGCGGCTAGCAGCCCGGCGACTTGGGCGCGGGCTGGGTTGGTATCTGAGGCGGAGAGTTTCTCGAGGACGAGTCGGGCATCGTTGTAGTTATGGTTTTGGAAGTGGTTGCGTCCGAGCATCAGGGCGGCTTCGGCAGCCGAAGGATCAGCGGGATAGTTAGCGAGGAAGGATTTTGCGGTGGCGATGGTCGTGGCGGCATCCTGTGAGAGATCGTTGAGGCGTAGGCTCATCCAAGCGACTCGTGCGGCGCTCAAGTGGGTGGAGGAGGGTTGCGGGTTGGTAGCTAAGAAATCCAGTTGATTTCGGGCGAAGGCGAGGTCGGGGGATGGTCCGGCGAGGGCGGCCTCGGCGGCCGCGAGTCGGGCCTCGGCGGCGCGCGGGTGATCCGGGTGGTGGGCGAGGAACTCGCTGATGGAGGTTTTAGCGATCGCCGGGGTGGTGCTGGTGAGTGCACGTTCCAGCTCAAGATCGGCGGTGAGAGTCGGATCCGGGAGCGGGGCCGCGAGGTGGGCGGCGAGGCGGATGATGGCGGCGTTGAGGCGAGCGGCTTGTGCGTGGTGGTCGGCCAGGGCAGTGGCGGCCTCATCGAATAGGCAAATGGCCAAGTTTTTATCGCCCTGGGCATAGGCAGAGTGGGCTTTGAGGAAGGCGGCTGTGCCGCGTGTGGTGGGTGTTGCGGCGGTTTCTCGGAGGGAGTCGAGGATGGCGAAGGCGCGCTCATTGGCACCCTCATCGAGGGCCCAGCGGGCGATTTGCAATAAGGAGCGGCTGGCGAGCGGATGGAGTGGGTATTCCAGGCGGAGGCGGGTGAGGAGGCGTTGTGCTTCGGCACGGGCGTCGGGTAAGGCGCTGCGGTGTAGGCCGATGGCGCGGGTGAACAGCGAGTACGCGAGGAGGTCGTTGGATTGGGTGAGGGCGGGCCAGGCGGCGCAGGCGCTCGAGGGGAGAGTGTTGATTGCGCCGGTGGCGCTGAGCTCGCAGGGGGGGATCCATTGGGTGAGCCGATCGAACACCAGGTCGGTTGGGGCCGGGGTGTCGGGCAAGCCATTGAGGAGGCGTTGAAACATGGCTTCTAGCAGCGGCGAGTCCGGATGATCCTGGATAAAGGACAGCAGGAATCGGTTCGCTGCTGCGGGGGAATGTTGCGCGAGCAGGGCATCTGCTAGGCCGATGGCGGCGGCATGGTAGTGGTGGAGCGATTGGCCCTGCGGTTGATCGAGGAGCGATTGAAATCCCTCAGCAGCGTCGGGTGTGTGCCCCTCCACTAGCAGCAGTTGGGCGTCTAGCAAAGCTGCTAGTGGCCGGTCGCTCAGACGGATCGTTGTGGGGGCGGGCATCGATTGGCGGGCGTCGTCGAGTCGTCCGAGGTCGAGGAGGATTTCCACCTTGCGCAGGCGGGTGCTGGCCGCCAGAGCAGGGTCGGCGGAGTGGGTCAGGGTGTCGAGGGTGGCGAGGGCGGGTTCGGGTTGGTTGAGTGCGAGTTGCAGGCTTGCGAGGGTGAAGGCGGCCTCGGTGTGATAGGGAGCGGTCGGGGATTCTAATAACTGATGGAGGGGCGGAAGAGCCTCGGTGAAGCGGCCCAGGCCAGTCAATGCTAGGGCTTTCCAGAAGGGTGCGGCAGGATGTTGAGTGACGAACGCTTGTTCTAAGAGTGTGAGTGCCTCAGTGGGCAAGCCATCGCGGACCCAAGCCTCGGCGAGGCGGATGGCGACCTGTGATTTTTGGGCTGGGGTGAGGGATGGGTTGGCGAGGCATTCGTTGAAATGCAGGGCGGCCATTTCCCAGAGTCCGGCGGCGAGTGCGTCATCGCCTTGCCGAATTAGCAGCGCGGTGTCCGGCCCGGCGTGGGCGGACTGGATGGCAAGCAGCAGGAGCAGCCACAACGACCGGAGGTTCATGGGGGCGAAGGGATGCGTGCGAGCAGTTTGCGCAGTTCGTGGGCGGGCAGGTTGAGCGTGCTGGAGGCCTCCTTGATGTCACCCGCGGCGCGTTCGACGACACGGCCGGCGATTTCGCGGGCGACCCAGTCGAGTAAATTGATATCGGTGGGGGCGATGTTGATCAATTGGTCGATGACGGCGGCGATGAATGCGGGAGATTTTGCGGGGTCGGAGGCGAGGGGGATGTCGGCGGGCAGAAGGATGTTAGACGAGGTGAGGGCGCAGGCTCTGGCGATGGTATTTTCCAGTTCGCGGACATTGCCGGGCCAGGAATGGGTTTGCAGGGTATTGATAGCTTCGGCGGTGAGGCGGATGCGTGCCATGCCGTTTTGTTTGGTGATGCGCTGGAGGAAATACTCGGCGAGTAGTGGGATGTCTTCGAGGCGATCGCGCAGTGGGGGGATGCGGATTTCCACGACATTGAGGCGGTAGTAGAGGTCCTCGCGGAAGCGGCCGGCGGCCACCTCATGGGTGAGGTTGCGGTGGGTTGCAGCGATGATGCGCACGTCGGTGGTGAGGGTTTCGTTGGCACCGACGCGTGAAAACGAGCCATCTTGGAGGACGCGCAGCAGTTTTACTTGGATGGTCAGCGGCATGTCGCCGATTTCGTCGAGAAAGAGAGTGCCGCCGTCAGCTTGTTCGAAGCGGCCGGCGCGGCGGGCGATGGCACCGGTGAACGAGCCTTTTTCGTGGCCGAAGAGTTCGCTTTCCAGGAGGTTTTCAGGAATGGCACCGCAATTGATGGTGATCATTTCCTTTTGGCGGCGCGGGCTGTATTCGTGGATTGCCTTGGCGACGAGTTCCTTGCCGGTGCCGCTTTCGCCAGCAATGAGGACGGGCGCATCGGAGCGGGCGACGCGGCCGACGCGTTTAAACACTTCTTGAAGGGCGCGGGACACGCCGATCATTTTGACGCGGTTGTCGTGTTTTGGGAGTTCAGCGACTGAATGGTCGGCGCTGCGGCGGTCTTCGCGGGTTTGGAGGGCCGATTCGACGATGGGGCGGAGTTCGAATGCGAGAGATTCCTTGCGCAGGACGTCGTGGGCTCCGTGTTGGGTGGCTTCGATGATTTGGCTGGTGGAGGGGAAGCCGGCGGTGAGGATGACGAGTGATTGGGGGCTTTGGTGGAGGATGCGCCGTAGCAACTCCATGCCGTCAAATGGCTCCATTTCCATAGCCGCGACGACCAGGCCGACCGTTGTTTTTTCTACGATCTTAATGGCATTGGCGGCGTTGTCGCAGCGCAGGATGCGCAGGTTGCGGGCGGTCAAATGCTTGGTGGCCCAATCCAGGAAATCCAGATCGGGATCGACGAGCAACAGGGTGTCTTCGGTGGAATCTTCGGGCATCGCGGGTGCGCCTGTAGTGAAACGGGTGACGCTGGAAAAGACGACTAAAAACGCTGGTTGGCACGCAACCCCGCGCAAGTCTGAGCGGCTGGGGCGGGTTCCACGAATCGTGGGCAAGGGGCGGGCTGCGGCAGGGCGATCACTTGGTGTCCATGCGTTTTGACCATTGAGCGAGATGCAGGTTGGCGGGCTCGATGGTGCGGGGAGGCATGGTTTCGCACCAGCGGCCATGGAGATCGGTGAACGATTTTTCCTTGGATGGGACGGCGACCAGATTGATGGATAGGGGACCGAACGCGCTGGGCAGGGGTTGCGAGTGCTTGGCGCGGATATTCCAAAAGGTTCCGCGAGCGCCGCAGTTGCGCCCGAGGTCAGTGGCTCCGCCGCAGTGCCAAATGCGGGTGCCCGCGCCGATGTCGATGTCGGTGAAGAGGTTGTCGTAGGGGGCGCGTTTATGGTGATCGAAGCACAGGTCGGTGCCGCAGCCCGAGGATGAGACATTGCCCGCGCCACTGACGACGGTGATGTCATGGACGAAGCATTGGTGAATCTCGAAGTGGGTGAACAGGTTGTCATGGCCCGAGAGGGTGACGCCGTGATGCCCGAATACGCCCTTGGAGTCCTGGGACCCGGCGAGTTGGCAGCGTAGGCCGTCGATGGTGCAGAATCGCCCGTCGGCGAAGACGCCGTTGTCGGCGTTGGTGATCAATAGGTTTTTGGCCCAGCAGTGGGCGACTCCAGAGAAGGACACCGCATTGAACCCAAGCTCGCTGAAATGCCCGCCATAGCGGCGGGCTGGGAACTCGAAGCCCAGATCCTCGATGCCACATTCGACCACGGTGGGTTCATAGAGACGGATTTCTGGATTCCATTCTGGTTTTATGTCGATGCGTAGCGGACGCTCCAGTGTCAGGAGGCTAGCTGTCACCGCCTTGACGCGGCTGACAAAACTCGTCTGATAGCTGGCTGGCTGGATCTGGTCGAGATTCCCAGGGTCGCCGGAATAGAGGGAGTTGAGTAAGGTTTTTTGGGCGTCGTCGTGGACGGTGAGTTCGATCCAAGTACCGGGATTGACGCTGGCTATCGCCGCGCCCTCGACGCACAGTTGGTGGTCGCCGCGCGTGGCCCTAGCGGTGACTTTGCCGATGCGCTTGCCCGGGTTTTTGCCTTGGAACCAGACGATGCCTCCGGACCACGAGTAGCGTGAGGCGTGTCGGCCGGGGGTGTTTCTCCAGCTAGGTTGGATGTCGTTGAGGGGTACTGGGCAGACGAG
>JAYSPI010000068.1:0-1987 GCA_043722215.1 Prosthecobacter sp.
GGCTGTAGGCGGTGAAAGCGGTTTGAATCTGGGCGGCTGTGAGCGCTTGGTTGTAGATTCGGACCTCGTCGATCAGTCCATCAAAGCTGTAGGTCGCGAAGTCAACGTCATTACCGAGCGGATCGGTCGGTTGGCGGGGCTTACCCATGCCGATGCGGATCGGATCGCCGGTGGTTTGGATGGCGGCTGGCGTGAGCGTACGCTGGGCGACCGGTTGGCCATCAAGATAAAGCGCCATGGCGCCGGTGGTCCCGTTGTAGCTGCCGCTCAAATGAAGCCACCGAAATCTGGGCAAGGGGCCGGTATAAACGAGTTCCTGCCACACGCCGCCGACATTGAGTTTAAATGCGGCCTGTCCATGGCTGCCCATTCCTAGAAAATAGCCGGCATCGTCGCCCTGTTGGATGATAGGACACCAATTCCACGGATAAGCCCCAATGGCCACCCACGCTTCCAAGGTGATCGCATTGGTCAAGGCGGGTGCCTGAGCCGCTGGCAGGCTGAGTTCGGTTTTGTAGCCGTCGAATTGCAGGCAGGTTCCAGAGACGCCTTTGCGCCACAATGTTTTATGGCCGGGGATGGTTGCAGAGATGCCAGTGGCCGTTTCTGCGGTGACATCTCCCGAACCCTCGTCGAAATGCCACTCCCGGACTGGCGCAAGCACCAGCGGCGATTTGACGGGGTAACTCAAACCCGCTGCAGGCGGCGAGTGCTGAGGCAGAGTCCGCGATTGTTCGACGACCCCCGATGCCGTGAGTGTCAAATTTACCACGGTCTGGTTGAGCGGGTCGTTCCAGTCGTCGAACTTGGCAGTCCCTTGCTTGATGGTGCGCACGACTTGTCCATTGGGCGTGATGATGAAGGTCTCTTCGACGAAGTTCTTGTAGTTCACCCCGGGGTTAGGGTTGCCAACTTGGAATGTCGGCAGATAGCGCCAGTTGATGGTGATGTGGTCGGCCTTCTCTTCGACCAGACAGACACGTGAAAACGAATTGACGCGATCGGGGCGGGTGGCGTCTCCATCCCCTTGGCGCGGGACGATTTGTTCGAGCGCAAAGTGCCCATTGGTTGTCTCCCAATACGGCAAATAGCTCGTGCCGCGCCAAAACACCAAACGTCCCAAGGGGGCGGCCAACTGCACGACAATGTCCGGGTGCTCGTCGGTCCGGGAATAGCGCTCGAAGTCCGCGCCGGTGGTGAGCCGGGTGTGGTATGCGTAGAATGTTTCCGAGGCCACCACAGCGCATGGCATGGCACCGAGGAGCAGGCCGAACACCGCGCGAGTGACAAGACGGAGAAGTCTGCCTCTCAATGAAGCATCAGGCGCGGCACTTTGATCTAGGTAGGGTAGAAGAGGACGTTTCATGATGGGTGTTTCATACGAGGCTCTGCCTAGCTCGCGCTCCTGTCAAAATAATTAATGTTGCAATATTCGCTCCAAATAGTTTCAAAATCGGAACTCAATCCGTCACTCGCTGAGTATCGGGATAGGTCTGGATGGCGGTGACACGCCGCAGGACGGAATTCTCGTTAGGGAAAAGGCGACCATTCCCCAGTGGGTTGAGAGCAACGAGAGGCATCATGGCGAGTTCTCTGCGACGACGCATGGTAAGATCCAGCAGCGCAGTGCTCGGCAACTCGATCGCATCACCGCGCCCCACAAGCTCGGACAGGGCGGGCGAACCCGGGCGCTGCCGCTGGCGCGGGCCAACCCCACCACCCAAAGAGCAAAGACCAAGCAAGTTCGGGTGTCATGAATCATGGCGCAACGACCTCACTCCTCCGGTGGCATCTTTCATTGGCGCAACACAGGTACCTAGCTTGAGAAAAATCACAGCGTCGCCGACTCAACTCCCTAGCCACCCAGCGGCGTGAACTCAACTTCCTCAAACCTCTGCGGCAAATGGAAATCAGGCACTCCACCACCCAGCACCGTGGCTGATACAAATTTCTGTGCGGGAGATTCGAGGATCATGGCCACATTGAC
>JAYSPI010000069.1:0-13663 GCA_043722215.1 Prosthecobacter sp.
ACCAGCCGCACCAGCCGCACCAGCCGCACCAGCCGCACCAGCCGCACCAGCCGCACCAGCCGCACCAGCCGCACCAGCCGCACCAGCCGCACCAAGCGGAACACCGCAAGAAAAATCTGGGGAGCCTTGACGCTAGATACGGGTGACGGAAGCGACCCATGACAATCACGAGGAACCGATTTGGGCACGCGCGGACGCATTTCCCATAGCGCCCGCAGGTTACGGGTGGCTTGATTTCAAGGGCAAAAGCCACCCATGTGATACGAGTGCGGAGCTGATCCGCGCCATCCACGATGACCGAGACCCTGGCGTAGAACGGGTCTGGACACCCGCCCACAAACGCCTGATCCTGCCCGATGAGTTAGTCGATGCCGCCGAGGCGGTGCATGCGTCGCGCCAGCGCCGGGCAGCAAGCGACCTGCTCGATGCGCAGGAAAGAACCCGTTGGTTTGGCGGGCTGCTCGCAGGCTTGGCCGCTTACCTGTTCTATCAGGGGTGGCAGCATGCGCCGCAGGTCGCGACCCTCGCCGAGCGCCAGGGGTTGGCGTGGCACACCATGCTGACCTCGGTATCGATGGGTATCACGCTATTGCTGTTTCTCGTCTTCGCCTTCATCCCTTGGTATCAGGCGCGCAAACGAATCCAAGAACTCGGCCGCTGGACCGACGCTGACCGACTCGCCCTGGTGCCGATACTGCGCTTCGAGAGCTGGCTGGCAGCGCAAAGTGCCCCGCTCACCAACATTCTGTTAGGGATGCTCACGCTCGTCGCGTTGGCTCAGGTTTTGAGCAGCGTAAAACCCGCTGACTTAGCGAGCTGGGGGGCGATTTTTCAAACTTGGCACGGCACAGCCGAGGCCGGGCTCATCAAAGACGCCTACCGGCACGGCGATTATTGGCGCTTATTCACCGCGCCATGGCTGCACGGTAATATCGTCCACTTGCTGATGAATGGCTCGGCCATGCTCTACCTCGGGAAGCGCCTTGAGGTCTTTGCCCGCTGGCCACACCTAGCACTCGTATTCCTGTTCGCCGCCTGCATCGGCGGGGAAGCCTCCGCATGCCTCGTGACCCGCCCCTCCGTCGGCGCGTCCGGCGGCCTGATGGGCTGGCTCGGCTTCCTGCTCGTCTTCGAGTCGCTCCACCATCGCTTGGTCCCCCGCCCGGCCAGCCGACGCCTGCTGGCGGGGGTTGTTCTCACTGGCGTGATTGGGGTCATCGGTTACCGCTTCATCGACAATGCGGCCCACCTCGGTGGATTAGTGGCCGGGATGGCCTACGCGCTGATCGTGTTTCCAAAATCCACTTCGCCGAGTCGCCCGAAACCCACTCTGCCCGACCGCCTAGCCGGTGGCGCCGCAGTCCTTGTCCTGTGCATCGCGGCGGGCGTCGCGATTCTGAAATCCTTCGGACTCATGCCCTGATCGATTCGGCCCAACCAAAGTTGGGCCGAGCGACTGCCGGGAGCGAGCAATCCTCGCAGCGCTTACAGCCCGAGCTGATTCTTCACTTCGGTAAATGCCTTCACCGCTAAATCCAAATCATCCTGCGTGTGCGCCGCACTGATCTGGGTGCGGATGCGCGCCTTCCCCTGCGGCACGACGGGGTAACTGAACCCTACCACATAGACGCCACGCTCAAGCATGGCCTCCGCGAACTTGGCGGCCAGCGCTGCATCACCTAACATGACCGGCACGATCGGGTGCTCGCCGGGCGCGATGTTAAACCCGGCAGCTGTCATGGCCTGGCGAAAATAGCGGGTGTTTTGCTCTAACGTATCGCGCAGCGCTGTGGATTCCTTCAACAGCCGGAGTGCTTCTAGCGACGCCCCTGCGATGGTGGGAGCCAGGGTGTTACTAAACAAATAGGGCCGTGACCGCTGGCGCAGCATTTCGATAATTTCCCGCCGACCACTGGTATAGCCGCCACTGGCACCGCCGAGAGCCTTGCCAAGCGTGCCGGTGAGGATGTCGATGCGACCGAGCACCTCACAGTGTTCGTGGGTGCCACGGCCATGACGACCCATGAACCCGACCGCGTGTGAATCATCCACCATCACCAACGCGCCATATTGGTCTGCTAAATCGCAGATCGCCTTCAAGGGAGCAATGCTGCCATCCATCGAAAACACCCCGTCCGTGGCGATCATCTTGAATCTCACCCCTTGCCCATCAGCTTCGATCAAGCGGGCTTCCAACTCGGCCATGTCACAATTTTTATAGCGGAAGCGCCGGGCCTTGCACAGGCGCACGCCATCGATGATGGATGCATGATTGAGTTCATCACTGATGACCGCATCATCCGGACCTAGCAGAGTCTCAAATAATCCACCATTCGCATCAAAACACGAGCCGTAAAGAATCGTGTCCTCGGTCCCTAGAAAATCACTCAGGCTCGTCTCCAATTCCTTGTGTACTCGCTGGGTACCACAAATAAACCGCACGCTCGCCAGCCCATAACCCCAGTTTTCCAGCGCCTCATGGGCGGCCTGTCGCACCTGCGGATGTTGTGCCAACCCTAAGTAGTTGTTAGCGCACATGTTGAGCACCGGCTCGCCGCCATTCGCCCGCACCATCGTCCCTTGGGGAGTGCTGAGCGTGCGCTCGTGCTTGTAAGTGCCAGCAGCCCGGATACTTGCTAGATCGGCTTTGAGGTATTGCGTAAATTGCGTGTTCATGGGATATGGGATTTCAGTTTCCAGGGATCGTGGCTCGATTCAATCAAAGACCGTCCAGTCGAGCACAACCTTGCCGCTCATACCGGAATTCATCACCTCAAACCCCTGTTCGAAGTCCTCAGCACTGAAGCGATGAGTAATGACTGGCTTGATGTCCAAGCCGCTTTCAAGCATGACACTCATCTTGTACCAGGTCTCATACATCTCGCGGCCGTAAATCCCCTTGATCGTCAGCATGTTGAAAATCACCTTATTCCAATCAATCGGCATCGGCACACTCGGAATCCCTAACATCGCAATCTTACCGCCATGGCACATTGCATCCACCATGTCCCGGAAGGCCGCTGGATTGCCGCTCATCTCAAGCCCCACATCGAACCCCTCCTTCATGTGCAATTGTTTCTGCACCTCGGCGAGGCTACCCTTGGTCACATTGAGCGCCACATCTGCCCCCAGCGTGGTGGCTAGACCGAGGCGGTAATCATTGACGTCCGTGATCACCACATGCCGGGCTCCGGCATGCTTGGCAATTGCCACCGCCATGATGCCTATCGGCCCCGCGCCGGTAATGAGCACATCCTCACCTAGCAGATCAAATGACAGCGCCGTGTGCATCGCATTGCCAAAGGGATCAAAAATCGAGGCGACCTCCTCATCGACACCCTGCGTGTGGTGCCAAACATTCGTCATCGGCACGCTGATGAACTCAGCAAATGCGCCAGTCCGGTTGACCCCGATCCCCACCGTGTCCTTACACAGATGACGCCGCCCGGCAAAACAATTGCGGCAACGGCCGCACACCACGTGCCCCTCCGCACTCACAATCTCACCCGCCTGAAAATCGCTCACATTCGTTCCGACCTCGACCACCTCGCCGACAAATTCATGCCCGACGACCATCGGCACGGGAATCGTCTTTTGCGCCCAGGCATCCCAATTGTAAATATGCAGGTCAGTGCCGCAAATCCCGGTCTTATGAACTTTGATGAGCACGTCATTGATGCCCACCGTGGGCTCGGCAACATCCTGCAACCACAATCCGGGTTCCGCCTTGGCTTTCACGAGTGCTTTCATGGGAGTTTTATGGGAGTTTAAATCATTAAATCGCTACGCTGGCTGGCGAATCTCGCTGACCAACAACCTCAGGATCTCGCCGAATGGCGAGCGCCCTGACCGCCGACACAGTGGAATAACATCCAATATATTGGCAAGTCGAATTTCTACTTTACAGGAAAATCATCCAATATATTGCTTTCCGGGTGCCACCGAAGCGTATCGCCAGGAAATCGAGTCACCCCCCGACGGCGGCGGATGCCGAATCGATTAACGAGGATCTAGGCCGGCGCGTGAAGAAGCTGCGCGGTGATCGTGGGTGGTCACTGGAGGAACTGGCATCGGCGAGCGGCGTGAGCCGCTCGATGCTCAGTGGCATCGAGCGCGAGCGAGCCAACCCGACGTTAAGCGTGACCTATCGGATTGCGCGCGCCTTCGGCTTATCGCTGCAAGATCTCATTGAGAGCGCCGATTCCGCATCGTCGATTCAGGTGATCCGGGCCGATGACTCGGCGCAGGTTTTCCGGTCGGACCCGCAGTGTCGAATTCGCACACTTTCGCCGTTGAACCTGGAGAAGGACGTCGAGTTCTATGAGGTTCGGCTGCCTGTCAATGGAGCACTGAGCAGCCAGCCGCATGTGGACGGCACACGGGAGTTTCTCGCCGTTGAGGAAGGCTGCGTGACCCTGAAATCCGGCCATTCGAACGAAGTTCTCAGCAAGGGCGACTCCGCCACCTACCGCGCCGACGTCGCTCACAGCATCTCCAATTCCGGCAAGCGGGAAGCCGTGCTCTTCCTCGTCGTCATCTACAGTTGAATCCCAAATATTACAAGTCATGGCCACATCTCCAGAAATCAGCAAGTTGGGTTACAATCGATTCCTCCTCCTCGTCGCAGGCCTAGGCGGACTTCTATATGGCATCGACGTTGGCATCATTGCCGGTGCGCTGCCCTACATGGAAGCGACGTCAGGCCTGAACGCAGGACAATTATCCATCATCGTGGCGGCGGTTCTGTTAGGCAGTGTAATCTCCACGCTTTTTGCGGGGATGCTCTCCGATTGGATCGGTCGCAAGCCGATGATGATGGTCAGCGGCTTGATTTTCGTAGCCAGCATTCCGATCATTGCCCTGGCGCAAGGATTTGGTCCGCTAGTCATGGGACGGCTGCTGCAAGGGATTAGCGCGGGCTTGATCGGAGTGGTGGTGCCGCTCTATCTAGCAGAATGTTTGGGAGCCGCCGAACGCGGCAAGGGCACGGGCGTTTTCCAATGGCTCCTCACCCTAGGGATTGTCGCTGCCGCATTGATTGGCTACGGATTCAGCGTCTGGATTGGCGACATCGAAAAGAACGGCACTGTCGCCGAACTCTTCGCCGCCAAAGACCATGCTTGGCGGTGGATCTTCTGGGTCTCCATGCTACCCGGCTTATTCTTTGTGGTCGGCTCGTTTTGTGTGACCGAGTCACCCCGCTGGTTGTTCACCCGCGGCAAACTGGAGGCGACGCGCGCCGCCTTGCTGCGCTCACGCGACGCCGCCCAAGCCGACTTGGAGATCCAGGAAATGCAGGCCACCGCTGGCACCAGCGCGACGGGTGGAGGTCGTGCCAGCGCCGCCCGTGGGTCCCTGCTATCGAGGAAATACATGATCCCCTTCTTTCTCGCGTGCGTGATTTTGGCGTGCAACCAGGCGACTGGCATCAACTCGATCATCGGCTACAACGCGACCATCCTGATCCAGGCAGGCTTGAATGATGCCCAGGCACACATGGGATATGTGATTCTAACGCTAGTGAATTTCACCATGACCATGGGTGCGGTGGCGTTGGTGGACAAAAAAGGACGCAAATTCCTGCTCTCAGTCGGCAGCGCTGGCATCATCGCGTCACTCGTGGCCGTCGGATTCCTGTTCCACAAAACCGAGCAACACCGGGTCGATTGCAAGGCTGCCGTGCAAGCACTCGTGACCGATGTCGCCTCCGAGAACGTTCTTGCCGATGGCACCAAGGTGGCCGCCACCGATCAACTCGTGGCCTTCCCTTACGATGCCGCCATGGCCGCCAAGCTCCTCGCCGCCACCGGCGAAGCAGGCAAGTCGATCACCGGCCAGCCCACCACTCTGTCGATTATCTACTCGTGCGGTGAATTCACCTCCGCGTCGAACGTCCTGCGCTCCGACGACAAGACCGCACAACTCAAGATCAGCCGCAACGCCAGCCTCCCAAGCACTGGCGTCGAAGCCTTCTTTAAAAACCCCTTCGCCAATCTGGACACCTCACGCAAGGCCAACCTAACCATTCAAAACGCACTGATCACGCCGGTGCCAAGCACCGCTAATGGCTGGATGATCGCGACCTGCATCTTCGTCTTCATCGGCTTCTTTGCGGTCGGGCCGGGAGTCTGTGTTTGGCTCGCCCTCTCGGAACTCATGCCCACCCGCATTCGCTCCAACGGCATGAGCATCGCCCTACTCGTCAACCAAGCGGTCTCAACGACCATCGCCGCAACCTTCCTGCCCACGGTCGGAAAATACGGCTACTCCACCATGTTCTTCGCCTTCGCTGGCTCGACCGTGATCTACTTCATCACCGCTGCATTCTTCTTGCCAGAAACCAAAGGCAAAACGCTCGAAGAAATCGAGGCGTATTTCGGTGGCAACCCGGATTGATAAATCGCGGGAGCACCACACGTATCGAGCCGCTTCCAAAGCAGATGACAATCCGCATGACGCGAGTTCCCACCATGACTATGAGATCCATCACCGCACAGCTGCTAGTTATTGCAGCTGTGCTATCTGTTATCACAGGAACCCTGCGCGCGGCCACTGAATTACCACTCCCTGCAGAGACCGCCAAAATCACAGTTCGCCCCTAGCCATATGACCCTCACGCACTCCTTCATTCCGCCACTCGATCCGGGGTTCCTGCCCGCCGTGATCTTCAACCGCAACTACGTCGCAACCGTTAGGACATCCGGCCATGCGGTGCCACTCATCCTCGGCCTCGAGCGCGAATGCGGGCTGATCTCGCGCTTCGAAACCGTGGTGAATTCCGCGGCAGACCCAGCCGCCTTGCGCTATGTCGAGCGGATCGTGAAGTTTCTCGTCTGGTCGCGCGGCGGGTGGAAACTCCACGTCAGCGGACCTAAACCCATCGGCGAGCATATCCGCAAATGCTATTCGGCACGCGGCGCACGCAAGTTCGATTGCCAAATGATGGAGCTCGCATACGGAAAGAAGTTTGAGGTATGTCTCACCGACGCTTCCGAAATTCCGGCGGCGAAGGATATGCAGGTGGCGGTGGGTGGACACCTGAAGGGGTGCCGGATCGGGTTTGACCTAGGTGCTAGCGATTATAAAGTCTCGGCGGTCATCGATGGCGAAGCGGTTTTTACCGAGGAAACCCCGTGGGACCCAAAAATCCAATCCAACCCCGGATACCACTATCACCACATCTCCGCCGCCCTTCACCGCGCCGCCGCCTGCATGCCTCGCGTCGATGCCATCGGCGGTAGCTCCGCCGGTATCATCGTAGATAACGAAATCCGCGTCGCGTCGCTGCTGCGCGCAATCCCAAAAAAGCATTTCCCTCAAGCGGCGGCCGTCTTCAAGCGGATCGAGAGTGAGTGGAACGTGCCGGTGGTCATCATGAACGACGGCGATGTGACGGCGCTCGCAGGTGCCATGTCACTGAACCAGACTGGGATGTTAGGCGTGGCGATGGGATCGAGCGAGGCTGCGGGATTCATGGATAAAAAAGGCCGCATCCTCGGCTGGCTCAACGAACTGGCCTTCGCGCCAGTCGATTACAACCCGCATGCCGCAGCCGATGAATGGTCGGGCGACCAAGGCGTGGGCGCTCTCTATTTCTCCCAGCAGGCCGTCAATAAACTCCTGCCTGCCGCCAAAATCCACTTGCCGCAAGCCATGGATCTGCCCGAGCGCCTCAAGGAGGTCCAAAACCTGATGGCCCAGGGCGATGAGCGCGCAGCGAAGATTTACGAAACGATTGGCGTCTATCTCGGCTATACGATCCCCCACTACGCAGACTTCTACGATTACGCCCACCTACTCATTTTGGGTCGTGTCACGACCGGCCAGGGCGGTGATATTGTTCTATCAAAAGCGCGTGAAGTGCTCGAGCAGGAGTTTCCCGAGATCGCCAAGACCGTGGCCATGCACGTCCCTGACGAGAAAACCCGCCGGGTGGGTCAGGCAGTTGCCGCAGCCAGCCTGCCAAAACTCACCAAGTGATTGACGTTGTGCCATGATTGCCACCCACCCGCCCACAGCCAGCGATCGGTTGGCCGTCTGCTCTTGGTCGTTGCTGCCGAGCGATCCGTCGGATCTCGTGGCGAAGCTGGCGTTAACTGGAATGTCCCGTGTCCAGTTGGCACTCGATCCGTTACGAGAATCGCCAGCGATTTGGGGTGACGCGGCAACCGTGTTAGAACAGGCGGGGATCACCGTGGTTTCCGGAATGTTCGGCTGCCTCGGCGAGGACTATTCATCGCTCGAATCAATCCGCCACACTGGCGGCATCGCCCCGGACTCATCCTGGGAACAGAATTTGAGTAACATACGCGCCACGGTGCCCATCGCTGCGGCTCTCGGGATCAAAGGGGTGACGTTCCACGCGGGATTTGTTCCGCATGACCCGAATGATGCTGATTTCACAAAAATGTTAGGCCGCCTCGCCGCCGTGGCAGAAATCTTCGCCGCGGCTGACATGACCGTCGGATTGGAAACCGGCCAGGAATCCGCCGCCGAACTCGCTATTTTGTTAGAGGCGCTCCACTGCCCGAATATCGGCGTGAACTTCGACCCAGCCAACATACTGCTTTACGGGCAAGGGGACCCGATCGACGCGCTTCGTTTGTTAGTTCCATGGCTGTATCAGGTTCACATCAAGGACGCGGTAACCTCTCGCACTCGTGGCGAGTGGGGCGAGGAAGTTCCTGTTGGAGCCGGCGAGGTCAATTGGCAGGCATTTTTCCCAGCCCTCATTGCAGCAAACTTCGCCGGAGATTTTGTCATTGAACGAGAAGCGGGCACCCAGCGGGTGGCGGACATCCGCCGTGCTCGCGAAGTCGTCCTCACCTGGAATGACTGACCCTCACCTCTCATGCCCAACTCATCCCCATCCCTCACCGCCGCCCCGGTCAACGTCGCCGTGGTCGGTCTCGGATTCATGGGCGTCACTCACCTGTGCCACTATCTGAATCATCCCCAGGCGCGCGTGGTGGCCGTGTGCGACGCCACGCGACTGCCCGTCAACGGCATCCTCCCCGGCGTGGCCGGTAACATCCTCGATGCCGCCGACATCCACCTGTCTCCCGAGGTGAAAGTTTTCAGCCACCTCGAAGAGGTGCTCGCGCTGCCGGAGGTCCACCTCATCGATCTATGCACGCCGACACCGCTGCACCCACAACAGGTCATCGCCGCCCTGCTCGCGGGCAAGCATGTGCTCTGCGAAAAGCCTCTCGCCCGTTCCTCACTGGCCGCACGCGACATTCTCAAAATCGCAGCGGACGCGCCAGGATTCCTGATGCCCGCGATGTGCATGCGCTTCTGGCCAGGTTGGCGCTGGCTCAAACAAGTGGTGACCGATCGAACCTACGGACCGGTACTCGCCGCAGAATTTCGCCGGTTGTCCGCCATGCCAGCGTGGAGCCAGCAAGGGACCTACGTCGAAGGTGGCGACCTTGGCGGCGCGCTATTTGACCTACACATTCACGACACCGATTTCGTCAATCACTTATTCGGGCGACCCGCCGCAGTCTCATCCACGGGGGCCATCGGCACCACTGGCGCGATCCACCACGTCGTGACCCAATATCATTACCCCGAGGGTCCTGCGGTCCACGCCGTGGGCAGTTGGTTGCTGACCCAAGGGTTCAACATGGCATACACGCTGCACTGCGAGCGCGCCACCCTCGACTTCGATTCCGCGCGGGGTGCCGACGCCTTGACGGTCACGGAAGCTGGCCAAGCCCCGCGCGTCGTGGCCGCCGGCACCCTGGATGGCTACGCCGAGGAAATCGATTACATCATCCACTGCGTGGCCCACCACCAGGCTCCACGCATCGTCACCGCCAACGACGGGGTGGTCGCCTTAGAAATTTGTGAAGCCGAGGAGAAATCACTTCTCACCGGCGCACTGGTCCACCTCTGAATCATCGCACCCCATGAGTCATTCGATCCGCTTCAAACTTTTCATCATGATGGTGCTTGAGTTTTTTATCTGGGGCGCATGGCTACCCCTGATCTTCGGCTATCTCCCAAGCCTCGGGTTCTCGCCAGCCCAACAATCGTGGATCCTCAACGCCTTCCCTATCGCCGCAATCGTCGGCATGTTCTTCAGCAACCAATTCTGCGACCGCTACTTCGCCCCAGAAAAAGTCCTCGCCTTCAGCCACTTCCTCGGCGGACTCGCAATGCTAGGCCTGGCATTCACCAAATGTTTTTGGCCGTTCTTCGGGCTGATGCTCAGCCACTGCCTGCTCTACGTTCCCACGATTTCGATCACCAACTCGATCGCCTTCGCCAATATGGATGACCCACGCAAACAATTCGGATTGGTCCGCATGGGCGGCACCATCGGCTGGATTCTAGCAGCCTGGCCGTTCACCTTCATCCTGGTCGATTGGGATCTCGTCCATTCTATCCATCCACAGGGATTTAGCCAATGGATCGGCGCAATCCTTGGATCTGGACTCACTGGCGAAGCGTTGAAAGCAGCAACGGTTTGGACGTTCATTGTGGCTGGCGTGGCGTCGCTCGCGCTCGCCGGGTTCAGCTTTCTGCTACCTGACTCGCCGCCAAAAGTCGCGGGCACCGGCGAAAAACTCGCTTGGCTCGAAGCCCTCAAGCTGCTCAAGCATCCATTTGTGCTGGTGTTATGGATCGTCACTCTAGTCGATTCTTTCGTCCAAAACAGTTACTTCAACTGGACCGGATTGTTTCTGGGCACCGCGCGTGACGCCGGCGGCGTCGGCATTCCGGGCAATTGGATCATGCCAGTCATGAGTGTCGGCCAGGTCTCTGAAATCCTAACCATGTTCGTGCTCGGGGCCACCCTCAAGCGGCTCGGTTGGCGCACCACCATGGTGGTTGGCATTCTCGGGCATGCGGCGCGGTTTGCGGCATATGCAATGTTTCCCGATCATCGGGAAATTATCATTCTGGTCCAAATCCTCCACGGCATCTGCTACGCATTCTTCTTTGCTACCGTCTATATCTTTGTGGATGCCTATTTCCCGAAGGATGCCCGCGTCAGCGCTCAGGGACTCTTCAATGTCATGATTCTCGGCGTCGGCGCACTGCTCGCCAACTCAATCTGCCCTTATCTCATGCAGAGCGTCTTTACCCACGCAACCCACGTCGACTTCCATGGATTGTTCCTCGTTTCCACGCTGTGCTCACTCGCTGCGGCCGTCGCTCTTGGCCTGTTTTTTCACCCACCCAGCAAGCCAACTGATACTGAAACCAGCCAGCCACCCGAACGGTGAGTGTGGCGATTATTTCCAGCCCAATCAAAGAATCCACTATGCACCTCCACCAGACTCGCTCCGAAATTTTCATTCCCGACGGCCATCCTGAATCTGACGCCCTAGCCCGGATCACCCACCTCGGCATCGGTGCGCATCAGGACGACCTCGAATTCATGGCCTTCCATGGCATTCTCAACTGCTTCGCCCGCGACGATCAATGGTTTGGCGGCGTCACCTGCACCGACGGCGCGGGCAGCTCACGCGCCGGCCACTACGCCCAATACTCCGACCCCCACATGATGACTATCCGCCGACAGGAGCAAAATACCGCCGCTATCATCGGCGGGTATGCCGCCATGATTCAACTCGACTATCCGAGCCGCTCCGTCAAATCCCCGACCGAACACGAATTGCAAGACGATCTGTTCGCGATCCTTTGCGCATCCCAACCCTCAGTGGTTTACACCCACAACCCCGCTGACAAGCACGACACACATATCGGCGTGACGGTAGCAGCCCTCCAAGCAATGCGCCAAATGCCCGCCGACCAACGGCCCAAACAGGTCATCGGCTGCGAGGTCTGGCGCAACCTCGATTGGCTGCCCGATGATCACAAGGTTCTCATGGACGTCAGTGGACGCGATAATCTAGCCGCCGCCCTCAACGGGGTTTTCGACTCGCAAATCGCCGGCGGAAAACGCTACGACCTCGCCACCCTCGGCCGCCGTGCCGCCAATGCCACTTTCTTCAACTCACACGCCACCGACGCGGCGACCCAACTCATCTTCGGCCTCGACCTTACTCCCTTGGTGGCTGATGACACCACTGACATTGCCTCCTACGTCTGCGACCTCATCAACGAATTTAACGCCGACGTCCGCCACAAACTTACCCAACGAATCACTCATATCTAATGGAAATCATTATCCAGCCCACGCCACTCGCCGCGACCGAAGTCGCCGCCAAAATCATCGCCCGCCTGCTCCGTGACAAACCCACGGCGGTGCTGGGCCTAGCGACTGGCAGTACTCCGCTCGCTCTCTATCAATCGCTCATCGCGATGAACCTCGATTGGAGCCAGGTCACCACATTCAACCTTGACGAATACATCGGACTGCCACGCGACCACCCCCAGTCGTACCATACCTTCATGTGGGAGAATCTTTTTCGGCATATCAATATTGCCAAGGAGAATGTCCACATCCCCGACGGGAATGCCCAGAATATCCCTGCCCATTGCCAGCGATATGAAGAGAAAATCGTCGCAGTTGGCGGCATTGACCTACAACTCCTCGGCATTGGCACCGACGGCCACATCGGATTCAACGAACTCTCGTCGTCACTCGCGTCGCGTACTCGCATCAAAACCCTCACCCGGCAAACGTGCCTCGATAACGCCCGCTTCTTCGGCAGCCTCGAGGAGGTGCCGCATCACGTCATCACCATGGGGATCGGCACCATCATGGAGGCCCGCCAGAACCTGCTGCTCGCCTTTGGGTCGAACAAGGCTCGGGCTATCGCCGAAGCGGTGGAAGGGCCTATCACCTCACTCAACCCGGCATCTATCCTACAAATGCACCCAGTCGCCAAGGCCATCCTCGATGAACCCGCGGCGGCCAACTTGAGCCGTGCAGAATACTATCGGTGGGTTTATGCCAATAAACCGGCTTGGCAGGTGTTCTAGCAGATGCATGCTGGCACCTGGCCTGTCCGTTAGACACCCCGATCGCGGCCACCAGTGAGCCCGCAGAGGATAGAAATCCGGCAGCGAACTAACACGCTGCCTCCTGATCAGCGGCAGATCACGGCACGCTTGGTATGGCACCCCACGGTGCGTACATTGCCGTCCTGTGGGTGATTTGATCGACCGGGATCACATAGGGGGGCTTGGCCCTAGGCCGGTCGCGCTCTGCCAGGCGGCCAATAAAACACCCGGACTCCTGTGAAGAGGCCCGGGTGCAATTAAAATTCAACTAGCGTGGTTGGGCTTACCAGCCGCCGCCGCCGCCACGGTTTCCACCGCCGCCGCCGCCGCCTTTATAGCCACCGCCGCCGCCGCCGCCTTTATAGCCACCGCCGCCGCCGCCGCCTTTATAGCCGCCGCCACCGCCGCCGCCTTTATAGCCGCCGCCGCCACCGCCGCCGCCGTAACCACCGCCGCCACCGGGCCGGGATTCCTTAGGTTCGGAAGCATTGACGCGCAATGGGCGTCCGTTGTAATCGTAATCGTTGAGGGCTTCAACAGCCGCGTTCAACTGGGATTGGTCGCCGAGTGTCACGAAAGCGAATCCCTTGGATTGCCCAGTTTCGCGGTCGGTGATGATTTTGACCCGTTCGACCGGTCCAAATGCGGCAAAGAGACCAGTGACGTCTCCTTCAGTAGCAGTGTAGGGCAAGTTGCCCACGTAGATATCCATTGTTTTCAGTTCTAATGACGCCATTTC
>JAYSPI010000070.1:0-4220 GCA_043722215.1 Prosthecobacter sp.
CGCGGAGGAGGCGACGTAATTGTAGACGTAGTCGCGCGCCGCCCCGGTGGTGACGCGGGTGTTCACGCCCATGAAGCGGGCGAGATTGGAGGTGGTGTATGCGAGGTGCTGGTCGCGCGCGGTGTTGCCGGCGACGCCGAGATCGTAGCCAATGTAGCGGCCCTTGAAGGTGCCGGGCGTGTAGGGCCCGTAGCTGCCGCCGGTGGTGGTTGAAGGTAAAAGGTAAAGCATGACCCTGTTTTTCTGCCCAGTGACAATTATCCCAGAATGGCCGCGAAGTTGGCACATGGCACTTCGCCCGCTATGGTTGGCCCGTGGGTTCATGTCGATGGGATGTTGGCTCGTGGGTTCATTTTCGGATCGCCAACAGTTATCCCGAGTGCACAAACCCTCGGTAAACGTTGTCGTTCACATTAAATCGACCAACGCGAACGACCATCTGTTGGCCTACCTTGAACAGCTTTTCGACTGACGCATCCCCTTCAGAAGACGCGTCGGGTCCTAATACCAAGATGGTGGCGCCCTCGTGTTCAAAATAGACGCCATATTGTGCGATACGGACGACGTTCGCCGTAACTGTGTCTCCTTCTTTAATCATGATCTAGAATGTTCCCGGTAAATGATAAGTTCCACCAGTTATTGTTGAGTTAAATATCGGGAGTCCCTGGGGAGGAATATGAACAGACACGCCAAGATCGTAATATGTATCCGCCTTAATTACTCCACGCTCCAGCAACGAATCGAACGCCGTCTTGGGCATCCGGATTTCCTGAAGCCCATTACCGTAATGTTTCGCCCAAGTGTGTGCCGGGCCCAACCAGGGTATAGACGGCAGTTCCGGTCGGAACCGCCACCGCTCCAGAGTAGGGATTCGTGAAGGTGGCAGCCAGATCGGCGACCTGGACCGTGTAACCGCTGCCGGTGGCGGGGAACGTGCGGTTGGGAAAAGTTCCACTGGGCGTGGCTTTGTTGACGGTGGCATAGGCATAACCAACGCAAGCCGCCCAATTGGCGGAATCGGAACTGGCCCAGACAGTGCCGTCATGGGCATTGGTGTGATACGTCTGGGAGCCAACCCACGAGGGGCGGTGAACGATCGACCGGGTGGACGATCCGCCTGAGGTGACACCGCTGGTGTAGCTGGCCGACAGAATATCCGGCGTCGTCGGATGATTGCCCCATCCCGTTGAGTGGTCGGTCATCGTGCCGCGATACCAGTTTGATCCGTTCTGAAACAGGACAAGGATGCCATGGAATGCCAGGTTCCCGTCAGCATCGGTGGCGGTCGCGGTAACGGTTGTGCTTTGCCCGAAGTAGAGGATCGCCGGAGACGCGGCAAAGGACGGGATGAAGGGCAACCGGTTAAGAACCGTAACCGTATGAAATATTACGGCCGAGGTGGCGCCCGCGCCGTCTTGCGCCTGGGTCTGGAAGTTGATGGTGGCACCAGGGGTGCCGCCACTATTCGCCAGATTGGCGTCGGAGAAACTTTGGAAGCCGTTGCCCCCACCATTGAACGCGAACGGGACCCACGCTTTCCAAACGTAGACATTGCTCAAGTTGCCATCGGCGTCATTGCCGCGGGACTGAATTGGAAACGAAGCATTAACGTAGGCGCTGGGTTGATTCTGGATCCAGTTGATGATCGGAGGCTGGTTGGGTGGCGCAACGACGCTGATCGAGGCATACCGGGTGGGCGGCGTCGCCCAGTTGGTCCACGAACCGCCCCAATCGAGCGCGCTGCCGTCGTAATCCACATCCCCCGCCGCGCCCCCGCGGAAAGCTATCCGCACCCGAACCATGACGGTGGAGCCCGCTCCCGCGGCCGTGATGTAGGCGTTGCGCGTCGCCGACGCGCCGATGTTCACATCGTAGCAGAAGCCGGTCCAACTGGCGCCACCGTTGGTCGAATACTCTGCGTGGTAAAAGCCGATTTGCTCGCCATCAACGGCATCGGTGCTGGCCGAGGTCGGCACCGTGAAGCTCTGTCCGGCGATGACCTGACTGGGCGCGCTGATCGTCACCGTGCGCGTGACCGCCCACGTGGAAAGCGGAAGCAGGAGGAAAAGGAGGAGCTTTTTCATGGCTTGACGAGCACCGGGGTTTTGAAGCCAAGGGCGGCAAGTTTGGTTTCGAGGTCTTCACCGCCGCGCACGTCGCGAATCACCCCTTGCGCATCGACGAGGTAGATCTGACCGGCGGTGTTGAAATTTAGCCGGCCCGCCATCGACCCCTGCCGGCCTAGCGCGTCGTAGAGGTGTTTGCCGCCGAGCCCCTCGGCATGCTCCGCCTTTTTCGCCGCCTCAACCTGCTCATCCAGGCAGATGCCAATCGCCGCGAATCTCCGGGCCTGAATCATCCGGCCCAGTTCGATGCTGCCCGGACCCCAGGTGGCCCAACTGTAGACGATCACGGGCTCACCAGAAGGCAACGCGGCCAGCAAATCAGCCCCGGCCACGCCCAGCACGGCCGAAAGTGCGCTCCCGACCAAGGCCGAGCGATCGAGGAGCCCTTGCGCAGACTTTCTGATGTCCTCCGGCGCATTCGAGACGATGAGCTCCCGGGCAATCTGCTCCGACTTTACTGGCACACCCGCCTGGCCGCAGGCGAGCAGCGCCTCATAACCCTGCGGCTCGGTGGGGAATTCCCGGATCAGATCACGGGCGATCCTTTCGGTCGTTTCCATCCGTTGCGTCCGGCTGTTCAGTCCGCGCCAGGCCCGGGTGAATTCATGCGCGGCCACGCCTTTCGCCCGAATCTTCACCGGGATGCTAAGGTCGGCGCGCAGGTCGGCCACCGCCTGACCCAGCCGGCCGGTGACCGTGGCATCGCCGTCCTCGATCGATGCGATGAGCGAGAAGATCTCCACGTTGCGCGCCTCGGCGGTCCGGTCGTGCGTCGGGTTTGCCGTGTAGAAAATTTTGGCTTGGTCCGCCACGGCCCGGCTGCGGCCCGCGCGCTCGGCCTGGGCCTGGATGCGAGTGGCGGCATCGCCGGGCGTTTGGGCCGGCCCTTGCGTGGCGGAGTCTTGGGCGGCCAGCAGCGCCGCCCAGGAGTGATCCGCTGCGGTTGGAGCGGGCAGAAGGCCCGGCGGCGGATTGTCGGACGGGATATTCTGGCCGGGAGCCACGGCGGCAAGGCAGCCGCAGAGCCACAGGACTGCGATTTGGAAAGGGGAAATTCTCATGGGGTGAATTGTCTCCGTGCCCAACCCGATGAAATCCTCGCGGTTAAGCAAAACCCGGCAACCCGCGTATTAAAGGGACCGCTCATCTTTGGTGGCGATTGCTTTCTTGTTTTCCAACCCATCTAACAGATTTGCGATCACACCCTATAACTTTTGCGAGAGGGTTTTCTTTTCCAGTCGGTGGCGGGAAAAATGATGGCATGCGGGCTGAGATTCGCGGGCTGGGGCGAAATTCACGAAGCCAAAAAGACCTATATTGTACGGGTGGTCACCCGAAAAAATGCGGTCTTTGCGAGTTTGACTTTTGTGAAATGTAGCCGGGATTTTCAGTCGTTGGAGACTGAAAATGTGTACCCGGGCGGCAAATCACCGGCAAAATACTCCGGGATGCCATGATTGTCCGCGAGAAACCGCCCGCCTGCAGGTAGAAAAACGAACGACCGCAGCCAGCGCAGTCCCAACTCCTGCTTGCCGGCTGACTGACCAACGGACGATCTGTCACCTCCTCGGTGAACTTTCTCCGCATAAATCCATGGGGACACGCCTCCCCTAACCCGAATATATCATGATCAGATGGGGTCGCGGGGATTTCGCCCCGCGACCCTACCACACCAACGGACGTGCGGTTTGCCGCATCCGGCGGTTGGATTTTGCGCTCTATAGCACACTCATCGCCCGCATCCTGGCCTCACTGCCTGTTTGTGTTCCTAGTCGTGCCTTTGCCACGGACTTCTTTCGTGCTGAGTGCCTCGCGGCACCCGCCTTGTCCTTCGCTACGGTTATTGTCAGTGTTTCCGGTCATTTTGTTACTGCTGACGAGTTCATGCCCATGCCTGGCACACGAGTGGCCGTTGCCCTCAACCGCCCGGGCGCTTGAGGGCAAGCGCCCCTACCAAAAGCGCGGCGAGCCGCGCTTTTTTCTTTTCCCGAATGACCCGCCTGCTCAGGCCGCGTCTTTGCTGCTGGAGGCGGTGAGGCGGGCCGTCTTCACGAGCTGGGGCTTCTTGCGGCCCTCGACCACTGCCTGGTCGAT
>JAYSPI010000071.1:0-2296 GCA_043722215.1 Prosthecobacter sp.
AGCGGTGGACTCCTCACCGCGACCGGCGGGCTAACTGCCACCAACAGCACGATCACGGCAAACTTTGGCACCACCACCTCAAGCATCGCGCTCACCGACAGCAAGTTGGTTAGCACTGGAGTGCTGGCGGCCGGAGCCGGAGGCATCGCGCTAAACGCAGCCGGATCAGTTTCGACTCTCGAATTGCACGGTGGGAGCATTACCGGCGGCCCGATTTCAGTACAGGGAGGGGTTATCCACGCGATGAGTGGAGTTACCACGGCGCCGGTCTCGGCGAGCTTCGTCGGAAACAACCCACCTGGTTTGCTTGGTCGATTTATCGTTACCGGCGGTGGCGGGCAAATCAGCCGGGGAGATACACAGTCTGGAATCCTGACCATCCAGACGGGAACGAATGGCTTGGTTGAGAAGGTCTTGAATCAGCCTTTGAATTTCCCCCAAGACTCGGATGGTGCCATCTCGGCGTTCTTCAACGGTGCGCCTACGGGGCCGGGATTCGCGATGGGTTTCTTCGGGAACTTTACGGCCCCGGCAACCGGTTCTTATACGATGCAAACGGGCCTCAATGACGACGATGCCGGATTCTGGGTAGATCTCGATGGAGACGGAGTGTTCGAGGGCGGCAACGTGGGCGGGACGCCCGGTGCCAATGGAAACGAATTGATCGGCTGGGCAAGCTGCTGTGGCGATGGCGCTAACCAGCATCCCGGAAGCGTGGATCTCGTTGGGGGAAAAATCTACAAAGTAGGAATCGCCGTGGAAGACGGCCAGGGTGGTTCGGGACTCGTCGGACGGATTACCGCTCCCGGCGGATCGGTCCTGATCGTGGACCCTAGTTCTGTGGATCAAACGGGATGGTGGAGTTACGGCTTGCCGAACCAAGTAGTCGTGGACTCAGGTGCCGAATTGGATATTCGCGCGCTCAATGGTACCGTGAACGTATCGGTAAATGGACTGCTACAGCTGCGGGGCGCTGGCTCAGACACCATCGAATCTCTGGTCATCGGCGACGGAGGTGTCGTCACGCTCGGTGGTCCGGCTCTTGCGCCTGCGGCCGCTGCGCTGGCGGTCCCGGAGCCGGGTTCGATTGGACTCTTGCTTCTCGGTGCAACTGGCCTCCTGAGTCGGCGCGTTCGGGCACGGCGTTCTTAAGCAATCGGAGAAAGATATATTGCGACGGCCCCGGCGACTCACTCGCCGGGGCCGTTTGCTTTTCATGACAGACGCAATCATTCCGCACTCCCGCGCGAAGCGCCTGCTAAGATTTGCTCCTTCCAAGTCTTGACTCGCCGCGCTGCCAAGCGTGCCCTCTTTTCTCCCAAACCCACCGCTTCATCCCATGTTGAAATCCACCCTCCGCATCTTCCTAGCTGTAACCGCGACCCTCGCGACTGGCTCCACTGCTTTCACCAAAACTCCCGACGGAAAAACCGTCGTCCTACTGCTGGCCGGCAACCCGTCGCACGGACCGGGCGAGCACGAGCATAATGCGGGGGTGAAGCTGCTCGCGAAGTGTCTCGCGCAGGGTGCGCCGAACGTGGTGACCAAGGTGCATCTCAGCGCGGACTGGCCAAGTGCGGATGAACTCGCGCAGGCGGATACGATCCTCTTTTACGCGGACGGCGGTGGCGGGCATTTCATGCTTTCGGGAGATCATCTTGCGCAGACGGAGAAAGAGATGAAGCGCGGGGCGGGGCTCGTGTGTTTGCACTACGCGGTTGAGTTTCCGGCGGACAAAGGCGGGCCGCAGGCACTGGATTGGATGGGTGGGTTTTTCGAGGCGGACTGGTCGGTGAATCCGCACTGGCAGGCGGATTTCAAAGAGTTGCCAAAGCACCCGATCAGCAATGGCGTGAAGCCATTCAGCACGAATGACGAGTGGTACTACCACATGCGCTTCACCGACAAACCGGGGAAGTTGACGCACGTCCTTTCGGCGATAGCACCCGAGAATACGGTGAGTGCTAAGGATGATCCGCACGGCGGAAATCCCGCAGCGCGCGCGGACGTGGCTGCGAAGAAACCACAAACAACTGCATGGGCATTTGAGCGGCCGGATGGTGGGCGCGGATTTGGGTTTACGGGCGGCCATTTTCACAAGGGCTGGGGCAATGACGATCAGCGGAAACTCGTGCTGAATGCCATCCTCTGGACGGCGAAAGCGGAGGTGCCGGCAGGCGGCGTAGAATCGAAAATTAGCGCGCAGGATTTGGAAGAAAACCTCGACCCGAAAGGCGCACCGAAGCCGAAACCAGCGGCGGCCAATCCTTCTGGAAAGGCGGCCTTCACGTCGAAG
>JAYSPI010000072.1:0-18971 GCA_043722215.1 Prosthecobacter sp.
CATTCAGAACGCAGACCGGATTTATGTATTAGATTGCGGTCAGGTGATCGAGCAAGGCAGCCATACCGACCTACTCGCCCACGGCGGGAAATACGCCGAGCTGTGTCGGACGTCATTCCTCGCCGCCGCCCCCCCTCCCCTGAGGCACTCACCGCAAATTTAATTGGCGATCATCCGCATCCCAGCGTATCGGTCAGCTCGACCCCAATTCACCACCATGGAAAGTATTCACGGACACGATGTTATGCACCTGATCGCCGACGCCAAAATCGCCCTCTCAAAGGACGAATGGGTGCTCGAAATCGCTAAAAAGTTTGGCGCGGAGGCCCGCTTTCACACCTGCTCGGCGAGCGACATGACTGCCGGGGCGCTGCTGGATTTCCTCAGTGCGCGCGGCAAGTTGGTCGGCACCGAGCATTCGCTGTCGCTCGACGCGGCGGCCATTTGCCAACATTGAGACACCTCAGAGACGTGAGATCCACCGCTTACCCGCTGGATCCACCCAGCATTTTGCCTGGAAATCAGGGTCGCGTCCGTGCGAGGATTGCTGTCCACTCGCGCCATGACCGCTTCCGCCATGAAATCCTGCGTGCTGGCCGCACGCCCGAAAACCCTACCCGCCGCCATCGTCCCGGTCTGGGTCGGCTGCGTGCTAGCGTGGAAACTCAGCGGCTCATTCGACCCATGGCTCGCGCTCTGGACGCTCGGCGGGGCCATCGCCATCCAAATCGCTACCAATTTTTTCAACGATGCGATTGACGCGCGGAAAGGAGCGGACACGGAGCGCCGCCTAGGACCGGTGCGGGTCACAGCGTCTGGGTTGTTGCGGCCGCAGGTGGTGATGACGATCGCGGCAGGTTTTCTATCCTTGGCTCTGGCCTGCGGGATTCTTCTCTATCAAGCGCGCGGCTGGCCGATCGCGGCCATCGGTGTGCCGTCGTTGTTTCTAGCATACGGTTATACCGGCGGGCCATACCCCCTCGCCTACCGCGGCCTCGGCGAGGTGTTTGTCATCGGGTTTTTTGGGGTAATCGCGGTGGCGGGCACCGTCTTCATCCAGACCGGCGGCTGGCCGCCACCCGCGATCCTGTTAGGGCTGCAGATCGGCCTGCTGTCGGCGGTCCTCATTTCTATCAACAACTGCCGCGACCGCGTCGAGGACGCCACCACCGGCAAACGCACGCTCGCGGTGCGCGGCGGACCCAAAGTGGCGGCGGCGGTCATCTCGCTAGAGATTCAGCTGGCGGTGGTGGCCGGGCTGGGGTGGTTGATCAACGGCCACGCGCCGTTATCGGCGGCGGGCGCACCGGTGGTGGCAATCGGCTGGTGGATCATCCGCAGCGTGCGCACGCGGCCGCCGGGGCACACCTACAACCACCTGCTGGCATGGGGTGGCGTGCAGTTGGTGTGTTTTGCCGCGATCTTTCATGCCGCAGCGGTGCTGAGCTGACCGGTGCCGGGATTCATTTGCCTATCGCGGCAGGTCATCCTATGAAGTGGCCGACCATGACCGCCACCGCCCACCCGCCGTTGATCTCGCGCTACCGCCTGAAGGCGCACCGGAGGCTCAATGCGCAGAGTCGGCGGCGCGACTTTGAGGGGGTGCTCATCCAGGTTGATGGTGGATTTGGTTGTATCCACCCGTGGCCGGAGTTAGGTGATCCGCCGTTAGACAAATGCCTGGGAGACCTCATGGGTGCGCGGCGCTGGCCGATTGTCAGGCGTGCCCTGCGGTGCGCCGAATATGACCGGGAAGCACGCCGCTTCGAGCACTCGTTGTTTGAGGAAATGGAAGTCCCGCAGAGCCATGCCACCTTGGTCACCGCGAACGCCGCCGATGTCGCGTGCGCCGCCGCCGCAGGATTCTCCACCATCAAACTCAAGACTGGGCACGATCTGCCCGCCGAAGGCAGGTTTCTGGATGCGATGGTAGCGGAATATCCTGCGCTGCAATGGCGTTTGGATTTCAATGAATTGCCAGAGTCCTCCGAGGTGCAGGCATGGTTGTTGGCCCTAGCGGCACCCACCCGTGCGGCCATCGACTTTGTCGAGGACCCGTGCCCGTACGCAGAGTCGTCCTGGTCCGATCTCCACCGCCGCACCGGCGTCGCGCTGGCAGTGGACCGTGAGGCCTCACCCCTCCGCGCAGCCGCGCAGGTGATGGTGATCAAACCGGCCATCGACGAGCCATTTTTGCTAGCCGAGGCGGCGATCCAGCACCACCAACGGGTGACCCTAACAAGTTACATGGACCACCCGCTGGGGCAGGCATTTGCCGCCTGGGAAGCTGCCCGCCTGGCACTGCAGTTTCCCGGGTTGGTCGGGCGGTGCGGGGTGCAAACCCACCACCTCTTCGAACCCGACGCCTTTAGTGAAATGCTCGGCCCGTGGTCGCCGGACTTCCATGTGCCCGACGGTCTGGGACTCGGATTTGACGATTTATTAGAAGCACTGCCATGGACGCGCGCATTCTAACCGGTGGGCCGTTCTGGGAAAACGCCGCACCCTGGGCGTGCGGTGGATTTACCGGTGACCTACCCGACCTCCCCGAACTGAGCCGCCATGTCTTGTTCGCCACCTCCGGCAGTACGGGTGCACCGAAGTGGCTCGCTCTATCAAAATCAGCGCTGCTAGAATCGGCTACCGCAGTTAACCGCCACCTTCAGGTCACGCCAGATTCCTGTTGGGGACTTGCCCTGCCACTCCATCATGTGGGTGGGTTTGGAGTGGCGGCCCGAGCATTTGCGGCCGGTTGCGCCTGCGCGACCTTTGCGGGCCGCTGGGATGCACCCGCCTTTGCGCGCTGGCTCGCCCAGCACGCGGTCACCCACACGTCCCTGGTCCCCACTCAAGTGTACGATTTGGTAGCCGCGAGACTGATCGCCCCAACCCGCCTGCGGGTCATCGTGGTGGGGGGCGGCCATCTGGATGCGCGGACCGGTCAGGCGGCCAGGGCGCTTGGCTGGCCAGTGCTCGCGAGTTATGGCATGACCGAGGCGGCCTCGCAAATTGCCACCCAGGGATTGGAGTGTTTGCAATGGATCTATCAGCCTGGGCCACTGCCGCTGCTGCCGATCTGGCAGGCCGCGACCACAGCGGAGCAATGGCTGCGCATTGCGGGGCCGGCGTTATTTTCAGGCACGCTGGTTCTGGGCGATGGCGGCCGCTGGCAGTTTGAGCGCCGGGCCGGGACCTGGTATCAAACGACCGACCGGGTTGCGCTCAGCCACCGCGGCCTCACACCGGCAGGCCGTGCCGACACTTTGGTCAAGGTGCTGGGCGAACTCGTCGATCCAGTTCTCATCGAAGGCGAGCTCAGCGCCCGCTCCGCTGGCCAACTCGCCCCTGGGACGTTCGTCGTCGTCGCCATCCCGGACGCCCGTGCGCAACACGCCTTGGTGCCGGTGTTCGATGCGGCCGTAGCGGGAGAAATCATTGCCACCGTACTCGCCGACTACGCGCTCCAAGCCCCGGGATTGCGCCGCCTGCGGTCACCGGTGGTCATCGAGGGGTTCCCGCGCAGTGAGTTAGGAAAACCCATGCGCGCCGAGATCACCGCCATCGTCCGTACGCTGACCACGTGACCACACCATCACGGGCGCACCGAGGCCCGGCGCAACCGGTCCATGATGGCCACGCCGAGACCGGTTTCGCTCACGGGTTCGGCGATAATGGCGTCCAGGCCCGCTTCATCGAGCAAGCGCATGACAAAGAACAATCGGATCGCGGCTTCCGCCAGCTTGCCGCTGCCGGGACTCAACGCCTCAACCTGCTCCCAATCGTGCAGGTTCACATACGGGCTATCGACATCGCCAGTGTAGCTCAAGAGGCCATATTTTTTTCCGGGTTCGGGGTGAAAGTCGGCGATGTTTTCTAACAATACAAGCGGAGTCAGCGGCGCATAGTGACTCGCGAGCTGGCCGGGAGCATGCGGCAAACTGCCCACGATTTCCTTGAGTTTTTCCACCTTACCGAATTCCTGGAGTTGTTCTTTGGTGATGGGCCCGGCGCGATGCAGCCGGAAGATGGGTTTTTTACCCGTGCGGGGTTCGATTGAAATGATCGTGCTTTCGACGCCCTCGGCGCAGGCTCCTGCGTCGATGACGAGCGGGATTCGGCCATCGAGTTCCTTGATCACGGCGGCGGCCGAGGTGGGTGAGATTCGCCCGAAGCGGTTAGCACTGGGCGCGGCGAGCGGTTTTCCTAACTCTTTATTGATCGCCCGGAACACCACATGGGCACTCTGGCGAACCGCCACGGTGGGCAGCCCACTGGTGACTAGATCGGGGATATCAGGATGCTTCGGCAAAATCAACGTGAGCGGCCCTGGCCAGAATGCTGCGGTCAACTTGGCCACCGTTTCGGCGATTTCCGGTGGCACGATGGCCACGGATTTGAGGTCGCCGCGCGACGCGATATGGACGATGAGCGGATCAAACGCGGGGCGGTCCTTGGCAGCAAACACCTTGGCCACCGCCGCTGGATTCAAGGCATCGGCGGCGAGGCCATAGACCGTCTCGGTTGGCAGGGCGACGATTTCACCGGCTCGCAGCAACGCACACGCCTCGCGCACGGCGTCCTTCGTTTCGTCGTCGGCAACATGGATGATTCGGGTCTCGGGCACGCCGCAGGTTGTGCCAGACAATCGGCCAAGATGCGACCACCGATTTTCCGGTTCCTTCGGACCGTCTGACCGTATAGGTTGCGCGCATGAATCCACCGACCACCCAGCCAGAGAACATCGTTCTCATCGGATTCATGGGCTGCGGTAAATCCACCCTCGGGCGCGAACTCCACCACCGACTCGACTACCCGCTGGTGGATATGGATCAGGTGATCGAGCAACGGGCGGGCAAACTGATCCCGGCGATTTTTGCCGACGACGGCGAGGCGGCGTTCCGCGCCATGGAGACCGCCCTGCTGATAGAGCTCAACGATCCACACGCACCCCGGCGGATCATCTCCACGGGCGGCGGAGTCGTCGGCAGCGCCCACAACCGCTCCTTGCTGAAAAAACTCGGGTTTGTCGTCTGGCTGCACGCTCCCACCGCCGTGATTATCGAGCGCACCCGCCATAGCCGCAGCCGACCACTGCTCCACACCGAGGACCCTGCGGCACGCATCCGCGCACTCATGGCACAACGACAGCCACTCTATCAAGAAAGTTGCCACCTCCAACTCGACACGTCCGGGCTGTGCTGCGCGGAACTCGCCACCGGAATCGTGGAGTGCGCACGCTACTTCTTCAACAACCGCACCTCCTCAACGTGCTGACCTCCCAGGTGAAATCATGGGCTGCCCAACTCGGGTTCGATGCGTGCCGGATCGCTCGCGCCCGAGAAGCGACCCACGCCGCCACCTTCCACCAATGGCTCGCCGCCGGCCACCACGGCGACATGACCTGGCTCGAACGCACCCCCGAACGCCGCACCGATCCACGCCTCGTCTTGCCCGGTTGCCAAGCGGTCATCTGCTTGGCCATGAATTATTTCACCGGCCTCACCCCGCGACCCACCAGCCACCCCGGCGGCTATCAAATCGCCCGCTACGCCTGGAACGATGACTACCACGAGCTGATCGAAAAACGCCTGCGCGAGTTCGACACCCACCTACGGACGCTGGGCGGCACCCAGAAACCGTACGTCGATACCGGCCCGGTGCTCGAACGCGACTTCGCCAGCGACGCGGGCCTCGGTTGGAACGGCAAGTCCACCGTGCAAATCCACCCACGCCTGGGAACTTGGTTTTTTCTAGCAGAGGTGCTCACCACTCTGGACCTTGATACCGACCCGCCGTTAGCCGACCACTGCGGGAAATGCACCCGGTGCATCACCGCCTGCCCAACCGCCGCCATCACCGCACCCCACCAACTGGATGCGCGCCGCTGCCTCGCGTATCTAACCATCGAGCACCACGGCCCGATCCCGCTAGAATTTCGAACCGCCATGGGTGAACGCCTCTATGGCTGCGACGCCTGCCTGGAAGCCTGCCCGTGGAACCGGTTTGCGGAGCAGGCGCGCGAGCTTGCGTTTCATGCTCGGCCGGGGGTGTTTGACCGGCGAGCCCGGGATTTCCTGGCGTTAGACGACGGCGAGTTTCGCACGTTATTTGCCAAGTCGCCGATCAAGCGGCTCAAGCGGCCGCGATTCCTGCGCAACGTCTGCGTGGTGTTAGGCAACACCGGCAGTGCTAACGACCTCCCCGCCTTGACCCGCGCCGCCGCAGACCCGGACCCGCTGATCACCGAACACGCACGGTGGGCAATCCAATCAATCCACAAGCGCCTAGCCAAATAAGCTAGAACGCGCTCACTCGAAATCAAAGGATTTGCGGCGAGATGCGCGGAGGCGGAACCGTCCGCCATTCGCGCGGCGCAGGGGATCGAAGACCGCGTCCATGCCGACGGCCTTGATCGCCCAGACCTCGGCCATGAGTTGGCCCAAGCGGCCTTTGGGGAAGCTCCGCTCGTTGAACCATGCGAGGTATTCATCTGGCAGATCCATGATTGGCACGCCGCGCGGTGGATAGGCCGTGATCCCAAACTTGCCAAATGGCATCGCAGTCTGGCCGATTTCAAGGAGCAGATTGCGGAAATCTTCATGATCAATGGCAGTCAGGTCGAACATGGCGCAGGCCAGCCAGCATCACAGCCCATGACCCACATGGGAAGCACGGGTGAGCAGCAATTTCGCGACCCGGGAAATCCAGAGCCACGACGCCGTCGCGCAGGAGGAACCCATCACCGACCCTTACGCGCATTGCGGGCTGACGCTGAAACCCTCCAATTGATGATAGAAAACGAGGGCCGGCAGCTACCTTCTGATCGATTCGAACGCCTTGGTGGGGATGAGTTCAGCGCAGATCGAGCCGCAGTGGGTCCTGAATGGCAGGGGGTGCGGGAGCCCCGATTTTGGCATAGGCGGAGGGCAGGGCGATGCGGCCGCGTGGTGTGCGCATCAAAAACCCCTGCATGATTAAAAACGGCTCATGAACCTCCTCAATGGTTGCCGGATCCTCACCGACGGCCACCGCCAGCGAGTTCAAGCCCACCGGACCACCCCCAAATTTATAGATCAACACTTCGAGCAGGCGCTTATCCATTTCGTCGAGCCCCTGGGAATCGATTTCGATCATGGCGAGCGCGGCGTCGGCGATGACGCCAGTGATAACACCGGTGCCCCGCACTTGCGCGAAATCCCTGACCCAACGCAACAACGCGTTGGCAACCCGCGGCGTACCGCGCGCCCGGGACGCCACTTCCAACGCGCCCCCACCTTCGAGCGGCACGTCGAGCAAACCGGCCGAGCGTTCGATGATGCGTGCGAGCTCCTCGTGGGTATAATAATCGAGGCGATTCACCAGGCCGAAGCGCGAGCGCAGTGGCGCAGTGAGCATGCCCGAGCGGGTGGTGGCACCGACTAGGGTGAAGCGCGGCAGGTTGATTTGGATCGAGCGGGCAGATGGGCCGGAGTCGATGATAATATCGAGGCGGAAGTCCTCCATGGCGGGATAGAGGTATTCCTCGATGGCCGGGTGCAGGCGGTGGATTTCATCAATGAAAAGGACATCGCCCTTCTGGATATTCGTCAGAATACCGGCCAAATCCCCTGCCTTTTCAATCTGCGGGCCGGATGTCGTGTGCAGCTGAGTTCCTGCGGCGCGCGCGATTAGGTTGGCCAGCGTGGTCTTTCCCAACCCCGGCGGACCCGACAACAACACGTGGTCGAGCACATCGCTGCGACGCTTGGCCGCTTCCAGCATCAACAACAAGCGATCCTTCACTTTCTCCTGACCAATGAACTCGGAAAACGCCGGCGGGCGCAACGATACATCAAACGCCGTGACCGGCACCGAGGTGGCTTGTTGGTAAAAATTCTCGGTCATCGGGTGAGTGCGGTGATTGGAGCCCAGCCGGGCACCGGTGAGAAGCTCAGAGTTTACGGGAGGGCATTCCCTGCCTCATCCGTCGGGCTGGGACGCCTGTGGGCACGCCGCGTTACAAGCGATCCAACCCCTGGTCCTCCCAAGACGCCGGGTCGTCTAGCGACTCGAGGTGGGTAAACACATGAATGTTCGGCAGCGCCCCGCGGATGCTCGATTCAATCTGCTCCAACAACTCGTGGCCGTGGTGAACCGTCCACTCACCCGGAACAAGGACATGCACCGAAAAAAATTTGCGGGCACCCGCCTGACGCGAGCGCAGGGCGTGAAATTGAACCTCGTCGGATTGATAAGTCGCGAGCACCGCGCGGATGACCGCTAGGTCTTCCTTCGACAAGGCTAAGTCCATCAAGCCGGAGATCGAGCGCCAGACGATGCGCGAACCGGTCCAGACGATATTGGCCGCGACGAGCAGGGCGACCACTGGGTCCATCCACAGCCAACCAGTCAGAGCGACGGCCGCCACGCCGAACAGCACGCCCACCGACGTCCAGACATCGGTGAGGAGGTGGTGGGCATTGGCTTCCAGGGTGATCGAGTGGTTTTTTTTACCAACCCGAAGCAGCAGCAACGCCACACTCAAATTGACGATTGAAGCCACCACCGACACGGCCAAGCCCGCTCCAACTTGTTCGAGTGCCTGCGGATGAAACAAGCGCGGCACCGCAGTGATGGCGATGCTGATCGCCGCCACCAAAATGAGCGCGCCCTCGACCCCGCTCGAAAAATACTCCGCCTTGCTGTGGCCGTACGCGTGATCCTCGTCGGCGGGGCGAATGGCGATGGTCAGCATCGCCAGCGCCATGATGCCGCCCACCAGATTCACCAGTGATTCCAGCGCGTCAGACAACAACCCAACCGAACCCGTCAGGTAATAGGCGGCAGTTTTTAACACAATGGTGACGACGGCGGCGGCAATCGAAATCCAGGCGAAGCGGGTGAGAACGGGAGCGTTGATATGAGGCGTGGTAGCCATGTGGGACGCAAATGCTTCATCGGATCGGCCGATGACGCAAGGCCGCACACACCGCGCTGGGGCAGATCCCACTCCATCCCGAGAGCCGTGGCGGCGAGTTGATATCACATCGGTGCTTGTTTTCCGCTCCAAACCCGCGTTAACATCCCGAACCCGGAACAAAAAGACCGCCTGCGGCAGCCAAATTCTGCCTACGGCACCGGCTTGCGACTCTCTCTTAGCACATGGAAACACCTCCTTTTACAGAACTCGGCCTGCCCGCTCCGCTCCTCGCGGCCATTGAAACCCTCGGCTACGAGCGGCCCTCGCCGATCCAGGCGTTGAGCATCCCGCCCGCCTTGGAAGGCAAAGACATCGTCGGCCTGTCCGCCACCGGATCCGGCAAAACTGCCGCCTTCGTCCTACCCGCGCTGACTCGGCTCGACCTCCAGTCGCTCCGCCCGCAAGTCCTCATCCTGTGCCCGACCCGCGAACTCGCGGTGCAAGTGTGCGAGGAAGTTCACCGCCTCGGGGCCAAGATGCGCGGCCTCCACGCCACCCCGGTCTACGGTGGCGCACCGATGGACCGCCAACTCCGCGCCCTGCGGGATGGTGTTCATTTGATCGTCGGCACGCCCGGCCGCCTGCTTGACCACCTTCGACGTGGGAGTTTTGACCCATCGCAGATCAAGATGGCCATCTTGGACGAAGCGGACCGCATGCTCGACATGGGCTTCAAGGATGAAATGGATGAATTGTTAGGTGCGTTGCCCGCCGAGCGCCAGACCTTGTTTTTCTCTGCCACGATGAGTCCAGGCGTGTCGCGCCTGATCCGCAGCTTCGGCAAGGAACCCCAAATCGTCGAAATCCAACAAAAATCGCGCACCGTTTCCACGGTCGAACAATCGTATTTTGAAGTCCGCCAGCGGTCGAAAGTCGAGGTGCTCTCGCGCATCCTCGACATGAATCCGCCACGCCTCGGGCTGATCTTCTGCAACACCAAACGCTCGGTCGATGAATGTACCGAGGACCTCGTCAACCGTGGCTACGCCGCCGACCGCCTTCACGGCGACATCACCCAGCAAATGCGCGAACGCGTCCTGAAACGCTTCCGCGAGGGCTCAGTCGAAGTGCTCGTCGCCACCGACGTCGCCGCTCGCGGCCTCGATATCGATGAAATCGATATCGTCTTCAACTACGACCTGCCAACCGACCCCGAAGACTACGTCCACCGAATCGGACGGACCGGCCGCGCCGGTCGTTCGGGCCGCGCCGTGAGCTTCGTCTATGGCCGCGACATCTATCGCCTCCAAACGATCGAGCGCTACACCCGCTCGGTGATTCGCCGCGAGCGCATCCCATCGGTCGAACAAGTCGAAGGCCGCCGCGCCGACCTGATCTTCGACGAACTCAAGGAACGCCTGGAGTCCGGGAAATTTGCCGCCTATCAGGATAACATCGACCGCCTGCTGGAACAAGGGCACACCCCCACCGACATCGCCGGCGCTCTCGTCACCCTGCTGCGTGAAGCCAGCGGCCGCGAAGGCTCACTCATCGAGGAAGATCGCGAACCGGATCGCCCGGCCCGCCGCGAACGTACCCGCGACGAGCGCCCGCCGCGCAATGACCGCCGCGACGAGCGCGACGACCGTGGCCCGCGCGATGGCGACAACCGTTTTGAGCGCGGGCCGATCCCGCAAGAACAAGGAATGACTCGCATGTTCCTATCACTCGGCAAAACCCACGGCGTCATGGCCAAGGAAATCGTCGGCATGCTCTACCGCGAAGCTGGCTTGCCCGACGGTTGCCTCGGTCGTATCACCTTGTTTCCAAAACACTCGCTCGTCGATATTCCCGCCGAACTGATCAACCAGGTCATGGAACGCACCCGCAACGCCCGCCTCCGTGGCCGACCGTTCCGCATCGACGTGGACCGCGGACCCACCGAGTAATTGGCACCCGGCACTCTCACGGCCCTCACGCCCCATCTTGGGTGCCTGGGGGCCGTCGTCGTTTTCCGAACCAACGAATCGGTTTCCACCGGGCACTTCGCGGTTCCAGACCTACCGAATCCGTGAAAAATTTGAGGGAATCGGTGATTTGGGTGGCGATTTCCAGACTCTAGGATTGCCAAATGGCGTTGGCTGAATAGCAATGCGCCCCCGTGCGTCATCGACGCCCGCAACTCAGAAGCATATTACTGGCATGAAGGACCTCACCAAATACCGCAACATCGGCATTTTCGCTCACGTTGACGCGGGCAAGACGACCACCACCGAACGCATTCTCAAGCTGACCGGCAAGATTCACAAAATCGGCGAGGTCCACGATGGAGCATCCACCATGGACTTCATGGAACAGGAAGCCGAACGCGGGATCACCATTCAATCCGCCGCCACCACCTGCTTTTGGCGCGGCCACCAGTTCAATATCATCGACACCCCGGGCCACGTTGACTTCACTATCGAAGTCTATCGTTCGCTCAAAGTGCTCGACGGCGGCGTCGGCGTGTTCTGCGCCTCGGGCGGCGTCGAACCCCAATCTGAAACCAACTGGCGTTACGCCGATGACTCGGGCGTCTCACGCGTCATCTACGTCAACAAGATGGACCGCATCGGCGCGAATTTCTACAAGGTCGTCGAGCAGGTCAAAACCATCCTCGGTGCCAAGCCCTTGGTGATGGTGCTGCCGATTGGCGAGGAAATCGCCTTCGCCGGGGTGGTCGACCTACTGACCCGCAAGTCCTATATCTGGGATGATTCTGGCAAGCCGGAGAACTTCACCCTCGGCGAGATTCCCGCCGGAATGGAAGATAAGGTCGAACAATTCCGCGCCGAACTCATCGAGACCGCTGTGGAAATGGACGATGAAGCGATGGAAAAATACCTCGACGGCGTGGAACCCGACATGGACACCATCAAGCGCTGCATTCGCAAGGGCACCATCGAACTCAAGTTCTTCCCGACCTATTGCGGATCGGCCTTCAAAAACAAGGGCGTGCAAAACGTCCTCGACGCCGTCATCGACTACCTGCCCAACCCAACCGAAGTCAAACCCCAGCCCGAAGTCGATCTGGAAGGCAATGCCACCGGCAACTTCGCCGTGGTTGACGCATCCAAACCGTTCCGCGGCTTAGCGTTCAAAATCATGGACGACAAGTACGGCGCGTTGACGTTCACCCGGATCTACTCGGGTAAAATCAAGAAGGGCATGACCGTGCTCAACACCTTCACCGGCAAAACCGAACGCATCAGCCGCATGGTGGAAATGCACGCCGATGACCGCATCGAAATCGATACCGCCCAAGCCGGGGACATCGTGGCCATCATCGGCCTCAAGAACGTGCAAACCGGCCATACGCTGTGTGATGAAAACAACCCAGCGACGCTTGAGCCCATGGTCTTCCCGGAGCCCGTCATCTCAATCGCCGTCGCCCCCAAGGACAAGGTCAACGCCGAAAAACTCGGTGCCGCCATTGGCAAAATGGTCCAAGAAGACCCATCGTTCCGCGTCGAAACCGACGAGGAAACCAACGAGTTGATCCTCAAAGGCATGGGCGAACTCCACCTCGATATCAAAATCGACATCCTCAAACGCACCCACAAGGTGGAGGTCACCGTCGGCGCACCACAAGTCGCCTACCGCGAAACCATCACCAAGGCGGTCGCCGATAGCTACACCCACAAAAAACAATCCGGCGGCTCCGGCCAATACGCCAAAATCGACTACGTCATCGAGCCACTCGAAGCCGGCTCCGGCTTTGTGTTCGAGGCCTCGGTCGTCGGCGGTAACGTCCCGAAGGAATACATCCCAGCGGTCGAAAAAGGGTTCAAGAACTCGGTCAAGAAAGGCCCACTCGCTGGCTACCCCTGTCTCGACTTCAAGGTCACTCTCAAGGACGGTGGCTTCCACGCCGTGGACTCGTCGTCCATCGCCTTCGAAATCGCAGCCAAGGCAGCCTATCGCCAGACGATGCAGAAGTGCGCACCACAGATCCTCGAGCCGATCATGAAAATCGACGTCTTCACACCCGAGGCCCAGGTCGGTGACGTCATCGGCGACCTCAACCGTCGCCGCGGCATGATCAAAGAGCAGATGTCCACCCACGGTGGCATCCGCGTCAAGGCGGATGCTCCGCTGAGCGCCATGTTCGGCTACATCGGCGACCTGCGCACCATGACCTCCGGTCGTGGCCAGTTCTCGATGGAATTCAGCCACTACGCACCGTGCCCACGCAATATCTCCGATGACGTGATCGCCAAAGCCAAGGAACGCGAGGAAGCACTGCGTAAGTAAGCACCAAGCGCCCATCATCAACCCCCGTGTCCACTCCGGACACGGGGGTTTTTTTTGACGTACCAGCGCCCGGCCCGAGTCCGGCATTCGACATCCAGTCGGGGACATCCCCTATCAACCCCCACACCGTCCAGCAGCGGGGTATTCGTGGCACAGCAGATAGAGCGGCGGCACGTCATCCACGATGGCAGGAAAGCGCCCGCCCGGGTTGAGAAAATAATTATCGGTGTGGTCGTCGTTGACGTCAGACACCTCGCCGATGAGGACCATGGGCGACGACTCATCCCCCCAAAACTGGTGGAGGAGCCGCCGTGGAATCGTGATACTCTGGCCTGGATCTAGGGTGAGGATAGTGCCTGCGGCGACGGTGCGAGCGCAGCCATCGAGCGAGATGGTGACATCGCGGTCGGAGGGTTGGTCGTCATCATCGAGATGGCGGACGGCGATACAGAACCTGCCGCCGCCGCGATTGATGATATCCTCCATCTTGGCCTTGTGGTGGTGCCACGGGGTGATTTGGCCGGGTTGAGCGATCATGATTTTTTCGGCGTAGCGTTTACGACCGGCGAGTGCGGTTGGTGGGCCGTTGCGGATCGTAAATAGGAGCAGGCCAATGCGGTGGAAATCTCCACTGCCAAAGTCGGTGAGATCCCAGCCGAGCCCACACTCACGGATTTCATCGACCTCGGCCCCGGCGACCGCCCAGTCATCGGGCGACCAATGGCCAAAGGGAGGTAGCGCAAAGTGGTGCGTGGCAAATAACTCTTTTGCAGCGAGGATTAGGCGGTTGATTTCAGAACGTTTCATGATTCGAAGATGGGATAAAAACCGGGGCGAAGTGACGCGTCGCCGGGGGTGGGTTACGGGAGGTGCATCAACATCTCCAGCGGTGCCCATTGCTCGCCATCCGGTGTTCCTGGCAGACGAATCTGACACGTGTTCGTTAGCGGCCACCACTTGTCGCGGGTCACAGGATCCTGCCCGATCGAGGCAAAGTCCATCGCAGGATCATTGCCGGTGTATTCCATGAAGTTGAATAGGTATTTTTTACCGTTCAGCTCAGCGGTGAAGATATTAAAATTCTGGATATGGGCGTTCTTGATTGCCTGTTGGACCTCCGGCCAGACATCAGCGTGGAGTTTGCGATAGAGAGGTTCATTTTCGGGGAGCAGCTCGACCACTGATGCGAATCGCTTGACCGGATCACTCGAGCGGGTTGCCGCATCCGGGTTGGTAGGGCCAAAGACGGGCGCGGCCGTTGGAGGCGAGCATGACTCGGAGGACATCGGCACGGCAGACGGAGTGGATGCTATGGTTAGACTCATGGATTCTTGTGATGATTTCAGGGGATTATGGGCGGCCGTACACCTCTCGCTGAACCTGCTTGAGAAAGCGCAATCCTTCGGTCGCAAGTTGTTCCGGGCTATCGGCCATCTTGCGCCAAATGCAGCAGAGTTTGGCGATATTTTCCATATCGGGGTCAAACGACTCGATGGTGATGCACCCGTCGTAGCCGATGCGTTTGAGCGCCTCGAAGACCTGCAACCACGGCACCATACCGGTGCCGGGGATGCCGCGCTGGCTCTCGCAGGCGTGGATGTATCCTAGTTGCGAGCCAGCTGATTCAATCGCGGCCACCAAGTTATCTTCCTCGCGGATCAGGTGGAAGGTATCGGCGTGGAGCATCACATTCGGCATTCCGACCGCATCAATGAAGCGCAGACCATCGGCGACCGTGTTGAGAAAATGGGACTCAAAGCGGTTGAGCGTCTCAATCCCGAGCACCAAGCCCGGTGCGTTGCGTTGCGCGTATTCGGCGATCTCGCGGGTCGCGTCCACCCCCCACTGCCACTCGTCGGCAGTGCGCATCCGGCCGGTCAGGTAACCCCACCCGCAGTAGATGACTCCGCCGAAGACCCGTGCGCCGGCTTCTGCCGAGAGGTCAACAAGCTTGCGGGATAACTCGATGCCAGCCCGGCGCACGCATGGATCCGGGCTGATCGTGTTGCACTCGGCGGGCATACCAAACCCAGTGTTGATCTCAAGACCGAGGTCCGCGGCGGCCTGCCGAACCTTGCTCGCCGGAAAGGCGTCCGGGTTGAACGGTATGATTTCAACCGCATCGAAACCCATCCGCTGGCAACGATCTAACAATGGCAAGTCCTTCTCAACGAAGGTCTCCTGAAATAATAATGAATGAATACCAAATTTCATGATCGAAAATAGAGTTCTATGGGGTGGGCGTTGATGGCTTCTTGACAAGTAAGGTGAACGTCACGGGGGTGGTCGCCTCACGCGCCACCCAGACTACCAGCATCGGGTTGCCAGCGGTATCTCTAACTATTCCCTGGCGGAAATCCGTGCCCGCAGGCGACTCTACCCCGTCGATCAACAGACGAGCCGGCACGGTGGCTGGGCTGGTCCAGCGCTTCACGACCAGGCAGAGATTGACCAGCGGGGATCCAGTGCTGGCCGCAATTTGAACCGACGGCGCACTCCCTGTGGCGGTGAGATGATACGCCCGCTCCGATGTCACATACGCTGCCTCTTGGCAATCGGCGAGGGAATGGATCGCCGGTGCCTGTGCCCACGACTTTGCGAGTGGCACGAGACCGGCGGCGCTGTGAGTGCTCAGACCGTACAGATCGATCACCTGCTGTTGATAGGGCGAGATATTGTGTCTTACAGGATAAAGGTTACCCGCGCAGGCGGAACTCGGGCGATCCGGCCAACGTGCGTCGCGATCATCATCGGGAAACTGCGAGACCGGCCAATGGTTCCAACAACTGAATCTCGAATAGGTGGGATTCCAAAGACCAAAGGCTTTCCAGGAGGAGCCTGATTCGCCGATGATGTAGTGTTTGTACTTCGCCTTGAGGTTCATGTACTCGATATTCTCTTTTGAAATGCCAGGATCAAGGCTCACGGCGCCCTTACCACTCGACCAATCATAGCGTTGCGTCTGGCCCTGCAGGTTGGCCACGGTAATCATTTCGTCGTGGGCGTTATCTTCCGGGCGAGTACCGGGTTGATTGAGCATCTCATGCTGAATGACTTCACCCAGCCGCGACGGGGTGTTGGCATGAACCTCTTGATATCGCACGGCCACGCCGTCGGGATAAATGGCATAGTATTCGTCCGTCCAATCGCCCCACGGATCATGAGTGGTGAGCAACTTATAGTCGATCATGCTACCCGCCACCCGCCAATGCACGATGACTCGCGCAGGCGTATTTTCGATCAATCGCACGTGGGAGAACCGGCATTGTTTATCGGACATGTGTTCTGCGAAACTCTGCCCTTCGCTCCAATTCTCTGGACTCTGGTCGCTGACCCAAATGCCATTTTCGCTGACGGTGGAGAGGCCGTAACCCGTCCCTCGCCAAAATACCATCCGCACCGGATCACGGTCAAATCCCACCACGATGTCCGGGTGCCCGCCCACCCGCCACAGGTTGTCCCACGCCGGGGTGTAGGCGAGTTTTGCGTAGTGAGCCCCAAACGTTCCATCCGGCGTGCCGCTGGGCATGACGCGATAGCGCAATGGTTGGATCTTGGTGGGCACCAAGGCCGCGTGGTCGGAGGCGATTTGCGAACGGCTCAGCGCTCGACCGTAGATGCGTACCTCATCAATCAGACCGTCAAACGCCATGTTCGAGAGGAAGCTGCGGGCAAACGGACGCACTGTCCCATTCGGAGCCTCATTTTTGTGAGACATCCCGATCCAAATATCGGTGCCGGTGGCATCCACCAATGTGCCAGATGCGGCCAGAGCACCTGCCGACACCCCATTGATGTAAATGCTGAGCCCTGAACTAGGGTCATAGACCGCCGCCACGTGTGACCAGCTCAGCAATGGCAATTGGGCCGTCGTCTTCAGATTCATCCACCCGCCGGGCGTTTGCACGTGAAACTCGAGGTGCCCCAAGTAGTCCATGTGCAGCGAGTAGCCATTCGCATCGCCGCCGCTGTGATCCACTATGGCCGAAGAACTGTGCGCATATTCTTGCGCTGCCACCCACGCCTCCACCGTCAACCCGCCGCTGACATCTGGGGCGGCGGCGGCCGGCGACGTCACCCGCGAGGTGTATCCGTCAAATGAGAGGCATGTGCCCGACACCCCCTCGCTCCAAATCACCGTGTTGCCTGAAATCGTACAATCCACCGCATTCACGTTCTCCTGCGTGAGGTATTTCTGCGCCAATGAACGAGAACGCTGCCCGTCATCAAATTTCCACCACCGCGCCGGCGATGCCACCGGCGGCGTCTTAATGCGTGCTCCGGTGATGGCGGATGGGGCGGTATCCTTCGGCACTGCGGGTTGAGTGGTCACCCCGGAAATCCCGCGCGCACTCAGCGAAAACTTCTGCCGACTGAGGTTCGAGGAACTTTCGTGCACGTCCACCTTCTCTTGAGCGGTCCGCACCGTGCGCGTCACTGTGCCTGCCGGGGTGATCGTGAAGTATTCGTCCACATAATCCTGATAGTATTTGGCCAGCGAGCCGTCGTAGGAGCCTTTAAAATCGGTGAAATGATCGGTCGTGAGGTCCGGCGCATATCGCCAGTGAACGACCACGCCAGTGGCGCTTTGATCGATGATGCGCACATACGAGCAACGGTTGATATTATCAGGCCTCCCAGGCGGTCCATCGCCATGGCGAGCCACTATTTCGGGAACCAGCCACTGCGACGCGCCCACCTCCCAATACGGCAGATAGCTGTGTTCCCGGCTGAAAACCAAGCGCCCGGCGGCCAACTGCACCACCACATCGGCATATTTACCCGTCAATGTCCTGCCAGGCTGCGACGCTTCCGCCACATCGGCGAAGCCGAGCCGCGTGTAATAGGCAAAAAACCCGGCAGCTTCCACTGCGCCGGAACCCAAAAGAACGGCAGCCGTCACCGCCATGCATGCCGAACTCGCTGTGAACCTAACATTAGATCGCGTAACCATGATGTGTAATGAGTTGGGGTCGCCGCGCACATCAAACATAGGCTCCATGCTCACGGCTGCATCGAACGCGCCACTCATAACACCTCAACGAATCGTCAGTAATGAATTTTATGTTGCAATTTTCGTATCTAAATGTTCCAAAATCAGAACCATGACACGAAGTATTCTGCTCGTGTTGAGCACGACGCACCACGGGTTCCTGCGGGGCGTCGTAAAATACGCCCGCGAGCATGGCTGGCACCTCGACGCAACGATGGCATACACGGGCATCGTACCCATCGGATGGTCCGGCGACGGGGTCATCTCACATTGCGGATTCTCGGGCGATCTTGCCCAGCAGGTAAACTCACTTCGGCTGCCCACCGTCGAAATCACCCGCCTCAACCCGCATGTCAACGCGGCGCGGATCGACGCCGACTACGCGGCATTTGGCGTGGCGGCGGCCGAGTATTTCCTGGACCGGCAATTCAAGCGTTTTGCCTATGCGCCGCTGGCAGACGATTTATTCGGTGCGCAGCGTGCGCAGGGGTTCATTGATCGCCTGGCGCAGGCTGGCTTTTCGGTGACGCCGCTGCCGCCGCTGATCACCGACCTCGGAGCGCAAGTGATCGACTGGACGAGTCGGGTCAAGGAGTTGAATGCCCGGCTTGATGCACTCGCTAAGCCTGTCGCCGTGTTTGCTTACAACGACGCGGTGGGCGTGGATATCATCAAGGCCTGCCGCGACCGGTAGTGTAAAGATTCGTCTGTAAAAGCCCGCTACACAGCAAAGGCTGCCAGTGCGGCGGCGCGCCGACCTCCCCCGACCATCCGGGGTTGTTGGCG
>JAYSPI010000073.1:0-3355 GCA_043722215.1 Prosthecobacter sp.
TTGGAGTTGAGTCCGCGTCTGCATAGTCGATGGCATTTGCGGCCAGGGTTTTAACATAGTCCTCGGGAAAGCCACCCTTGCGCCGGTCAAAATCTGGCAAGGCCGCGCGGATCGTAGCAGCCATCTCCGCGACTGCGGTGTCCGGCGATTCTGACAAAAGGTGATTCAGATTGACACGCGGAGCGCCAGCAAGAGCGGGCTCGATCCCTAACACAAATGGAATCATTGGGCGCTCGAAATACGGTTGCAGCCCGGCAACGAGGTTTTCCTCGGCGGCGCGCGCAGTCACCTCGGTCAGCCGACCGGTCACCGAGTCGCGGACCAGCGGCGGGCTGAGACGCGCTGCCGCTAGCAGCGATCCGGGCGAGACGAGCAAGCGACGGTGATGAACGAGCGAGGCCGCCAACGCCCCCTGATCCGTCGTAGTGGCCGCTGGATCAATGGTGAACAGGGCAATCTGATCGAGCGGTGGCGCGTCATCCCCTGCTGGCGCAGGATTCAGACCGGGGGCCGAGAATGGCCACGCAGCGCGGACGTGAGATGGCTCCGGCCCGCTTAGGTTACCCACTCGCTTGGGGTCCAGCTTGCCTTGCAAATCCTCCACCCAGTAGGCGTAGCGAGTGACCACCCGATTCTGAGTATCCCGCACCCACTGCCAAGCCGCGCTCACGGGTTGTTGATAGGGCAAGGTGGTGAACGATACACGCGCATCCGTCGGCGGGCCGACCAATGGCTCAACCTCCGGCACCTCGAGCTCGGTGGTGGGCGGCGGCAGGCTCAGCGCGCTAAATAGCGGCACATAACGATATGAATACCCACCCCCCTCGATGCGACCGCGCACTAGGAAAATCTTCGGGGCCGACAGCGGTGCCGCCGCCGCAGGCGGGGCCGCAGGCGCAGATTGCACCACCACAAAATCATCGTTCGCAGTCTCGTGAGTCAGCACTCCGCAAATCGCCTCCAATCCGGCGCGGGCCGCCAATTCGGCGCGCTGTCGCTCGACAAACGAGCGCGCAGTGCACCGCTCGCCACCGGACACCAACAACACCGCAACCGCGAGAATGAAAAGCGCGCTAGTAACGACTAGGATTGCCGGCAAGGTAAACCCCGCTGCCCGGCAATCACTTGGCAGGCATGGGGGTGTTTTCATGATTTCCAAATTGAATCACGGCTTGATAGACTTCCAGCCCCGGGTTGTGGGCGGCAGCGGAGGGTTCTCCTAACAATTTAGCAGCGGCACTTGCACCATCCCAATCCTCGGATGTCCTGAGATGGCCTGTGAGATCGCGACGTGCGAGAACCAACAACACCTCCAAGGCCTCTGGGGCGACTGCATCGTTCTCCACCCAGGCGATCCAACGACCCGCCAGATCACGGGATCGCGGTCTAGCGACAAACGACACCACGCCGATGGCAACCGGTTCATCGAGCCGACAATTGGCGGCAAATAGCGCTTCCAGATCATGAGCCTCTAGGGCCTGGAAGGTATCCCGACTGTCCCGGCATCCGCGCATCAGACAGCGCACCGTTTTACCGCTAAATGTCAGGTCTTGAATCGCATAGTGCACCGCACATAGATCGCCGATCCGACCCGCATCCGACTGGGCGAGAGCCGATTGCAGGCAGAGGAAGCCCAACCGTGACAGGGGCCAGTTGGCACCGGAGGTTTCCAGCACCTCGTGAGGGTGATACCGGGCACTGGCCAAATCGGCGGCTAGGCAGCTGATCGCGGCACGCGCCTCGCGTTCGCTCGCAACGTCGCCGCCGACCCGTTGGTAGCCGACACCATAACTTCCTAACACGGCTGCGGCAGCCAAAAGCAAGATCGTACCGACTCCCATCGAGCACATCAGCTCGATCAATGAAAACCCGCAACCGTGATGAGTGGGCGATTTCATGGCAAATAGGTGTAATAATCGATCTTTTCGCGCCGCGCAGCCGGCCACACTGCCGGATATTCTATCGCGACATGCACTCGCACCAACGGCTCGCTTAATCCCGGGGTCGCGGCCGCTGGCGAGGCTTCCAGCGCGGCGATGAATCGCACTGATTGACCCGCTACGACTCGAACTCCTTGCTCGTAGTGCGCTTTAGATAAACACCCGAGCGGATCGCCCGAGCGGGAAAACGCCAGCGCCCATACCTCGCCGCTAGGCGGAAAGACCTGCCCACAGGTGCTGACAGGCAGCCATTGCGGGCAACCCTCGCGCGAAGCGCTCACCTCCGCAATGCAGGCGGGCACGATCCAGCAGCTGGAGGTTTCAGCGCGCGCCGCGCCGCAGGATTTGGCGGCCTCACCGAGCACCTCAAACACTAACGGAATTGTCACTGCTAACACACCGATGGCGATCACCGCTTCCAACAACAACGCTCCGCAGCGGATGCCTGGCTTCTCACGTGCCGGTTTCATCAGTCGATTCTATAGGAATGGCCGGTTACACGACCGATTTTCAAGCGACTTTCGCTCACCCCGGTCACCGTGCTACGTCGGCTGGGTGCGGCCAAGCCGCCACGATACCCGCCTTCTGCGAGGCGCATGACCACCGGTGTTGACCCGCCCGGATAGCGCAGGCCGCCCCGGGGATCGAAGACCAACGCATGCACGGTCAGCGGATTCGACTCGCCTGGACCCGCCAAAATCGTTAGCGGCGGCGCGTCCATCGGATTATCCAAGCCATCGACCGAGCCGCCGAGCAAGACGATACCAGCGTCCAACGGACGCCAGCGCGACATCTGCACCCCTACCACTGTAGGCGGACCGATCGCCGCCGCATCTGGCCATGACGCCACTTGAAACCACCCGCAACGACAGCGACCGTCGCCCGCAGGCAGATCTCCGGGCTGAGCCACTGCCAGCACCACATCACTCCGTGACGTGATCGCCGCGGCGCGCGCCTGCTCGACGAGACCGACCAACACATCCATGGTCGCCGCGCGCGATTGAGCCGCCGTCCCGAGCCAGGCGCTGAGACCAGCTAGGCTAAGCATCACCAACACCGCCATGACCGCCACCATTTCGACTATCGAAAATGCGGGCTGGCGGAGCACAGAACGCCATGGATTTGGGGACATCACAAACTCGCGATCTAGGTGAGGGAGGGGGAAGCGGTGCAGAGGTCACGCCGACACCGAGCAGGCACGCCGCACGTGACGATTCAACCTATTAGTGTAACACACCGGCGAAAGCCTAGGAAAGTAAAAACCACCCACCCGACCACACAATCGCATTGCGCCAAGTAGAATGACACCGGAGAGGGGATGAGAAATCGGCTGTAGTCGGTCGTTGCGCCAGAAAGAATGACACCCAGATGCAAACACTATCTGGGATCATGAGTCATACGAGCAAAGAAGAATA